>NZ_JBXPBP010000002.1:0-468965 GCF_056924295.1 Enterococcus sp. LJL128 | reverse complement strand
TTAACCCCTGTCAGCTCTAGTATCTCTTTTGTTGTCTTTCCTTCAATTTTCAATTCAATTACTTTCTCTTTGACTTCAAGAGAATACGCCATTTTTTTCTTCATCAAAAGCACCTCCGCTAAATTTATTATATAAAATAAATTCAACGGAGGTGCCTCTTTTTTATATTCTCATTCTTGGGGGTCAGTGCCGAAGTGTTCCGCCTTATTGTCGAAGAAGTTACTTCTGAAACACCGTTTATCCGGGTTTAAAAGACTGAGGCATACTAATGTCACAGCCCCATCTTGAAAACTATTCGCTTGTTTCTTCAACAAACTGCTGATAAATATCTGCCTGTGTCATTTTTTTCGTATCATTACTAAAACAGTAATAATCTGGTTTGTTATCATACATGATTTCCAAAACCAGCTTAGCCCCGTTTATATCCTTCAACAAATCTACAGGAATATAATAGCTGTCATCTGTCAGTCCATGATAAAAGAGCGACGAACCACAGTTTTTACAAAAACCTCTCTCCGCCCATTCTGAAGACTGATATCGCCCAATATTGTCCTCATTGTCAAACGTAATATTTTCTGAATTTCCAGCTTCAATCGACAGTAGCGGTCCCGATGTCCAGCGTCTGCACATCCCACAGTGACAGGCAGATACTTCTAAGCTTGCCTCTTTAATTGAGAATGTTGTCTTACCACATAAACATGATCCTTGATGTGTCATTTGTCTCCACTTCCTTTTTTTAATTTTTCAACGGTTTTCTGAATATTGTTAGATCGCGTCACTGCTGAAATAACCGCTGCTCCAGCGACCGTTGCTGCCTGTATTTCTTTAACGTTTTCTATAGTAATCCCGCCAATTGCCACGGCAGGTTTTGTCGAACGTTCAGCTAATATTCTTAGTTTTTCCACACCGATTGGCGGCTTTGCATCTGCTTTTGAAATCGTACCAAAAACAGGACCAATACCATAATAGCTAATATCCGTTAGCTTATTTCCGTCATCGATTTCCTGCTGATTATAACAAGATAGACCAACGATTTTATTAGGAAACATTGCCAGAACCTCTTGGATATTTTTATCCTCTTGTCCCACATGAACCCCATCTGCTAAGACATCTACAGCAAGAGCTACATCATCATTAATCAGAAAAGGAACGTTGTATTGCCGACAGAGATTACGACAAATTAGCGCCATCTCTTTTCTTTGTTCATACTCAACAAGGCTTCCCTTCCCTTTTTCACGGTATTGAAAGCAAGTAATCCCAGCCTTCAGCGCTTTTTTTAATAACGTAGGCAATGAACCGGAAACAACATCCTGAGTTCCCGCAATTAGATAAACTTCAAGGAAATTACCAGCTGCCATCATGCTTTTCCACCTTTCGGTATGCCCAATGATTCGTTGGACCATTCCCTTTCCCTACATCAATACTATCTTCAATCGCTGCCTGAATAAATGCTTTTGCAATAATAACTGCTTTCTTTACAGACTGCTTCTTCGCTAGCTCCGCCGTGATACACGCTGAAAATGTACAGCCGGTTCCATGGGTCTTTTTTGTATTAATCCGGGGAGCTGACAGCCATTTAATTTCTCCATTTTCCAAAAGCAGTAAATCCGAAGATTCTTTCCCCTCAATGTGATGACCACCTTTTACCACGACATTTTTGGCGCCCTGCTGTTGAATGATTTTCCCAGCATGAACCATTTCTGCCTTAGAGGTAATTGGAAATCCGCTGATTGTCTCTGCTTCCGGAATATTTGGCGTAATAATCTCTGCAAGCGGCAGAAGTTCTTCAATTAATGCTTTTACAGCAGTCTCTTTTAAAAGCGCATGACCGCTTTTAGCAATCATCACCGGATCAATCACCAATGGACCAAAGTCAGCCGTCTTTAAAAATTCTGCGGTCAGTTTGATAATGTCTGCAGTAAAAAGCATTCCCGTCTTGACTGCAGATATTACAAAATCTTCCTGAATAACTGCCAACTGTTCTTTTATAGCTGTCAACGGGATGTCGTAAACAGATTTTACACCTTGGGTATTTTGAATGGGCAATGCAGTCAGAACCGAGGTCCCAAAGACAAAACGCTCCTGAAATGTTTTCAAATCAGCTTGTAAACCTGCACCGCCGCCGCTGTCAAAGCCTGCAATAGTTAAGGACTGAATCGTTTTGTTCATTATGCTTTCCTCCTAACTCTTGCTGAACGACTAATCGTTTCTTCGTTCAATGCTGAAAGCTCATCCAGCAGTCCTGTTCTAAAGCTGCCGACTGCCAAGCCTGATAATTTATCAGAAGTTCGCTCTCCAGCAATGGCATAACCAGCATGAGCTGCCAATACGGCCTCCAACTGATCTTCTTTACTCACCGATAGGAAAGCACCGCATAAGCAGGACAATAGACACCCTGCTCCTGTCATTGTTGTAAAAAAAGGCGTTCCATTCTCAACAATATAAGTCATCTGTCCATCGGTGATAATATCTGTTTCACCGCTAACAGCAACCAGAGACGCATAGTTTTTTGCAGTCTGTTCTGCAGCAGCTACTATATCTGCTGAGCCAGAGCCTGCATCTACCCCCTTACTTTGCCAGCCCATTCCAGCTAAAGCAGCAATCTCACCAGCATTTCCGCGAATTAGTGTTGGCTGTACTTCAGCTAAAAGCAGCATGATTTGCTCTTTTCGAAAAGAAGTAGCCCCAACACCGACCGGATCAATTATTACCGGTTTCATCAATTGGTTGGCTCGTTTTCCAACAATTTTCATTGCCGCTAACTGGCTGACTGAGAGAGTTCCTGTATTTAGAACAGTGGCATCTGCAATCTCTGCTACTTCCATCATTTCTTCACTGCTCGCCGACATAAAAGGAGAGGCCCCAACTGCCAGTAGGCCATTGGCAGAATCGTTAGCCACCACTATATTAGTTATATTATGAATCAGCGGATTTTTTTCTCGAATTTCTTCAATTAAATAATATGGATACATGGACTTTCCTCCCATCTTTCAAGAGTATAAGCCATTTCCCAAAACTTCCATTCCTGATAACTACTGATTAAAAAGCCTTGTTTCATTGCCTCGCGCTCTTGCTTATTGGCCTGAAGTGCGAGCCGCTCTGTTAGCTCTTTTTGATTATCAACTGCCTCCTTGTACCCCTCGCTATTGTAAGTGTCAATCCAGCGCTGGTATAAAGGATTGGAGGAACCACTTCCAGCCAGCTCCTCCCCAACCTCCTGATACAGCCAGTAACAAGGCAATAAAGCTGCCGCTGTCCGAGCGGTACTGCCAGTGGATAATTCACTATACATATGAGCAGTATAGTGATAAGCTGTGGGTGCAATCCGTGTGGTTCGAATTTCTTCTTCAGTAATTTCCAGTTCTCCAAAGAAATCCTCCCGTACAGCGATTTCTGCTTCCTCCAATCCTTTAACCCCCGATAAAAATAATGCTTGAATCGCTGAATCTGCAGTTAAATCAGCAGCAGCTTGATGGATACGGGCAAACTGTTCTAGGTAGTATCTATCCTGAATCAAATAGAAACGGAAAATTTCCGGAGCAAGCGTCCCGCTTTGAAGCTCCTTCAAAAACCTGTGCTTCTTACTTTTTTCCCAAATTACGTCTGCTTGTGTTCTTAGTTCTGTTGTAAATCTCATGCTGTTCCTCCCCATACTTTTTTGAGAAGAAGGCCGAAAAAACAGAAAAACCCTTCAGAATGTACGGAACCATTTTGAAGAGTCTAAAATATCGTATTCTATTCTTTAGACTACTTCCCTACGCGAGTATCAACTCACAGGTTCAAAGGGTCCGTTCGAATGAACATCTCAGTCACAATGACTCCCCTAGTATGTCTCTAAGTATAACACATAATTTTTATCCGAAACAAATCAATAGAAAAAGACTTCTTTTTTTTCTATTGAAAATTACTCTGAAGAGCTTGATTCATCCCTGACAGCTATGATTTCTTCTTTAATCTTCTTGCGCTTTTCCATAATGACATATACCATACCCAGTAAAAACGGTAGGACGAAGCTGCTGAAGCGGTACAGCAGCAGTGAAGAAACTGCATCTACAGTACCAACCAGCGGTTTAAACAATAGTAGATAAACAAATTCAAAGGAACCTATTCCCGCAGGCGTAGGGATTACCCCAGACAACACAATTGCAAAGCTTGTAAACGCCCACGTCTGGATAAAATCAATGAGCGGGTGTGCTTCTACCAGTGCTACATAGGGAATCACCAGCCAAATAAAAACTTTTGCTGCATTCCAAAGGAATATGCGCAGAACTGCTGAGCGGTCCTTGACAATCGTCTGCATGGTGTCTCTTAATGAATAAATCTGAAGATTGCATTTATCCACCCAGTCTCTCAGCTTCTGCCGCTTAATATGCTTACTCGCCCAAACGGTCAAAACAACTTGAAGCTTAATACTAACCGATAAAACCATAATTACAAAAATAATCACAAAAGTAATAATCATTCCGATGACTATAAAAGGAATCATCTTTGGTGAATGGGTATAAAGATATGAAAATTGAAAAATAAGTCCTATTACTGCCCAGAATACAACAGCCAGCTTATACATAATCATATGAAGAGCAGTGACGCCCATCCCTTGAGAAACAGCTAACCCTTTTTTTCGGTAAAATAATACTTCTGAGACCAATGTCCCTGTCCCAAACGAAATAATCCTATAAAATGCTACATAACACGAAGCGAAAAAACCATCCTTCGAGGTAAACTTGGGCTGAAAATTCACTGCTATTTCGCGGATTGACCGTCCTTCTACCATTTGATATACAACTCCCAGGCCAACAACCAGCACGGCTACAAGCAGACTTGTTTCCAAAAGCTGAGCAATAATATCGCCTAATGAATTGTCTATCACATAAACAACGACGCCAATCATCAGCAACATTAAGAGAATGTTAAAAATGATTTTCAGCACAGTATTGTTTTTCATGATTTCTCCCCTTAAAAATACTTACTACTATAATAGATAGCTGCTATACATCCAATTGTTCCTAGACCAAATATCAGGTAAAATCTAAACTTTCTAGTTTTATGATGGAAAAGCTGTTGACTTAACAGTCCCGCCGGGCCGCCGCCTAAAAAACCAGCAGCCAGTATCCGGCTTTCCGATACACGCCATTCCCGTTTTTTTGCTTGTTGTTTATCATAATACATCATGAACAACACATAAAGATTAATTCCTGCCAGATAAATTCCTAACAGCTTAACTTCAATTGACACTACGGTCTGTCACCTCTTCTCTTCCCTGCCATTTTAAACCTTTGTTGTGATTAGAAAAAGTTTAGCTGCCTTTACTTACGTTGAATATAGCCTTAATCAACTCATTCTTCGCTTGGAGCAAAGATAGTTAGACCCTGTTTAACCATCGTAAGCTCTACAGGCAAATCATCACATGGATCGCCGTCGACCCTGGTTACTATTTTTTCTCCCTGCTTGTGATTTTTTATCTGAATATGACTTCCTGTCAGATAATCCATCTCAGGCAGTTCACTTATTTTTCCCAGTATGATTTTTGGCAGATAGCCAATCAGCTTAAATGTATTAATCTGCGGCAGAATGATTAAATGAAACAATCCGTCATCTGGTTTTGCAGCTGTATCAAAGTTTCGGTAACCGCCAACAGAATTTGTCATAACAACAGCTAAAAGCTGCGTTTTTCCCCGCCATTCCTTCTCATCAATCGTTATTTCTAAATCATACCGTTTTTTCTTAGCTAATAGCCTGAAAAAGTTTTTTACAAAAATAAATTTGCCGTATTTCTGTTTCTCTTTTTGGGTAATCTGAGCAGCGGTATCTGCTAGAATTCCAATTGTCATTGTGCTGACAATACTCTTACTACCGATTTTACCATAATCAACTTTTCGGGTATGACCAGCTAAAATAATATCAAAAGCAGCAGAAAAATCGGTTGGAATATTTAGCGCCTGTGCCATGTTATTTACCGTTCCCCCGGGAAGAATCCCCAATGTTAAATCAGAAAGACGTTCTCTAAAGGCAGCGACCATTTTATTGATTGTTCCATCGCCGCCAATGATTACTAAGGTATCAATCTGTTGCTTCTCTGCTTCTGCGACAACCTTTTGATCATCAATTTCCGGGCCAATTTCCTGAAGTAAACAAACTAAATCAGCCTGCTTTTTCTGAGCATAACGCTTAAACTGCTCAGCGATATCCTTCCCCTGATCCTGTCCAGAAGTACTATTGAATAAAATCATGATGTTCTTCATCGTTTATCCCTCCTCAGAAAAATTGGACTGGAGCATTAATAGAGAATATCGCCCCAGTCCCAATTGAAATATGGTTTTTACTTCAGCTTATTTTGCATTTAGCTCAGCGATTTTCACAATAACATCGGTCGCTTTTTCCATTGCCTGTAAAGAAACAAATTCAAATCGGCCATGCATATTTTCTCCGCCGGCAAAAATATTCGGTGTTGGTGTACCCAGATAAGAAATTTTTGAGCCATCCGTACCGCCTCGAATTGGCTCAATTAGCGGTTTGATTTCCAGCTCAATCATCGCTTGCTTAGCCAGTTCGATAATACTCATGTCTTTTTCAATGACTTCCTTCATGTTGTAGTATTGATCAAACATAGTAACTTCTACGCGTTCCTGATCAAAGGAAGCGTTCAGTCTACGTTGAATTTCAGTAATTTTCTTTTTACGGGCTTCAAATTTGTCTCGATCATGATCTCTAATGATATACGTCATTTTTGCTTCTTCCGGTACGCCATTCAAAAACAACAGATGATAGAAACCCTCAGCACCGTCTGTTTTTTCCGGAACTTCGTCAGCCGGCAGTTCATTATGAAAATCAATAGCTAGCTGCAGCGCATTAATCATTGTATCTTTAGCTGTACCAGGATGAACGTTTTTCCCATGAATAGTAATCTCAGCCTGAGCAGCATTAAACGTTTCAAACTGCAGCTCGCCTACAGGTCCGCCATCCATTGTATAGGCAAAATCTACGTTAAACTGGGCAACATCAAATTTGTCTGCACCAACGCCGATTTCCTCATCTGGACCAAAAGCAACTCTGATAGTCCCGTGTTTAATTGAAGGATTTTTAATTAGAATCTCCATTGCAGTCATGATTTCCGCAATTCCTGACTTATCATCCGCACCCAACAGAGTTGTTCCATCAGTTGTAATAAGGGTTTGACCTGTATAGTTTTTCAAGTTGGGAAAGTCTTTTGTATTTAAAGTATATTTTCCTGCTTCATCCAGCTTAATTGTAGATTCTCCATCATAGTTTTCAACAATCTGAGGATTTACATTTACCGCGTTGAAATCAGCCGTATCCATATGTGCAATAAAACCAATCGTCCGAACATCTTTATCGGTATTAGCTGGTAATGTTGCGATTACAAAGCCATTTTTGTCATTGTAGATCACATCTGTCATGCCCAGTTCTTCTAATTCCTTTTTCAATGTATGAGCAAACGCAATTTGCGTTTCAGTTGATGGGGTTGTGGTGCTTTCCGGATTAGATCTTGTTTCTGTTTTTACATAACGTAAAAAACGAGGTAATAGATTTTCGTACATAGTTCATTGCTCCTATCTTAATTTAAATGGGTTTGTATCTACTGTTGATTCTATGACAGCCACATCCCAATTATAGTCTTTTTTCCACTGATTGAATAGTTTGACCAACTTTGAAACACAAAGCACTTCAATATGATGGCCTGGATCGATAACTGTCAGGCCCTCTGCCTCCATGTCGTGAGCGGTATGGTAATAAACATCGCCGGTAATATAAACATCTGCGCCTTTTTTCAACGCATCTGGATAAAACTTCTCTCCACTGCCGCCGCAAATCGCTATACGGCGAATCAGCCGTTCTTCATCTGTATCAGTGCCAATCAGCCGTAATCCATCAAGATTAAAGCTTTCTTTAACTCTTTCAATAAATGATTTTAAAGGGATAGCTTCTGTTAGCTCACCAATTCGCCCCAAGCCAAAATCCTTCGTTCTATTATCAATTTTGAAAATATCAAAAGCTGGTTCCTCATATGGATGAGCTTGTCTCATAGCCTTCACGACTTCAGCTTCAATCGTCTCAGGAAAAATTACTTCTATTTTTGCTTCCTGAACACTTTCTTCCACGCCCACTTCGCCAATTGCAGGGTGTGCCCCTTCTACTGGTGTAAAGCGTCCGGTACCAATTAAGGAGTAGCTCGTATTTTGATAGTTTCCCTGAAGTCCTGCTCCCGCTTTCCCTAAAGCTAACCTCATTTCCGACGCTGCATCGACTGGAACAAAAACAGCAAGCTTTTTATAGTGGACCGTATGGGTTTTGGTTAAATATGTTGTATTTTCAATTGATAATTTCTCACAAAACCAATCATTTAAACCATTCTCTATGATATCTAAATTTGTATGCGCCGCAAATACAGCAATATCATGCTTCAAAAGGTCTGCATACATTTTTGTTTGAGGCTGGTCCAGACTCAGACGCTTGGCTGGACGAAAAATAGGCGGATGCTTAGCTATGATTAAATCCACATTCTTTTCGATTGCTTCTGCGACGACCTCTGGCCGAACATCTAACGTCACCATAATCGTAGATAATTCTTTATTTAATGTTCCAATATGAAGCCCCACTGGATCGTCAGCTTCAGCTAACCACTGCGGGCAATATGCATCAAAATATTGGATAAACTCATTTCCATTAAGTGTCACTTTAAAGCACCTCCCGAATTTGCTTAATTTCCTGCTTTAGCTCAGCAATTTTTTCCTGCTGATCAGTCTTTGAATTTTCCAGCTGCTTCAGGACATATTCCCGCTGTTTAACTTCCCGAGACCATTTTTTCAGGAAGATTTCTCCTTTTTTCTGAAGTAAAACAGGTCCGAACAACAGCTCATCCTCTGTATAGTCATGAAATGAAGTTCCTTTCTCAGCAACAATGATTTCATATATTTTCTGGTTTTCTTCTAAAATATCTTCTGCAAGAATTGTGTAGTCATGCAGCATTAGCCAACTACGCAGCCCCTTTTCTCCCACATTAGGCTGCAGAATCAATCTTTCGTTTCCATTTATTCTATTCGCCACTCGACCCTTTTCTAAGATATCCCTAATCAAGATACCCCCCATACCGCAAATAGAAACTGCATTGATTTGATCTTCTTTTTCGACCGCATCTAATCCATCTGCCAATCGGACAACAATTTTTTCGGTCAGGCCGCTTTTTCGAACTTGGCTTACAGCTGACTCGTAAGGGCCTTTAACTACTTCACCCGCCACAGCAAATTCCAACTTCCCCTGAAGCATTAACGCCACAGGTAAATAAGCATGATCAGAGCCTATATCTGCCAGACGACTGCCGACAGGAATAAGCGTCCCTACACGCTCTAAACGTTTTGATAATTGATTTTCATTCATTGTTTGATTCCTCCACCAAACATTATAACAGAGGTCTATTCAGAAGTGTAAATTTCACCTGTATAAATCCTCCAAAAAATCTCTATAGCAAACAAAAATCTTTTTTATTAAACGTAGCAGATGGCACTGTCTTAGTCATCTGTTCATTGACTGAATAAACAGATGGTGTCCACTATCCATCTAATAAAATCTTTTGTAACATCAATATAGAAAAACTATTTCCAAACCTCAACAAGAAAATCACTGCTCCATTCAGCTGCTAAAAAAAACGGACCGATGATTGACCAATCACCAGTCCATTTCTTATTTATTTAAAGTTTATCCTTTTTGGATTTTCTATATCGGTAAACAGCTGTTCCTGCTGCTGCCGCAATAATCACTACTCCGGCATACAGCCAGGTATTATTGACTAAGGAGCCTAGATTAGCTAATCTACCTTTTGGTTTTGAGGTTGACGGATGCATGGGATTGGATGGTTTTTCCGGTATTCGGTTGTTCTTAAATTGTCCCAGTTCTATCTGTTCAGGCTTATCTGCTGCGCTGGCAGAAACTGTGAATACTACGGGGTCCTTACTAAGTTGATACCCAGCAGGTGCTTTCGTTTCCTTCACAGTATATTCACCTGGCGCCAGATTAGTAAAATGAACCCGTCCATCAGCATCAGATACATAATCAGCCAGTTTACTACCATTTTTATCAAAGAGAGTGAATACCGCATCTGCTAAGCTTTGTCCTGATTCATTTACTTTAGTAAGCTGAGCAGCTCCCTGATAATTAACATAGGTTCCTGAAAAGAGACCGCCGTTTTCTATGGTTGGCGCACCAACTGCCTCCTTATCAATTGTAAAGGACAACGGATTTGTATTCTTGATAAAGCCGGCCGGCGCTTCGTCTTCAATCAGCTGATAGCTGCCTGGAGCAAGTCCGGAACCACTAATAATCCCTAAATCATTAGCAGACAGTTCTGTCACTGAATTGCCTAAGAAATCAATGACCGTTTGTTTCTCCCCTGCTGCATTTTCAATGTGGAAAACTCCGCCTTTTAAAGGCTTATTGTGTTCATCAACTTTTTTTACTGCAAATTTCCCTTGATAATTATTGATATTACCTAAGGAAATGGTCAATGTTTCAGGTTTTCCTAACTGATTTTCAACAGTGAAAAAGATTGGTGTACGGTCAAGAATATAACCGTCAGGTGCTTTCGTTTCCACTAGCTGATACGTTCCGGCAGCAAAACCAGCAGCAAAGATTTTGCCATTCTCATCAGAAGTCAATTTATTCTCTATGGTTATTGGCGCACCGTCTGCATCAAAGATAGGCTGATCTGCCGTTAATGGCGAGCCATCTCCATTCAGTACGTCAAACTCTGCACCGGCCAATCCCCGAATCGGCTGATTGCTGCTTCCATCAATCTTCATTGCTTCAATTGAAACTTGATAGTTTGGCACGACTACAGGATCGATGACAGGATCATTTTCAGAATCTGGTGCGACGACAAAATAGATTGGCTGGGCATTAATGATATAGCCTGCTGGTGCCTTTGTTTCAATAATTTTATAGCTTCCAGCCGGAAGACCTTCAATGTCGATTACACCGTCTTCACTAGCAGTCACCACTCGTACAGCTACTTCTTCGTTTTGATCATTAGAACGATAAATAGTGAATTCTGCGCCGGCAATTGTTTGAGCAGCTTCCCCTTCCTTCGTTAAAGAAATTTTTCCTTTAAAATTTTGGAAGTCGCCTAATTCCAATACCTCAGGCTGACCTGCCGCAGCGTCTGGTACGGTAAAGTAAACAGGATAGTCATTAATAACATAAGGACGTCCATCATCGTCTAATGGTGCTTTTGTTTCTTTAAAGTAGTATCTGCCTGGTGCTAGTCCATTTATATGAACCAGCCCATTTTCGTCTGACACAATCGGTGTAGCAGTGATTAATGTTCCACTTTCGTCATAAACAGCGAACTCAGCTCCCTGCAGCTTATCTCCCTGACCATTAATCTTGGTTAGTTCCGCGCTGCCAGTGTAGTTGACTGCCTGACCAACTGTTATTTCATTCAGCTCGCCATTATTTTGAGCTGCAACTGTAAATGAATAGGTTTCAGTATTTAAAATATAGCCGTCAGGAGCTTTCGTTTCTTTGAAATAATAATCACCTGGTGCCAGATGGTCAATTTTTACTTTTCCATCTCCAGCAGAAACTAAAGGAACTGTATTTACCTTTTGACCATTACTCTTATAAACATCAAATTCCGCTCCCGCCAGAACATCGCCTACTCCATTAACTTTTAGTAAAGAGGCCGCTCCTTGATAATTCACCGCTGAACCAACATCCACTATTTCCGGTTTGCCAGTAGCTTCTGAAGCTACGGTAAATGGATATTCTTTTGTATTCAAAATATAGTCTGTCGGTGCTTTGATTTCGACGAACTTATAGTCCCCGGGTGCCAGATTTTCTACAGTGATGACTCCTTGTGCATCGGAAATCAACGGAGTTGAATTCACTGCTTTTCCATTAGCATCTACCACATTAAACTGTGCTCCTGCTAATGGTTGTCCTTCAGCTGATACTTTTTGCAGCTGCGCTGCACCTTGATAGTTGGTCATGGTTAAATTCACCGTTGGTACCTGATTGTTTTCATTTTTTACAACAGTAAATTCAATTGGTGAAGCATCCAGCAAGTAGCCATCAGGAGCTTTTGTTTCAATCAATTGATAGATCCCGGGAAGCAGGCCATCTATTTCCAAAATTCCCTGACTATTTGTTGTCAACGTACTGTCCGCTGTCGCTGGCAGCCAAACATCGCCAAATTTTCTTTCCAGCTTGAACTGCGCTCCTGCTAATAAACTGCCGTTTTCACCTGTCTTTTTCAAAAATACTTTTGATTTCTGGTTGATAATTTGCTGCGGTTGGGCGGATACTTGGCTGGATTCTTGAGAAATAGTGATTACTCGTCCTGTAACTAAATCGTCTGGAATCGTATAACCATCAGGAGCAATCGTTTCAACCAGAAGATAGTCTCCCAGCTTCAAATTTCCAAAAGTTATTTTCCCGCTATTATCTGTATCTCCTTCACGAAGAATCTGTGTTTTATTGATGTCCCATAATTGGAAGTGAACACCAGGCAATATCATGTTCTTCTCAGTCGTTTTTTGAAGCGTAATACTTCCTTTTGTTCCAGAAGCACTTCCTCCGCTATGATCAATTTGAACAGTCACATTTTTGTTGATTTCCTGATGAACTATTTCAGATCCCGTTCCGTCAATTGTTGCTCTATTACTCACTGTATCTATATTACCAGTAGCAGATGAGCTGATTAAAGAGCGGTATTCCATTACATAAGCTGTCTTAATTTGATGCAGAAAGCTGACCTGAATCTCCTGATTTCCCGTTACATTATCTGTTATTAACTCCACCGAGTAGTCCACACCCTCAAGTAACGGCTTGCCATGGTCAACAGTCACGGTACCATCTGTGGCAACAAATGTTTCATAAAGCTTGATAGACTCTCTGTCAACCACTTGATTATTGGATGGATAGTCATGAACCACTACATCATCCAGTGTAGACTGACTTGGATTAATTGTTAAATCCCACAACATATAATTGGGGTCTGTAGTGTCCTGTTTTCCATTCTTTTGAATATGGGAACCGCCGTTTTTAATTGACACATTCCCTGTTACTTCACGGCTTTCATCATCATTTTTATAAGTCGCAACATTATCATAGGTATGAGCACCATTGACGACTTGACCTTCAACAGATGTCTTAAATTCAATGACATACGTTCGCTGAGTCGAAGGAAAATCAATGTGGAGGATATTTCCGTTATTATTCGGTTCCAAAATCGTTAGTCCGCCATCTTGTGTTACATCATTTTCTCTCACAACGGTTCCATCTGGTTCTGTAAACCCATCGTACACCTTAATTGAATTTGGAATATACTGCTGATTCCCAGTTATCGGATCATTCAAAAAGGCATCTATCAGTTGATTCTGACTTAGATTAACATTAATCGTCCAAGTAATCTCTTTTGTCTGAGCATTATATACACCCGATTTTTCTGCGTTGTATGAAAATCCCGGCAGCGGTTTAAATTCATTTTTATCATTGGAATCATGAGAATCACCATTATTGTCCTTCCACGTCACATCTACATTGTTTAAAAAATGGTCGAGTGACGGATTACGAGGATCGATGACACTAATATCAAAAATAGTCGTATAGTTCACTGTAAATGACTCACTGGTGTCTGCGTAATCGTTAATAAAGACAATATCAAACCCGTAATCACTTTTTCCGTCCAAAGAATTGACCGTTATAATATAATCTTCTCCTTCAACTAGCCTGTCGCCTGAAGAAGAATCAATAGTCAGCTGATAGCCTGGAACATCTCCGCCAACAGTAGCTAGTCTCATTCCAGGAACCGGATTAAACGTATCATGAACAGTTAAGTCGTGCATTGGATAGTGATTACCGTTGATTTCAAGAGAATATTTGGCGGTCTGACTACTGTAATTTACATCACCAAGTTTTTTAATGATATTCTGCTGAACAGCATTTCCGTTCCCGCCAGATTCTTCACCAGTATGAGTTTGCACTTTATTATCAACAGCCGTATCATCAGTGACCAAACCATTTACTTTTGTTTTGTATTCAATTTTGTAGGCCTGATCCACATCATGAGTAAACTGAACCACAAATCCGGAACCATTTGGATTGGGTACAAGCACATAATCTTCAGGCGAGGCCAAAGGCGTGCCTTTCTGCTCCTTCCCATCTGCTGAAAAAGTAATTGGATAAATCACAAGCGAATCATCTACAAGATCCATATTATCACTCATTGTATCTGTAATAACTGCGTCCGTCTGATTTACATGCTTTTCACCATAGTTGTAATCAATACTCCATGAAAACTCCTGATTTGACGGATTATAGCCTGTTTGATTTTTTGTTACCATCTTTCCGTATGTGGTCGTAACAGATGCTTCCGCAGGTATTTTTGTCGGATCATTATCATCTGATAAATTGGCCTGATTATTAAATTCCACGGGGCCGCCCTCATTTGGAATGGCATCATCATCGATAGTTGTAACATACTCCACGCGATATGCATCGGAAGTATCCCCTAAAATTGTAACATTGCCATTTTCATCGACTGTATATTGATCAGGTGCGGTTAACTCCTCTCCTACACGAGAAACTGTACCGTCAAGATTCATTACCAGCTTATAGACTTTAACAGAAGAATAGGTTAATCCATCCGGCCAGGTCTCAGTGACTTGGGGATTTGTCAGCTCATTCATTGCCTGATTAATATCCACAGTCCAAGTAACACTGCTAGGATTAGGTGTTTTATTAAACTTACCAGCTTTACTAATAGACGTATCTGTATTCGGCTTCACCGGAACTTCGATAGGAGGTAGATTATCCTCTGCTGGAAATGTCACTACTACATCTCCTGGCTCAGTAACGACGGTCTTATCAAAGATGCTCTCGAAATCAAATGTCCCATTGATATCTATTTCATCCGTAACATTCTCATTGAAAATCATTGTAACCTTACCATTTTCATCTATCGTATATGTTGCATACGTCTCACCATCTTCATTCTTTAAATCTCCACCTTGCGGCAGAGTCTTAACATCCAGCGGCTCCGGCAGGTTGAATTCAAAATAATCTCCTGGTTTAATTTGCTTACGAACATTTTCTGGTATTTCCCAGTCATAATGAATCACGACTGTTGTATCAACTGGAACAGGCGGTTGAATCTCGTTTCCTTCACTATCAAGATATTTTAGTGAAGAACCTGTCAAAATAGTTTTCGGCTCATCAGTAAAATATGTTCGAATATCTGTTCCGGCATCAGCTTTTGCTGCTTTGTCTGGACTATCCGAAGCTTCTGTAGTTTGTGTTGTTGATTCTTTTATTTCAGAACTACTGCTTTCTGTCGTTGCAGGTGTTTCTGATACCTCTGCCGCTGTACTAGAGGAGGACTCACTTGTGCTTTCCTGAATAGGAAGCTCCACAGAGACTTGCTGATTCTCACTGGTTAAAGCAAATGTACCACTAGCATCTAATGCTTGCTTTTCGACAGAAAAGACAGCAGCAAACGTTCCCTGTGTCTTTGCAGGAATGGTTAGCTCAATTCCGTTTTCTCCAACAGTATAAGAAACCTGAGCACTTCCTGAAGCAATCCCGGCCCCTTGAGCCTTCAAACTGGCGGAAACTGCTGGACTTAATACTTTGGTCAGCGGTTCATCCTGTTCATTTGAGACATTTCCTGCTACTTTCAGCTCAACACTGTCTTGTGTTTCATTATTCACAGACAGACTGGACAGCGTTAAATCTGAACTGTTTGCTTTTGCCAGCTCTTGTGCAATAGCCGGTAACGGCGTCAGGTATTGTAAAAAAATAAGTACTGCCATGAAACTGTAAATAAGCCGATTTTTCATATTAAATTCCTCCCCTTACGACTTGGTTTCACTACTTACTTTACAAAAAAAAATTTTTTTTTGAAAATATATTGATTTTCAATTTAGACATTTTCTAATAGTTGTATTAATTTATGATTTTTATCACGAAGTTATACGAAAAAAAGCAAAAAAAAACAGTCATCATAGGTAACGGTACTGACTCAAAATTGATTCATTTCTTGATTCTTCTTGCTAATTTCTCAGCAATTTTTCAGGTTTATTATAACTAGAAAATTAAAATAAAAAATAGGGGCTGTGACATTAGTATGCCTCAGTCCCTTAAACCCGGATAAACGGTGTTTCAGAAGTAACTTCTTCGACAATAAGGCGGAAATTCGCAAAAATTTGTGGAACAATTTTCGGAATTTCCTCCTTATTGCTTGAAGCTGAACACTTCTGTCACAACCTCTATCTATTTTATTTATTTTTCCAGCCAAACAGCCACTTCACTAAGTGCTGCTGAAATACCAGCTGGATTTTTCCCTCCAGCCTGTGCCATGTCCGGACGTCCGCCGCCGCCGCCGCCAACTTTCGGAGCAATGACTTTGATTAAATCTCCGGCCTTTAGCCCTTTATCATTAGCATTTTTAGATATTGCTGCTAATAAACTCACTTTTTCGCCTTGAGCTGTCGCCAGAACCAATACATCAGAAAGTTCTTTTTGTTTCCACTGATCTGCTAGCTGACGCAGTTGATTCATATCCTTAACATTCACCTGAGCGGCAATATAGGTCGTACCATTAACCTCTTTGATATCCTTAAATACATCGCCAGCTTGTTGATTTGCCAGTTTTCCGGCTAACTGCTCATTTTCTTTCTGCAGTTCGCGCAGCTGCTGCTGAAGCTGTTCTGTTTTAGAAACAACTTCTTTTAGCTGAGGTGATTTCACAATTCCGGCAATCGCCTTCAGCTGCTGTTCTTCTTCATTCATCAGTTCATAGGCTTCTTTACTTGTCACAGCTTCGATTCTTCGAACCCCTGCCCCAATTCCAGATTCGGAAACAATTTTGAAAATACCGATGTCTTCTGTATTCGCCACGTGAGTTCCTCCGCAAAGCTCAATAGAGTAACCACCAATATTAACTACACGAACTTCTTTTCCGTATTTCTCGCCAAACAGAGCCATCGCTCCCATATTTTTAGCTGTATCAATATCCGTTTCAATCGTTTCCACTGGGATTGCTTCCCAGATTTTTTCATTAACAATTGCTTCCATTTGAGTAAGCTCTTCACTTGTCACTTGACCGAAATGGGTAAAGTCAAAACGCAGATGTCCCGGCGCTACCAGCGAACCAGCTTGATTTGCATGATCTCCCAGAATATCCTTCAACGCTCTATGCAGTAAATGTGTTGCTGTATGATTTTTCAAAATACGGCTGCGCATTTTCTTATCTACTTTCAGCTGATAGCTGTTGCCTTCAGTCAACTTACCTGTTAATTCCACAGTATGAAGAAACTGACCGTTTGGCGCCTTTTGTACATTCACAACGTGACCAACGATGCCGCTCTCATCTTCAATCGTACCATGATCGGCAACTTGTCCACCCATTTCAGCATAAAACGGTGTTTCCGCAAAAATCACCTGAACAGTTCCTTCAGAAGCTTCATCAATAATTTCTTCTTCTTTTAAAATAACCAGCAGCTTACTTTCAATTTGTAAATTTTCATATCCAACGAACTTGCTTGCTACTTTAATATCTGTCAATACGGCAGATTGAACACCCATAGAGAATTCTTTGCTGCGGGCAGAACGAGCACGTTCCCGCTGAATAGTCATCTCCTCTTCAAATCCAACATGATCAACTTTTAGTCCTTCATCTTCAGCCACTTCTTCTGTCAATTCTACAGGGAAGCCGTACGTATCATATAGCTTAAAGATATCTTTCCCACTCAATGTATCCTTATTAGAAGCTTTAACTGTTTCAATCACCTGATTAAGAATATCCAGTCCCTCATTAATTGTTTCGTGGAACCGTTCTTCCTCTGTGCGAACTACTTTTTCAATGAATTCTTTGTTTTGCAGTACTTCCGGATAATAACTGACCATGATTTCTCCAACCACAGGTACTAGCTTGTATAGGAAAGCTTCATTGATTCCCAGCTTTTTACCATGCATAACTGCGCGGCGCAGTAACCGTCTTAAAACATAGCCCCGACCTTCGTTAGACGGCAGCGCACCATCTCCAATAGCAAAAGCTAAAGCCCGAATATGATCAGAAATTACTTTAAATGAAATATCTGTCTGTGAATTCTCGCCGTATTTCGCTGACTTGCTTAGTCCTTCAACCGCGTGAATAATCGGCATAAATAAATCTGTCTCGAAATTGGTTGGTGCATCCTGAATGATAGATACCATCCGCTCAAGTCCCATCCCCGTATCAATGTTTTTATGTGGAAGTGGTTCGTAAGAGCCATCTGCCTGATGATTAAACTCCGAAAATACTAAATTCCAGATTTCCAGATAACGTTCATTTTCTCCACCTGGATAATTTTCCGGATCATCTTCAGCTACATCTAAAAAGTCTTCTCCCCGGTCATAAAAGATCTCTGAGTCAGGACCACAAGGACCTGCACCAATATCCCAGAAGTTATCCTCCACATCTACAACATGGTCTTCCGGCAACCCAACTTCCTCTAGCCAAATTCTTTTAGCTTCAGTATCTTTTGGATAGACAGTTACATATAATTTTTCTGGGTCAAAGCCAATCCATTCGGGAGAAGTCAAAAATTCCCAAGCCCAGTGAATCGCTTCTGTTTTGAAATAGTCTCCAATTGAAAAATTCCCCATCATTTCAAACATCGTATGATGACGAGCTGTTTTCCCAACATTTTCAATATCATTTGTACGAATAGATTTTTGTGCATTTGTAATCCGTGGATTTTCAGGAACGACCGAACCATCAAAATATTTTTTTAAAGTTGCTACTCCTGAATTAATCCAAAGCAAAGTAGGATCATTAACTGGTACTAAAGAAGCACTTGGTTCAATTGAATGATTTTTTGATTTGAAAAAGTCTAAATACATTTGACGGACCTGACTACTTGATAATTGTTTCATGCTATTTTCCCGCTTTCTTAATAAGTTATATACTTTGTTTCATGCGACTTTTACTTGTTAATCGATTTATAGCAGCTTAATGTACCAGCCTCTTTTGAACGCGCCGGCAGCAGAAGTGCTTCAGTAATTCAAGGTTTCACTCCGCTCTTAGCGAGCGGTCTGATATTGTTCTACATCAGTTTACTTTGTAAACTGTGTAGATGAATGGCTTTAATCAGTGTTTTTCTCTTTTACTTTTAGCTTTGCCATTGTTTCAAGGATTCAAGGTTTCACTCCGCTCTTAGCGAGCGGCCTGATATTGTTCTACATCAGTTTACTCCGTAAACTGTGTAGATGAATGGCCTTAATCAGTGTTTCTCTCTTTTGCTTTTAGCTTTGCCATTGCTTCAAGGATTCAAGGTTTCACTCCGCTCTTAGCGAGCGGTCTGATGCTGTTCTACATCAGTTTACTTCGTAAACTGTGTAGATGAATAGCTTTAATCAGTGTTTTTCTCTTTTACTTTTAGCTTTGCCATTGTTCAAGGATTCAAGGTTTCACTCCGCTCTTAGCGAGCGGTCTGATATTGTTCTACATCAGTTTACTTTGTAAACTGTGTAGATGAATGGCTTTAATCAGTGTTTTTCTCTTTTACTTTTAGCTTTGCCATTGTTTCAAGGATTCAAGGTTTCACTCCGCTCTTAGCGAGCGGTCTGATGCTGTTCTACATCAGTTTACTCCGTAAACTGTGTAGAACATGCAAAAACACCATCGCAGTCAAGGACGACAAGTCGCGGTACCACCTTGATTGCAATGATGTTTATCATTACCTCTTAAGCTCTATAACGCAGAGTTGCGTCAGCATTTCTACTGAAATATTTCCAAAGGGAGCCAATCTGGTTATTTGTTGTTTTTCTCTCAGCTATGAAAAACTTTCTGTATACAAAGGGAACCACAAAGATGACCTTTAGATTTCTCCTCAAAGTATAAGGAATATCAGTAAAAAAGTCAATATTTATATGAATCTGTTTCAATCTTAATTGCCTTTCTATACAAATAAATATCCGGACTGAGAATCTGCTCTGCTTCGATAAAATGCTTTGGCTGATAGTAAGTGGATAACGGCAGAATATTTTCAATCAGTGATCCTTTTGGACGCTGCCGTTCCAGCTTCACCCCTTCTTTGGTCAGTTCGTATCTATTACTATGGTTATCAATGACAAGACCAAACATATTTGGCCCGTTTATCTTCTCAATAATCTGTCGCCCTGAGGTATTCGGCGGAACCAAAAGCTCGTTGCCCCAACGAAAAAGTCTTCTTGTACCAGCACCTGCTGCAAATTCCCACTGATCTTCTGAAAGCAAGCCAAAACCTTTCTGGTTCAATCTCCGCTTTAACTCCCCATGTGTACATTCCTGAATAGAATAGACCAGATATGAATCCGTTGTTGGTACAAACTCCAAATAATAGCGGTTCTTTTTATGAATAGACTTTGGAAATTCCCAGGAAATACTTTCCAGTGCAGACAAGGGCGGAAATAATTTCTCCGTAATCTCTTCTTCATAAGGAAGAAAGGCTTCCACCTCTCCTCTGAATGAACCAGTAACTGTGTTTAAAATTCCTAATATCGCTGCACCAGCCGGCAACGCATATTTTTGTACTAGCATTGGCGGTATCTGTTTCTTTCTAAGTAAACTTGTATGGTCATTTATATAAAGACTGATTCCTTCAAGACAAGTAAAATCATATGACTCCTCTGCTTCAATCCAAGCTGATGCATCTGCTATATCCTTTTGATTCAAGTCAGTTTTAAACGTGTGATTTTCCATATCTGATAAATCGGATCCCAACAATTCGTGACTACGTAAGCCTTCTGCTCCCAAGTCCCAACCAAGAATCGCCTCCTTGTTTCCAGGAATAAAAACAAAGGTCTCTCCATCTATCTCCAATTCAAAGGTTCGGCATTTGATGCCATACAGCTCAAAATCCTTTAAACGAATATCTCTTATTTCAGTCATTGGATGAACATGATAAAGTAATATTTCCTGAAATAATGACTGTTTCACTTTATCTGACAGCTTTTTCCAATTTATCCACTCTAATTGTTCCATGAACACTAGCAAGAACCTCCTCGTATTTCTCCTTCAAATCTGTTATTATAAGTATACCACTGAATCAAATTTTTATTATAGAAACATGGAGGAAAACTATGAAACTACATTTTGGAAATGAACGATGGAATCAAGCCGCAGCTTTTGCACTTAGATATGAAGTATTCGTTAAAGAGCAGCATATTTCTATTGAAGATGAATTTAACCGTCTTGATACACCTGACCGTAAATACTTTGTCTTGTATGATGGCCGCGATATCGTTGGTGCTGTCCGTTATCAGATGGATGAAGAAGAAATTATTGTGCCTGATCGTCTATGTGTACATGAAGACTATAGAAGAAAAGGAATGGGTAGTAAGCTAATTAAAGCTTTGGAAGAGAAAGCAGCGAGCGAAGGCTTTAAAACTTCAACTTTATCTGCTGAAATCAACGTAGTTCCTTTCTTTGAAAAACTTGGTTATACAAAGAAATCCGGAACATTTCTGGAAGATAATATTCTTTGCGTGAAAATGTCAAAAAATCTGACAGCCGGAGCCTGAAAGTAATACATAAACGTATTTCTTAAATGCTTCTTACCTATGAAGTTATAAGTTCATTTCAGGCAGAATCATTCCAGTGAGGCTCTCTGAAAATCGACATAGTTTCATTCTTTTGAAACAGCGCTGACAGTTTACTAGCCGGATTATTAGAAAAATATATATTTAAACTTAATGAAAAAGACACACTGCTTTGGCAATGTGTCTTTTTTGGCTCATCTATTCGCCTTGATTTAGTTTTCTAATCAGTTCATCAATATGATTCCCATAAGCGACTGATTCATCTTTTTCAAAAATCAGCTCTGGCGTTTTATAAAGAGTTAGACGCTGTCCTAATTCTTTACGAATCAGGCCCTTCGCTTTGTCTAGTCCTTCTTGGGCTTTTTGTTGATCAGAGGCAAGATCTGACAATAAACTATAGTAAATTTTTGCCTGCTGAAGATCTCCCGTCACACGAACATCTGTAATGGTGATGTCCTGGACACGGGGATCTCTAACGCGTTTTCTAAGAATATCATTGATTTCTCTTAAAATTTCCTGTCCCACACGCCGGTCCCGGTAGTTAGCCATTTGTTCTCCTCCTTTTCACTTGTGAAGTTGCAGAAGTCTTATTTTTAAGCCGTTCTACTTAAACTAAGACTTTCTTCACTCTTGTAAAGCAGAATTCATCAGCTGCGTTTGATTTCTTCCATTACGAAGCCTTCAATGACATCGTCTACCTTCAAATCATTGAAGTTTTCGATCATCGCTCCACATTCAAATCCTAGTTTTACTTCTTTCACATCATCTTTAAATCGTTTCAAGCTAGAAAGGTTGCCGTCGTAAATAACGATGCCATCACGGATCACACGAACACCGCTCTCTCTGCGGATTAAGCCCTCTGTTACGTAACAGCCGGCAATCGTACCAACCTTAGAAACTTTATACAGCTCACGAACAATCATTTGTCCAGTAATTTTTTCTTCGAATTCCGGATCAAGCAGACCTTTCATTGCCGTTTCAATTTCATCAATTGCGTTATAAATGATTCGGTGCAGACGAATGTCTACCTCTTCCTGAGAAGCCTGTTGTTTAGCCTGAGGAGTTGGACGCACATTAAATCCGATGATGATGGCATTACTTGCAGCAGCAAGTGTAACATCACTCTCATTAATCGCACCAACCGCTGAGTGAACGATTTTCACCCGTACGCCTTCAACATCAATTTTCTGCAGACTGGCAGCCAATGCTTCCGCTGATCCTTGTACGTCTGCTTTAATAATGACGTTAACTTCTTTCAGTTCGCCTTCTTTCAAGCTTTCAAACAAGTTGTCCAATGTCACACGGCTGTTAACAGAGCGTTGCTCCACTAAAGCGCGTTTTGCTCTTTCTTCACCAGCCTGACGAGCAGTTTTCTCATCATCTAAAACAGCAAAACGGTCACCAGCCTGAGGCACATCATTCAATCCAGTAATTTCTACTGGTGTAGCCGGTCCGGCCTCTTTGTCTCTGCGGCCGATATCATTCGTCATTACACGAACACGGCCATAGGTATTTCCTACAACAATTGGATCCCCAACACGCAGTGTTCCCTGCTGTACCAGCAATGTTGCCACAGAACCTTTTCCTTTATCAAGACGTGCTTCAATAACTGTACCGATGGCATGCTGTGTCGGATCAGCCTTCAAATCTTCCATTTCAGCAACTAATAAAATATTTTCCAGCAGCTCATCAATGTTCTGATTGAATTTCGCCGAGATATTCACGAAGATGGTATCGCCGCCCCACTCTTCTGGAATCAGCTCATGTTCAGATAAAGCTTGTTTAACATGATCAGGATTTGCTCCTGGTTTATCAATTTTGTTCACAGCAACGATAATCGGTACTTTTGCAGCTTTGGCATGGTTAATTGCTTCCACTGTCTGCGGCATTACACCATCATCTGCAGCGACAACAAGGATTGTAATATCCGTGATGCTGGCACCGCGGGCACGCATACTTGTAAACGCCGAGTGACCTGGTGTATCAAGGAAAGTAATTGGCTTGCCGTCAATCTCAATCTGATAAGCACCAATATGCTGTGTAATTCCGCCGGCTTCACCTGAAGTTACACGGGAATTTCTTAAAGTGTCCAAAAGAGTTGTTTTACCATGGTCAACGTGTCCCATGATAGTTACTACTGGCGGACGAGTTACTAGATTTTCTTCCGTAAGTGCTTCTGGCTCGAAGAATTTATCAATGTCTGCAATATCAAGCTGAATTTTTTCTTTTGGTTCAATGCCGTAATCTACAGCCAACAATTCAATTGTATCTTTGTCCAGAGACTGGTTTTGATTAACCATGACACCCATCATGAATAATTTCTTGATGATTTCTGCAGGTTCACGATAGATTTTCTTCGCAATATCCGCTACATTCATTCCTTCAGTATATTCTAATACTTCAGGCAGCTCTTTGAACTTTCTAGCTGGTACAGGTGGTTTTGTTGATTCCTGATATTTGCCTTTTTTCCCTTTTTTATTGAATTTGTTACGGTTTTGATTATTGTAGTTGTTGCGGCCTCTATTTTGTCCACCGCCACCAAAACTATTGTTTCTGTTTTGATTACCGTAGCCGCCTGTATTTGAGCGATTTTGACCGCCTTGTTGCCCTTGTCCCTGCTGTCCTTGCGGGCGAGTATTGCTGCTTGCCGGTCTTTGCTGACCTTGGCTCTGTTGTCCCTGTGGACGATTCGTATTATTGTTTGGTCTTTGTTGACCTTGTCCCTGTGGACGATTTGCATTATTGTTCGGTCTTTGTTGACCTTGTCCTTGCGGACGATTCGCATTATTGTTTGGTCTTTGTTGACCTTGTCCCTGTGGACGATTTGAATTGTTGTTTGGTCTTTGCTGACCTTGTCCCTGTGGACGATTCGCATTATTGTTTGGTCTTTGCTGACCTTGCCCTTGCGGACGATTTGTGTTGTTATTTGGTCTTTGCTGACCTTGCCCTTGCGGACGATTTGTGTTGTTATTTGGTCTTTGCTGACTTTGACCTTGTCCTTGTGGACGATGTGCATTGCTGCTATTTGGTTTTTGTGAGTTATTTGTTGTTTGTGTCATCTGTTTGTCTAATCTTCCTTGCTGCCTGTTCGGCTCTTGATTAACTGGTTGCTTGGGCGCACTCGTTGTTCCGCTTTTTGGTGCAAAAGCACTGCGGATTTTCTTTTCGTCATCCGTATTAATCGCCCCCATATGATTTTTTACGTCTATTCCCAGTTCGTGTGCTTTATTGACTACATCTTTACTTGACTGGCTCATTTCTTTGGCTAATTCGTATATTCTTTTTTTTCCCATGCAATCACCTTCCTAGCCTTTCATTAATTCCTTGAACTTATTAGCAAATCCCAGATCATTAATGCCAACGACCATTCGTTTTCTGCCAATTGCGTGACTAAGCTCTGCCTGCTGCAGGTCATCATTCCAGGAAATATTATAGTAAGAACATTTGTCCTTAATTTTCTTTTTGGTATTTTCACTTGCATCAGACGCAACAAAAACCAGCTTCGTTTTTGAACGTTGGATATCTTTCACCGTTAGTTCTTCACCGGTAATTAATTTTCCTGCTCTCATCGCTAATCCAAGTAAATTCAATATTTTTTCTTTATTCATTGCTGAACAGCTCTTTACGTGCTTTTTGGTGTTCAACATAATCGAATAATTCTTGATAAAATTCATCAGTCAGTGAGGTTTCAAGGACACGATCCAGGATTTTATTCTCCCACGCTTTTTTAACCTCTTCTGGTTCCAATGCCACATAAGCTCCTCTCCCAGGAAGTTTCCCTGATGGATCGATTGCTACGGCACCGTCCTTCGAGCGCGTGATACGAATCAGCTCTTTTTTAGGCTTCATTTCTCCCGAAACAACAGATTTACGCATTGGAATCTTTCTTTTTTTCATTCATATCCCTCCAAAAACGTTATTCTTCTTCTGTTTGCTCGTTTTCATTGTTAAACTCCAGATTTTCGTACTCATCAGAAGTTAAATCGGCTTCTAGTGACTCGCCTTTGTACTCTTCATCAAGAATTTCTTCACCATCTGCAGCTTCTGCTAGCTGTGCATAGAAATCTTCCATTTCAGATTCCGGCTTAATATCAATTTTAAAGTTAGTCAGCTTAGCCGCCAAACGGGCATTTTGACCTCTCTTGCCAATCGCCAGCGATAATTGGAAATCCGGTACCACAACTGTGCAAGCCTTAGGGTTTTCCGGATTAAAAATAACGTCGACTACTTGTGCCGGATTTAGAGCGTTACTGATAAATGCGGCAGAATCTTCATTCCATTCAACAATATCCATGTTTTCACCTTTTAGCTCATTAACAATCGCCTGTACTCGCTGTCCTTTAGGACCTACACATGTACCAACCGGATCGATATTTGGATTATTTGAACGAACCGCTACTTTAGAGCGGTCGCCGGCTTCTCTGGCAATACTTACGATTTCTACAATGCCGTCGTACACTTCCGGAATTTCTTGTTCAAATAGGCGCTTCAATAAATCTGGATGGCTGCGGCTAACAAATACCTGAGGACCCTTTGATGTATTTTCAACCTTTGATACATAGACCTTGATACGGTCGTGGGGCTGATAAAATTCATTTGGCATTTGATCCTGTTTCGAAAGAACAGCTTCAATTTTCCCAAGATTTACATAGATATAGCGGCGATCCTGACGCTCTACAATCCCCTGCATAATATCATTTTCGTACTCGCTGAATTCATTGTAGATAATTGTCCGTTCTGCTTCACGAACCCGCTGCAAAATAACCTGTTTTGCTGTTTGAGCAGCAATCCGGCCAAAATCCTTAGGGGTTACTTCGAAACGAATTTTATCTCCAAGTTCATACGCTTTATTAATAGCCATCGCATCTTTTAAAGACACTTCCAGCTGTGAATCCATTACCTCGTCAGTCACTTCTTTTACAGCATATACATGAATATTTCCTTTTTTATCATCGAATTCCACTTCCACATTCTGTGCTTGACCATAATGTCTTTTATATGCGGAAATCAAGGCTGCTTCAAGCGCTTCGATCACCTTATCTTTTGAAATTCCTTTTTCAGCTTCTAATGCTTCCAAAGCATTTAACATTTCTTTGCTCATTGTTTATTTTTTCCTCCCATAATTTTAGTCAAAGCTGAACGAATCTTATCCTTCATATTTTGAAAGATAAACCGTTAGAAGCTACCACTTAAAACTGAATTGCTAAACGAGCCTTTGCAATATTTTTACGATCTATGACCAATTCTTTTGTTCTTGTTTTAATCTTGATGACCAGTGTCACTGTTTCTTTATCAAAAGCTTTCATTGTACCATCAAATTGTTTTTCTCCATCTACTGCCTGATAAAGCGATACGTGGATGTACTCACCTACAGCATTTTCATAATCCTGTTCCTTTTTCAATGGCCGTTCTGCTCCCGGCGAAGAGACTTCCAGAAAATAGGCCTGCGGAATCGGATCGGGATCGATTGCATCCAGCCGTTCGCTCAGCTGTTCACTGACAAACGCACATTCTTCTATATCGATGCCGCCTTCTTTATCGATGAATACTCGCAAAAACCAGCTTTTTCCTTCCTTGACAAACTCTATATCTACAAGTTCAAAATTTTGCTCTTTTAAGATCGGTGTGACTAACTCGGTAACAGTTTCCACAACACTACTCAAAATTTTCGCCTCCTTCGAGATTAGATGTAACATACCATTGGCAATTAAAGGCTCCTGATAAATGCCATTAAAAAGAGTGAGCAGAAATCCGCTCACTCCCATCTAGTATCATTACTTAAAGACAGTTTAACATAAACCGCAGGAAAACTCAAATCAGCCAGTTTTTAAGCCGTTTCTTCTTCATCTTTTACTAAAAGATAATTCACTTCAAATGCCGCTTCTGTAAAGCCAAGTTTCTGGTAAAGCGACTCTCCCATCCCTCCAATATCTGTAGCCAAACTAATACCTGCTGTTTGGTCCTCTCTGGATTCAACGGCCAGTCTAATTAAGCTTCCAGCAATTCCCTGCTTGCGGAAAGCCTCTTTGACAAATACATTCTCAATTTTATAATAGTCTTTCAGCTTATATACATCCAAGCTGCCGATTGCTTTTCCTTCTGACACAGCAATGTAAAAACGAACCTCGGAAAGCTCACGTAAAAACCAAAGGAAACGTAGTTTTTCCTCAGCAAAGCTTTCTGAAATACGCGTGCCGTCCTCATAAGTATAATCACAATAAGCCTGAAAATCTTCATCCGTTACTACTTCCTTGATTTCAACAGCGGTTTGGGCGCTGGAAAGCTTTTCCTTTTCAGTCAGAACCATGTAGACCAGCTGTTCACTTGAACTTGTATAACCGGAAATCTCAGGAAACTTCCAATCAGCTTCTTGTAGATTACCTGTAATTTTCCCAAAAAATCGTAAAAACAGACTCTTACCACGGCGCTGTTCTACCTGATTTTTTACCTCTACCGAAAATTCTTTTGTTTTAAGATACCAGAAATTATGATCGTACATCTGAGGAACAAAAGGATTTATATACTCATTGATTTCCCTTCCCTTTTTTGCTTGATTCACCAAACTAAAATAAAATAATTCATTTTTTTCAATTTCTTTTGCATTCATGCAACTATTCTCACCTTTCAATTCTAAGCCTCGTTTCCATGGTACTCTTTTATAGGAGAAATTCAACGTTTATTTTCAGTTCCGGCTTTCTTTTTCCTGCCATATCTTTTACCATAGTAAATGAGCGAAAGAAAGGATAAATCACATGACACAAACTCAGGTAATTAAAGTTTCAAAGGATTTATTAAATAAAATGGATGAAACATATAAAAAACAACAGCTGAATAAAAAACCGCCATATACTGTCTTTACAGCTAAAGTAAACGGCGTTACTGTCACCGCCTACACTTCGGGAAAAGTAATGTTTCAGGGCCCGGCAGCAGCGACAGAAGCAGCACGCTGGGGAACGGCCCTTTCTGCAAAAAAGAAACCGGCTGCTTCAGCAGTTTTACCTCCAGGCTTTGACCGTTTATCTGTAATCGGCAGTGATGAAGTTGGCAACGGGAGCTACTTTGGACCAGTCACAGTCTGTGCAGCATATGTAGCAGCAGACATGATTACAAAATTAAAAGCTCTGGGAGTAAGGGATTCAAAAGAGCTGACGGATGATCAGATTGTTAAGCTTTCTCATTCGATAAAAGAGCTGATTCCCTATCGTCTATTAGTTTTGGAACCAAAAAAATACAACGCTATTCAGCCAAAATATAATGCCGTGCATATGAAGGTAGCTTTACACAATCAAGCAATCTTTCTATTATTAAATGATTTAGCACCAGTCAAACCGGAGGGAATTTTAATTGATCAGTTTACTCCTGAAGCAAACTATCGCAAATATGTCCGTTCTGAAAAAAATCAAGTAGCAGAAAAACTGCATTTTATTACCAAAGGCGAGCAATATCATGTGGCAGTTGCCGCAGCCTCGATTATTTGCCGAGCCGCCTTTCTGGAGGAATTAGATAAAGAATCAGCGGAATTAGGCTTCAACGTTCCTTCTGGTGCCGGTGCCAAGTCAGACCAGACTGCTGCAAAAGTCCTAAAACAAGGCGGTATTGAACTATTAAGTCAGTATGCAAAGCTACATTTTGCAAATACTGAAAAAGCCAAAAAAATTGCCGGCTATTCAAATTAGAAAGTATTAAAAGCAGAACCAGGCGATTAACTCATAACCAATGCTAAAAAATTCAAAATAGAAAGTTGGGATAAACGATGAACATTAGAAAAGCTCAGCTATCAGATGCAGACAGCTTAAATGAAATCAATGAGTCTTCTTTAGGCTACGACTACCCTTTAGAGGAAACAAAAAAACAATTAGAGGAGCTTCTCCAGCTGCCGGATGAACAGCTGCTCGTTTTTGAAACACAAGGCCGTGTTTCAGCTTACATCCATGCAGGCGCCTACCGTACTATTTACGCACCTAAAATGATTAATATTCTCGCTCTAGCCGTGCACAAAGACTTTCACGGCAGCGGGCAGGGGCGCCTGTTGATGAATGCGGCAGAAGAATGGGCTAAAACAATTGGAGCAGCAGGTATTCGTCTCAGCTCTGGGGAAAATCGGACAGAAGCCCATCGTTTCTATGAGCACATCGGTTTTATTAAACGTAAAAATCAGGCAAACTATTATAAGATTTTTAGCTAAATCAGCAAGGAGCCAGGTGTGCTAAAAAGTATGTGCTTATAGTAAAGAGTTGTTGAAAGTTCTTAAAGACAGCAGCAAGCAGCACTCGTTCTAAAATAGATAGGCTCTGATTAGAGATTAATCAACAGTTAGTCATTTTCACGCATTTTTTTGATTATTTTCAAATGAGCCCATTTATTTCTTAAAGCTGAACCTATTTATCACACCTTTTTCCTCCACTTTACTTCAGTAGTATTCTTAAAATTGTGCCCTCAAACAAAGGAAGGATAGTTCCTTTTGATTGTCATAAAGAAATAGTATAAGTGAATGGCAATGTAGCTCCGCTTCAGGATTCCTTTTTGAAGCACCCTCTATTCTAATTCTTCAATTTTCTAGAAGGATTTCAATCGATAAATTTTTCTTGGTCTGCCTTTTGTTGTTTTTGTCTCTAAACCAACTTCAGTGAAAAATTTCCCGTGTGTTTTGCGAAAATTGCTATTATCAAGATCATCTACTGGAATGCCTAGAAATTTACTATAGACTTTTCGGGCTTCGGTTAAAGTAAAGGTACCGCCCAAAATTTTTAACACAGTTGGAATATAGTCCAAACGATTTTTTATTCTGATGACTGCTTCCTGAATGATTTCCTCATGATCAAATGCCAATTCAGTTAATGGAATCTCTTTGTTCTGATAAAACAACTGCGGCTTGCCTTCACTAGTAGCCTGCAGCGTCACCCAGTGAGCTTCTCTGGCGTCATCTCCTGCTACTACCTTCATATCGGCCATAGCAGGCAAATAGGTCAAATGCGCTACTGTAATCGTCCAGGCCCGCGGATCGCGGCCTGGTGTTGCTATCGTCTTTAGCTGCTCCACGTACTGTTCACTTAAGGTTAGCCCAACCTCTTCCTTTACTTCTCTCAACACAGCTTCAGTTGTATCTTCGGTTTTATCCACAAATCCTCCGGGAAGAGCATAATAGCCTTTAAAGGGGTTAGCCTTTCGACGGATTAACAATAGCTTTACTTCTTCATCTTCCCAGCCTAAAATTACATTATCTACTGTTACAGAAGGTTTTTCATATTTTGGTAAATCTTGCTGCTGATACCACGCTAAAAATTCTTCTTGGTTAGCTTCCTGCTCATAATATTTTTTTTCTTCTGCATAACTCTTAAATTTCACTTTGCATCCACTCACTTTTCCCTGCATTTTTCGTTCATTTCATTTTTACAATAATAGCCGGTCTTGTCGAGAAAACTTAAACTATCTACTTTACAATGTTAATTTATTATTCAGAGTCTAGCTTATCTACTCTACTTTTCTTTGTCCAGCGTATATATCCTACTACTGAGTTTACTAGAAAGACCCAGTACATGACAACCATTTCCAGACTGGCACCCCACCATAAATAGATACTAAACACATTTGTGCCAATCCAAAACAGCCACTGCGCTGCATAAGAACCATTCATCAGCCATTGTCCTACATAGTTCGTTCCATCTGTTACCGAGTCTCTAAAAGGACGGTTTGCCCCTATGCTTTGATAGATAAATCCAAAGACGCCCCAGATAACTGTCATTCCTGCAATTGCCTTAAGCCATCCAGCAAAGGATAGTTTCTTAGGCTTTACATAGGCAGGTTCTTTTGTTCCTTTTTCTTTATTATCCATATTTAACAACCATAAATACGTACCAGTAAACTGCATTAGGAAAAAGTAAATAGATGTCAATACCTCTCCATAAAAGCCGCTAACAACGCTCAAATATAAATAGATAGTTACGTTAATCAAGCCGAATAAATAATTACTGATTTTCCCCTTTGTCACAAAAATAACATTTATAATTCCTGTTACTCCGGCAATCATTCCCAGAAAGCTATCCGGCTGCTTAATATAAACACCAATTTGAATGCTGACAAGTGCGAATAAATAAACTATTTCCAAAGGCTTCCAGCCGACAAAAATGTCCTTAATTAAAGCATATATGATTCCTTTAACTCCTGCATGCTGTGCCTGTTCAGCTAATGCTGTCAGGTTCTTTTGGGTTGTAACCGCTCGTTTTATCCAAAAATCCGGCTGCAGCCTAGTCAGCGCCCAGCTTTTCATTGTTTTTACTGTATCCATGTTTTTTCCTTCTTTCTTACCAGATTGTGATTCCCAGATTCATTTCTATTTGTTTCTGTACCTCTTTGTAGCGTCCATAAAATCCTTGAGGGTCTGCCTCTGTAAGTTCTGTTTTTAGAATAATCAGCTTTTCTTCAAGCCCCGCTTCTTTAAAAAGCTTTAAAAGATGCTCATGAAATTGCCAACGTATGTCTTCTTGAGCCATACTCATATCCCGAAACTGATCATCAACATATTCAGTGACTGGGGGAACAATGAAAATCAGTGCCCACTTTTCCTGATGAATAGTTGATAAGTACTGTTGTGTCAATGCTTCCAGTTCATCTTCCTTGATCAAGTTCTTTCCCTCAGATACTCTCTGTGTATCTGTGGTTAAATACCAGTCCAGATAAGCCTTTGTAACTGTACTATTGGTATCTGCGAAAACCAAACCGTTGTTGGCAGTACCTTCGATTTCATTAGATGTTTGCCGATACTGATTGGCTAATAGATACATGTAGTCTTTAGCGGTTAGTTCCTCATCCAAGACATTGTATTTTTTTTGATAATGGCGAGCATATTCCAATGAAAAAGGACTTCCATAGCTTCTTGCCAAATCTTTTACCAACGTAGTTTTTCCCCCTGAAGCAGAGCCGGCAATCAAAATATTCTGACTGAAGTGTCTTCGAAAAGGTCGCGCAATCTTCTGCCAATATTTAAGCGGCTCTTTTCTAATATGTGTTGCAGATATCGGGAGCAGCTGCCGGTCAATCATAACCACCTGCCATTTGGGACGCAGCTCATTCAATTTTTCCTTATATTCTGCCTCACCTACATAAACAGTGATTGTCCGTTCTTTCTCCAGACAGTTTTCTTCAATGACCTTTTCAAGCAAAGGCAGCCAATGATTCCAGCCGTTAGGATATCTGGGAATGTTAGTCTCATCAATCTTTCCCACCACAACTAGCTCATCTTCACGAAATGTTTCTCTAGTATATCTAAATCTTTTTTCCAAGCCAAGGTCAATCTTATCTCCCCGGTCCCCCTGATAACCACTTACTGCCAGTACTACTCCATCACACTGTCTTTTGGCCTGATGCACTGCGGAAATATGACCAATATGAAGGGGGGCCCAGGTTCCAAAAAACACACCGATATTTTTTCCAGATAACCTTTTTCTCATTTTCCCATCTCCTTATTAGGTAACTTTTACCTTTAATAGTTTAAAAAAATAATTTTACTTACTATTTTTTTCTGTAAAACAAATTATTTTAGGTAACTTTTACCTTTAATATAAATAAATGATACCATTCTTTCTAAGAAATGTAAACATAAAATTATTAACCAGTCATAAAAAATAACTGAACATTTGTGTTAAATCTTCTGAAAAAAACAATTATTCCCCATTAAACAACAAATTTTTCAAGCATTTTTTTCTTATTGTTCTCTAAATAGTCTGGAAAGTGCTACTTTTTCGTACGTACTTCTGGTAACATAAAAGAAAAACAGGAGGTCTACAATGGGCTATTCAATCTATTACACAAAAAAAACGGACTGGTGGGACGATAAGCCTGGCTTCTCATTGGAAGAGATTAAAGCAATCGCTTCAACAGATGAATTTTACTATACAACAAGTTTTTCCATTCCAACACCTGACGGAAAAATGCTGACTGCTTCTGGAGATTTTATTGGCGCTCTCTATCAAGGCGAGACCTATTATCTTATGTTCAGAGATGGAAACATCAGCTTTGATTATACCGATGATGGTTTTATCCAGTGGGTAGCGGAACAATGTCGCCCTCTGGCAGGTAAAATGCAGGGAGATGAAGGGGAACTGTATTGATTTAGAAACGACTTGCTCAATCAATAAAAACTGCTTCTTTTTATAAGTAAGATGACTGTATTTCACTTACGAAAAAAGAAGCAGTTTTTTAATGTTAACTTTTTAGGCTTACGCCTTTATTCTAAACGTTTTTGGTGCTTTTCGGTAAATAATCACAAAACCAACTCCTACATAGATCAGACATAAGACAGAAACAATCACTGCATAATAAAAGCCTGTAAAACGCAGCTGTAGATTCGCGTAGGCAATCCAATAGAAGACACCAGTTATAATCTTATAAAGCGGGCTCACTACAGACATATCTCCTGTGAATGGCTGAAGAAGATAATAGATAAACAGCTCATGAAACGAGAACAAGGCTGCTAACGCTGCCAAAAGCAGTGCTAAAACTGCGAGAAAATCCCAAGAAAGGAAAAAGCTGTTCATTAAACTAGCCAATAAGTAGACACTGAAGATACCCACTGAAACGATGCTATTGTAAAAAAAGGTCTGTTTAAATCGATAATTAAAGCCAGAAAGAATGGTGCTTGCTTCCCGATAAAACGGATAGTACAGCATTGAAACGTCACAGTTCACAAAAACCATCTGTACAACTTTCTTACCAAAGGTCATCAAATACATCAGAAAAAACAAAACCGGCAGGGTAATTGTAATCTCTTTAACGGTAATTCCTTTAAACAATCCAAATATACTAGCCACAGCAACTGCAGCTAGGGCAGCTCCGATGAAATAAAAACGAAAACGCAGCGCTTTGTTTAAAATTGAACGGTAACGGCTGAATAAAAGAGCGTTCAAATACTGACTTCCTTTGAGATGGTCAAACTGATTATCTGCTGATATCACCAGCTTTTTCTGCATTGCCATCCCTTCACTAATATAGGAGTTATTCGTTTTTTTCTGCACATCAAGTCTCTTCAAGCTAATCGTTGCTTGGTCAATCCAATAAAGCAGATATTCATTTTCTTGTTTAAAATGCAGTAGCAAGTGAAGCATTCCCACCATAAAAAACAACAGCACACTATTTCCCAGCCATGAATCTGCCAAAGAGATAAAACGATTGGTTTGATCAAAAAAGAAAACTGCCGCTGCTATGCCAATGACCAGTACAGTAACAGCTGTGCCAAGCAGCCGCCGTTTAGTTCTTGATAGATGCCAGGTATAAATCACACGTCCAAGATAGAGAAATCCCACCCTAAAGCTCAAATAAGAAATAAAAATAAATAATAAAGTTTCCAGCGGGCGTCCTAGTAGAAAGCCATATACTAGTGCGGCTGGTAAATATGCAATTCCCTGGATACATACATCCAAAAGCATATTGCCTCTAATAATCGTTGTTCGTGACTGCATAAACTGTTCAATAAACTCAATAAGTGGTTTTTCTGCTGCGAATGTATAGCCTTCAAAAAAACCAATAAAAATCGGAACAAACATCAGCCAGAGAAACAAGCCGGCTAGAAGTGTCGGTTGACTGAACATGTCGTACGTATTCCCGGCAACCATTAAGCTCCGCAGAAAACCGGCGGCAAAAAAGTGAAGGGCCAGCCAAAGAAACTTCGCTGCAAAGCTGCTAAGATAATCAAAAATAAGCATTAAAACAGCAAAACCTTCTTTTACGCCATAGCTCTGATAAATGGAGGAGGGAATAAGTTTTCCTACAACAGGAAGCCGCTTAATATAATAGAAAAAGCCATTGACCTTTTTGGCAGTACCTGTCTGCTTAAAATGCCAGTAGTTTTTTAAGTAGATAGAAAAATCGTTCATTATTATTCCACCTCGACTTCTTTAGCAGGAACAGCTTCTTTGTCAGAAAGCAAGTCAATAATCTCCGCCTCAAAATCTTTATCATGAATCCTAGCAGAATCTACTTTGTTTAACTGATGGTGATGAAGCAGTACAATCTCATCACAAAGATCCTGTGCCAATTGTAGAATATGAGTAGAAAAAATCACAATAGATTCTGATTTCATCTGTAAAATCAGCTCCTTCATCTCATGGGCAGCTACCACATCAAATGAAGTCAAGGGTTCGTCCAACAGCAGAACCGGCGGCTGAACCATCAGAGAAACCAGCATTTGTACCTTATTCTGCATGCCATGAGAAAAATCTTTCAACAGCCGGTGCTGATCTTCACGCTGAATTCCTACAGAATCCAAATATTCCTCTGGCGTCTTGATTTCTCTGATTCTGGAGCTGTTAATCTCTATAAAAAACTTAACAAACTCAAATGCTGTCATAAAGGCCGGCAAATGAGGCTGGGTATAGACAAAACCAATTTCTGTATTTTCATACTCCGTATTCAGCTGACCGCCGTCTTCAATACCGATACTTCCCTCATCAATCATTAAATTTCGAGAAATACAGTTAAAAAGAGTCGTTTTTCCAGAACCATTCCTACCCAATAACCCATAGATTTTTCCTTTTTCAAAAGTAAATGATGCATTATCAAACAACGTTTTTTCATCAAAACGCTTTGTGATATCTTCCAGCACTAGTTTCATTTTTTCTCCCGTCCCTTTTTCGTTATGTCCTATTTTATTATCTATTCTATCCTATTTCTCCACTCCCTCCAATGAAGAATTAGCTCTTTACTAATCATTTCCCATTAAAAAGTCTATTTATTTTGAAAAAGCAGAGGGGAAATCAAGAATTTTCAAAAAATAGAGTCAACAAAATCTTTTAGCCTTAAGATAATAAATAGGACTGGATTCTTAGTCAAGCTGACTATACTCCAGTCCTTAAAATCAAATAAATGGTCGCTTAACGCTTCTCTCAGCCTTAAGGCGTGCCACTCAGCTTTCGACAAAGCTATAGTAACTCAGCAGGCTGTGAGAACGATTGCCGTAAAAGTTTTTTAATTATTTTATTTTCTTGTTTTAGAAGCTTTTTTCAAATCCAGCACTGTTTCCCGCTCAATCAGTGTATGAGGAATCAGCACCTTCTGTTTCAGAACCTCCTGCTCCTTTAATTGAAGCAGAAACTGCTGAACAGCTACTTTTCCTAACTCTTCAGTATGAATATCAATGGAGGTAATGTAAGGATGAATCAGCGTAGTGAATATTGAGTTGTTAAAGCTTATCACAGAAAGATTGTCTGGTACTTGATAACCATAAAGATTAGCTAATTGAATTACACGCAGTGCAAACATGTCGTCAACCGCTATACAAGCAGTCGGCCGTTGCTCTTTCAATATCTTTTCAAAAGCAGTATAGTCTTCCGGCTGTTTCAATACAACGTAAGGCAAAGGGTTTAATTCACTTTCCTCCATCGATTTCTGATAGCCGTAAAAACGTTCCTGAAAAACATTTTCTTTCTCATAATTGGTCACAAACAAAATCCGTTCATGCCCTTTTTCAATCAAATACTGTGTTGCCGTGCGTCCCAGCAGCTGATTGTCATTGTCCACACAGCTTGTACCGTTGCTATATTGATAGGGCTGCCCAATCACTGTATGGGGGATATTATTCTCTACTAGATAGGTAAGTACCGGATCATTTTTTCTTACATACAACAGAATAAAACCGTCTACACGTTTTTGTCTATACATCAGCTGCACATTCTCTAAAAGCTCCTCCAGAGTTTCTCCTGATGCAAAGGAAATTGTGACATCCTGCTTACCAGCTTCCTGATTCATTGCCGTAATCGCTTCTAAATAGAACGGATTGCTCTTCCTGTCTGTAGAAGATAAAACTGGAAAAACAACACCAATGGCATTAGAAAACTTTTTTGCCAGATTTCGCGCTGCAACATTTGGCACATACCCTAGTTTGTCCATCGCTTTTCTAACTTTTTCTTTGGTTTCTTTAGAAATGCTGGGGTGGTTCTGCAGTGTCCTTGAAACGGTGGACGGAGCTACTCCAACCTCTCTCGCCACATCTTTTATTGTTACGCTCATCGCACTTACCTTCTTTTCCTGTCATTACGGGACTTAAGCACTCTTTTCAACCCCCGTTGTTATCCCTATAATCATAAATGCAAACGGTTGCTTTGTCAATGCACGGTGCTTGTTTTCACTCTTTTATTCATTGAATAGTTGTCTCATTTTTCTCTATTGAAATTCAAGCTGAACCTCCAGTCCAAAATGATCACTAACTACCGGTGTGGTTCTTCCATCAAAAAGAACCTCATAGCTTTTTATTTGGAACTCGTCTGAAGTAAAAACCAAATCTATCCGCAAAGCTTCTGCATTCTCAGACCAACCGTCTATCGCCTTCATCACAGTATGTTCTCCACTGGTTTTTTCCGCTTCTAAAAAGCTATCTCTGAAATTTTGGCTTACTAGCTGATAGCCCTCACCTTCCCGTTCTGCCGGATTATTGAAATCCCCCAGTAAAATAATCGGCAGCCGTTCATCCGATAACCGCCCCATAGTCTGCTGCCACTCCCAGATAAAGCCTTCCTCAGAATTATCAGACCACCAGGAATAGTGAACATTCACAAACAGTATTTCTTTTTCTTCTACTTTCGTTTTTCCCAACAATAGCTTTCTTGTTCTGAAATCAGCGAAATCTGTCGCTTGGGAAACTGCTAGGTATTCTGCTGTTATCGGTTCCTTCGAGAATAAAGCCAGGCCTTCGTGATAGCGTCCATAACCAATGTGAACCGGCAGCCAGCACCAATAATACTTGATGCCTTCTTTCTGGAGCTTATCTGCAAGCAAAGCAGCAAAGTTATCTGCCAAAATCGGCAGGTTGGATGCTTCTGGATGGTAGTAGCTATCCACAATTTTTGCTTTTTCTGTCATGCTTTGATTAACCTCCTGCAAAGCAAAAACCTCATACTGATGTTTAGTGATTTGTTCAGCCAGCTGATCTAATTTTTTCCAAGGCTCAGCTTCCATCCAGCTATGGGTATTTAATGTTAGAATCTTCATATTTTTCCTCCATTCAAAATATGTCTATGTATAGTTTTCTTCTTCAACTATCCGTTTGCTGCTCCTGTTATTAATCATGAAACTGATTTTACAAAAAGGGACCGAAGCATTTTCTTAATTTTTCAATGCTTCGATCCTTTTGACAGCCTTAATCAATTACGCTGCTATTTATAATGTAACAGAACCGATAATTGTTTTTCCAGCCTGTTTTCCTTTTTTCGTTAATTCTAAAGCAGCGATTTTATCACTGTTTGTAAAGACGACAACGATTGTTGTTCCTTTACCTTCTGCCCGAATCTTATCCAAATCGGCTTTTGCCAAAATATCGCCAGCTTTGATTTGCTGACCAGCCTCTACCATGATTGTGAATGCAGACTCTTTCATCTCCACAGTGTCCAATCCCATGTGCACCAGTACTTCCAGACCGTCTTTTGTTTCGATACCAATGGCATGCTTCGTAGGGAAGACGCTGACTATTTTACCTGCAACAGGCGCATATATGGTTCCTGATTCCGGATCAACAGCAAAGCCTTCTCCCATCATTTTTTTGGAAAATACTTCATCTGCTACTTCTTCAATGGAAATAACCTCGCCAGCTGCGACCGCCGTTAACTCCTGAACCATACCAGAGTGCTCAGTCATTTTTTCAGCGTTCTTTCCTTCATTTTTTTCAAAATTTGATGAAGGAATTTCTGCTCCAGATTCTAACAAATCCTGAATATCCGATTTCAACACATCAGCTTTTGGACCATATACAGCCTGTACACCATTATCTTTATGAATTAAGCCCATTGCTCCTGCTTTCTTCCAAGCCTGTTCACTGCCGACTTTTTCTGTGTCTTTAACAGTGACACGCAGGCGGGTCATACAGGCATCTACATCAGAAATATTTTCTCTACCGCCTAAAAGATTAATAATATCAATCACCTGCTGGTCTGCACTCACGGCATTGCCTCCAACTGTTCCTTCACCATCTCCACCATCTTCATAGTTGCCGTTACGTCCGGGAGTAGCGAAGTTGAATTTCTTAATTAGGAAACTGGCAAGAAAATAAGTAAAGACTGCAAACAGAATGGTAGCGATGACAAAGTTAATCAAATCCATACCCAATCCTGCTTTGATTGCTAACGGTGTCCGTGTCAGCAGTTCAATATTTCCAAAAGAATGGACACGTAAAGAAATGATATCTGCCAGTGCAAAGGCCATCCCTTGAATCACAGAGTAAACAACATATAAAGGAACAGCTGCAAACATAAACATGAATTCCAGCGGCTCAGTCACCCCTGTTAGAAAAACAGCTAAAGCAGCAGATACATACATTGATTTATATTTGTGCCGTTTGTCAACATCGACATTGCGATACATTGCCAGTGCCATCCCCATCAAAATACCAGATGAACCAATCATTTGTCCTACTTTGAATCGGGCCGGTGTCCAGTTGCTTAGTACATACGCATATTGACTTGTATCACCAGCATCCTTTAAGTTGACCAAATCGGTCGCCCATGCCAGCCACAACGGGTCTTGTCCGAAAACCTGTGTACCAGCCTGTGCGCCGGAAAGAATTTCGTAGGTTCCTCCTAATTGCGTGTAGTTGATGGGGATTGTTAGCATGTGATGAAGCCCGAACGGTAAAAGCAGACGTTCCAGTGTACCATATAAGAATGGTGCCAGAACCGGTGCTGTTTCCTGCGATTGAGCAATCCACAAACCAAAGTTGTTGATGCCGGCTTGGATGTAAGGCCAGACAACAGCTAAACCTAGAGATACCAAAACAGACCAGGCGATAACTACAAAAGGAACGAACCGCTTGCCATTAAAGAAAGACAGGGCATCCGGCAGCTTCCGGTAATTATAGTACTTATTAAATGCAGCTGCTCCTACAAAGCCGGCAATAATTCCGACGAATACACCCATATTTAACGCTGGCGCTTCTAATACACTAGTAAAAAATCCTTTAACCATAATCTTAGTGCCGAAAAGCGTATGGGTGAATGCTTCTTCATTATTCAGCATGTCAGACGTTACACCAAAGATTGAACCTGTAATACGGTTAATCAATACAAAGGAAATTCCTGCGGCAAATGCTCCGCCGGCCTTCTCTTTCGCCCAGCTTCCGCCAATGGCAAGTGCGAATAAAAGATGTAAATTTCCAATAATAGCCCAACCAATATTTTCAATCACACCACCTGTTGTTACTAAAAATCCTAAATCAGCATTGATTAGCGGCAAGGATTTCCCCAAACTAATCATTAGTCCGGCTGCTGGCATTACTGCCACAACAACCATTAAAGCCTTTCCAAATTTCTGTAAAAATTCAAAGTTGATAAATTTCTTCATTGTTTTCACTCCTTCTTACTAACTTAACTAATTATGTTTCCAATTAACGCAATCGATTTCGTAAACTTATTATATAACCTCTTTTATGAAATGTAAACCCAAAACATTATTTTTATCTATATCTATTTTAAATAGACTTTACAAGCATTTCTATTTTAAAAATTAATTTTCCGGTTGACAACGCAATCGATTGCGTTTATTCTGATAGCATACAAAGAGATATCTACCATAAGGAGTGAAACCCATGAAGCAGCTAAAAAGACTATTCACCATTGATCCATGGAAACTGACTACTACTGATTTAAATAGAGAGAATATGAGATTACAGGAATCTCTAACTAGTATTGGCAACGGTTATATGGGAATGAGAGGTAATTTTGAAGAAGACTATTCCGGAGACCACCATCAAGGAACATATCTTGCTGGTATATGGTATCCAGATAAAACACGCGTTGGCTGGTGGAAAAATGGCTACCCTGAATATTTTGGTAAAGTCATTAATGCAATCAATTTTTCTGCATTCAGCTTATTTATCAATGATACCCCAGTCGATTTAGCCCTAATTGCTCCCTCTGATTTCTATCTGGAGCTGGATATGAAAAACGGTATCGTCACAAGAAGCTTCACCGTTACAGTTGACAACATGACTGTCCGCTTTCAGTTTGAACGATTTCTGAGTCTAACAATAAAAGAAGCTGCTTTGATAAAGATGACTGCGGAAGTTCTGAATGGCGCCGGAACACTGCGGGTTGTCTCACGTCTCGATAATAATGTGCACAATGAAGACAGCAACTACGAAGAAATGTTTTGGGAGCAAAGAGCAATTAGTTCTGAAACAGAGGCTGAAAACTATCTAACTGTTCGTACAGCTGATAATACATTTGGAATTGAACGCTTTGTCGTAACTAGCTTGATGACAAACACGCCATTTCCAATAAGTCAAAAGCAAAAAATTGTGACAGAATTGTGTGTATCAGAACAGTTTGATTTCAAGCTGCAAACTGGGGATAAAGCTGCATTAACTAAGCAGGCCGTCGTTTTGACAAGCCGAGATATTGAAGAAGACCAGCAAGTTGCCAAAGGCTTGGCGCTTTTGGCCGAGTTGAATACCCAGAGCTTTGAAGAAGCAAAAGCCGCTCAGACAGCAGCTTGGGCTAAACGCTGGGCACTGGCTGACGTAGTCATCGAAGGAGATGACGAAGCACAGCAGGGCATCCGCTTTAACCTCTTTCAGCTATTTTCTACCTATTACGGCGAAGATCCGCGGCTAAATATCGGACCTAAAGGTTTTACTGGTGAGAAGTACGGTGGTGCAACCTACTGGGATACTGAAGCCTATGCTGTCCCGCTTTATCTAGCACTGGCAGACCCTAAAGTTACGGAAAATCTGTTGACCTACCGGCATAATCAGCTGCCGCAGGCAAAACACAATGCCCAGCAACAGGGACTGGCGGGAGCTTTGTATCCAATGGTTACCTTTACCGGTGTAGAATGTCATAACGAGTGGGAGATTACCTTTGAAGAAATCCATAGAAACGGCGCCATCCCCTATGCAATCTATAACTACACAAACTACACTGGCGATACTTCTTATCTGGCTGGAAAAGGGCTGGAGGTTCTAACTGAAGTTGCCCGCTTTTGGGCTGATCGGGTTCATTATTCAAAAAAAGCAGGAAAATACATGATTCATGGAGTAACTGGACCTAACGAGTATGAAAATAATGTTAACAATAACTGGTACACCAATACAATCGCTGCCTGGGTATTGAAATATACGCTGGAAAGCTATCAAACGCATGAGCAACAAGCTTTAATCAAATTAACCAGGGACGAACAGAAGCTTTGGCAGGATATTATCGAAAATATGTATTATCCATTTGATGAAGAACAAGGTATTTTTGTTCAGCATGATACTTTTCTCGACAAAGAACTGAAACCCGTTGCTGAATTAGCTGCCGAAGAACTGCCGCTGAATCAGAACTGGTCATGGGATAAGATTCTGCGCTCCTGCTTCATCAAACAGGCGGATGTTTTACAGGGCATCTACTTTTTCGGTGAAGACTTTAGCCTAGAAGAAAAGAAAAAGAACTTTGACTTTTACGAACCGATGACGGTTCATGAGTCTTCCCTTTCCCCAAGTATCCATGCTGTATTAGCAGCTGAACTAGGAATGGAAGAGAAGGCAGTGGAAATGTATCAGCGAACAGCCCGTCTGGATTTAGACAACTACAACAATGATACCGATGACGGTCTTCACATTACGTCAATGACGGGTAGCTGGCTTGCTATTGTTCAAGGCTTCGCTCAAATGAAAACGGCCGGAGAACAATTAAGTTTCGCCCCGTTCTTACCAAAAAACTGGACAAGCTACAGCTTCCATATTAGCTATCGCGGACGTTTATTAAACATTCAGGTCCAAGAGACCATTACAATTACCCTACTGAAGGGAGAGGTACTGTCTCTCAATATCTATGGGAAAAAATATACATTGGAAAATGAAATCATCACAGCAATTCAAAAAACAACAGAAAAGTAGCTCAATCAGATATTTTAAGGAGGAGAAACAAATGTTTCAAGGCGTACTATTTGATTTAGACGGAGTAATCACTGACACTGCAGAATACCACTATCTTGCTTGGAAAAAGTTGGGTGAGGAGCTGGGAATTTCCATCGACAGAGGCTTCAATGAGCAGCTGAAAGGCGTGAGCCGTGAAGATTCTCTAAACTTAATTCTGGCCTACGGCGGACAGACAGACGTTTACTCTCCAGAAGAGTTTACCGCATTTGCTAAAAGAAAAAATGATAATTACGTTGAAATGATTCAGCAGATTTCACCGGAAAATATCTATCCGGGTATCTTAAAATTGTTGCAGGACCTAAAAAAAGCAGGTGTTAAAACAGCACTAGCTTCTGCCAGTAAAAACGGACCAGTTCTGCTGGACAAGATGTCCCTGTCTTCATACTTTGATACGATTGTTGACCCTGGATCTGTCGCTGCCGGAAAGCCGGCACCAGATATTTTTGCAGCAGCGGCTGAGCAGTTAAATGTGCCTGTAAACGCCTGTATAGGTATTGAAGATTCTCAGGCGGGAATTACGGCAATCAAAGCCAGCGGTGCACTCCCTGTAGGTATCGGTAAAGCTGAGGATCTAGGCAGTGACATTCCTCTGCTTCCTTCTACTGCTGAATTAACCTATGCTTATCTGAAAAATGTCTGGGAGCACAAAAATGAAAACACACATTCATAAAAACTATTATGATTCGCTGGATTTGATTGTCTTAGAAAACGAAAAGTTAAAGGTTAGTTTTTTGAACTTAGGTGCACGCCTTTATCAGCTTTTTGCGCCGGATCGTTCTGGAGCTTCTGAGAATATTCTTCTCTCTCACGATGAGCCTCTTGATGTTTTAAAGGATCAGGCATTCTTTGGTGCTGTTGTCGGACCTGTGGCTGGTAGAACGAGGGAAGGTAAATGGGGGGCTGTTCAGCTGGAACAAAATGAAGGAAAACACCATATCCACGGCGGCTCTCAGGGCTGGTCTTTTCAATATTGGGACTATCAAACCTTTCAGGAAATTGACCGGGTTGGCGTTCGCTTTTCTCTGACAGACAATCTTTCCGGCTATCCCGGACCCATCACAGTTGCTGCCACGTATGAATTAACCAAAGACACACTGCTTATGAAAATGACTTATCAGACAGCTGCTCATACCTTGATTAATCCTACAAATCACGCTTATTTCAATCTTTCCGGCAACGGAAAGCGGGACATTGATGAACAGCTGTTGCAAATCCAAGCAAAACAGCGCGTAGTAACGGATAATGATAAACTGCCTACTGGAGAGCTGCAAAACGTTCAGGGTACGCCCTTTGATTTCACAACGTCTAAACCACTCAGTCATTTCTTGAAGGAGATTCCTAAGGGTCTAGACGACGTATTCATTCTGGACACAGTCCCAGCTCAGCTCCTTCTATCCGACCCTGTCAGCGGGAGGCGTATGGAAATAACTACTAGTCGACAAAGTGTCGTTGTCTTCTCAACAACAGATTTTAATGCGCCTTTCATAGTAAACGGAAGACCGATGCACAGCAATTATGGCATCGCCTTAGAAACACAGGAAATCCCTGATCTTGTGCATCATCCACAATGGGGCTCTATTGACTATACATCGGATTCGCTACCTGAGCACCGGACAACGTATCGCTTTACAACAGAGTAACAAAAAAATATGCCAAAAATAGACCACTGCTTCCGAATAACCCAGTGGCAGCCTAACACAGAAACAGTCTGGCTAAGCTAGTGAACTTCTCACTTTAGCCAGACTGTTTTTACGCTGTTCAGCTAATTTTCAAGCCATATTTTCGATAAATTCCTGATAATTATGTACACTAAAATAGAAGGGAGAGACTATTTATGAAAGTAACTGGAAAGCAAATCAGCTCATTGATAGCTTGTATTATCGGTGTGGAACTCGTCGGCAGCCTATCCGGCTTATTGGCAGGCGATATTCGCGGACAATATGCTGCCATGACAAAACCACCTTTTTCGCCACCGGGTAGTTGGGTAGGAATCATTTGGATTGTTCTTTATTTTTTAATTGGTGTGAGCTTATATCTACTCATTACAGCGGATGCCCGCCAAAAAAATAAGCAGCAAGCCATCCTTTTGTTTGTCATACAGCTAATGGTCAACTTTATTTGGAGTCTGATTTTCTTTGGTGGAGAATACATGTGGATAGGAGCCATTCTTTGTTTGGCTTTAGCAGGTCTGATTCTGCTGTCTATTGTACTTTTCTATCGTGTACAAATTTGGGCTGCACGCCTGTTTATTCCCTATTTTCTCTGGATCTGCTTTGCTTCCTATCTCTCAATTGGACTGGCACTGCTAAATTAACTTTCAAAATATTAACCTTTTTCTGAAAAATGAAAGCCAAATTTTTGTATCTATTCTCCGATAGGAGTAGGCTTAACTTATATAAAGCCTTTAAAAGAAAGCAGCAGGATTTCTCGGATCTTTTAAAAGATTTATACAGAAGTGAACGTTTGGAGGAATGAATCATGTCAGAATCAATTGAAAAAGTTACAAAACTAGCGAATGAAGCAAAAAAAGAAGTAGAACGCTTGGAAGACCGTCGTCAGGAGCACCTTGGAAACTCAATCAACTACATTGAAAATGAGCTGCAGATTCAGCGCCTATATGCCCAAGTTGAAGCTTATGAAGAAGTGCTGGATGTATTAAGATAATTAGAAAAAAGGAGACAAGACAGAAATCTGTTTTTGTCTCCTTTTCTTTTCACTCAGTATAAATCTGTGCAATGTAGTCCTTACCTTTCAATGATTCAGCTAGCTGACCGTCCTCTGCCAGCCAATTAGCCAACAGTTCAAAATCTCGGACAGAATAATTTTTCTGCGGTTCAAACATGAAATGAACCATCTCTTCTGCTGCCTCTTGGCTATAGTCGGCAACTTCCAGACACTGCCTAATTTTTTCATCTGGTGAAAGCTGATTAAAATCAGCTGCTGCTGCCTCCAATGCTAAATGAAAATTTTTTACCAGCAGCGGATTTTTTTGATAAAACGCCTTGTCAAAACACCACATAACCATTGTTTTATCACTGGCAGCAGAATCCCAAAAAACAGCAGTTGGCAAAAGCTTTCTGATTTGTGTAATGAAAGGCTCAATAGCAACCAGCGCATCAATCTCTTTATTCTCCAATGCGTTTATCCGTTCATAAGTATTATCAATCCAAACGATTTCAGGATCTTCAAGCATCTCTTTTAAGTCATAGTCCATAAAAAATGGAAACAGCCCTTTTCTGGCGGCCCCAACACGCAGTCCCCTTTTTTTCAAAGCTTCAGGATAGCCAATCAATTGAATAGTGCGTGTTAAAGTAGAAGTAACCACCGCTTCTTTCCCTTGCTTTAAATAGTCAAAGAAAAAAGTCAAATCTCCCATCACTCCATCAACTTCATTGTCTACAAAGCTCTTGTTTGAATGAAACTGAAAGCTTTCTGCTAATTCCAAATCCACTACTGTCTGATACCTATCAAAATATCCTAGCCTATCTGCTAAAACAATCGGTAATACCAGCGGATTGGTTTTATTTTGATACAAACGAATTTTTGTCATATGTTTCCGCCTCCCAATAGCTGAATCAAAAAGATAAGGCTCATCCAGCCGTGAAAATGATAGATTAACAGCAATGGACGAGGACCGTATTCTCTCCCCATTTCCGGATAAACCTCCTGAATATGATAATAGTCTTTATACCAGTTCACATATCCCTGCCGATAAAAAATCAGCCAGCCAACCAGGTACTGCCACCACGGAATCGCGCCAATAAACAAAAGAGCTGTCCAGGCAGCGACCATGATTCCTGCTTCAGGAATCAACAATAGAATTGCCCGGCGAAAACCAATGACATGAGGAAGTGTCCGACGAACACCCATATCCTTTTTATAATCCCCAATATTATTTGTGGACATCAGAAAAATAGTAAAAATCATAGAAATCAAGCTATACCACAAAATTGACCAGCTATTTCCCCCAGCTTGAATATATGCGGACAGATAACAGCTTAAACCTCCAACGAAAAAGCCGGAAACCAGCTCTGTTACAGGAAACAACAAATATGGCTTGGGTCCCAATGAATAGGTAAACGCCGCAAGGACAGAGAGCACGCCCCAGACAAACAGACCCACACTTTTAGTCAGCCAGACCAGCAAAAGTCCACTACCCCCGCCTAATCCCAGCATCAGTAATAAAACTAACACTGCATCAATAAATTTGGCATCACCTCTAACCAAGCCCTCGCTGCCTGCATGCCCCGTAAAGGTTTCTTCATTTTCTTCATTGGCTATATAGGCACGGATTTCATTCGCTGTATTTGCGATGATATTAAAACAAAAACCAGCAATCGTAAATAAAACCAGCTCAACAATCTTTAGCTCACCTGACAGGCAAGCCCCAAACAAACCGCCGCTAAGTACCGGTAGCCCGGTTGCAAAGCCCGTGCGAATTTCCATCACTGTATAGCTTCGTTTGGCAAAGCCCCATAAATAAATGACTGCCTCTTTTATCATCCCTTTACACCTCCGGCCAAACCATTATAAATATACTTTTGCAGCACCAGATAGAAAAGCAGCATGGGCAGAACACTAATCACTAGAAGGGCACAAATCACCTGCCAGTTTGTTTGATTCGGTCCAATAAACCGATACAGGGCAGTGGCTACTGTTCCATGTTTTTCTCCCGGTAAATAGAGAAAAGGCAAATAGAAGTCGTTGTAGATACTAATCATCTTTAGCATGCTGACTGTGGCTGTAGCTGGAGACAATAGTGGAAAAAGTACTTTCCAATAAACCTGAAAATAGCTGGCTCCCTCTAAAAGCGCTGCTTTATCCAATTCTCTTGGTATCTTCTCATACATTTGTAGATAAATAAAAATCATTACAACATCTGCTCCCAGATAAATAATCACTGGAGCAATCAACCGGTCGTACCAGCCCAAAGCAACAATAATCCGAAACGTAGAGATTTGCGACACCACCATGGGAACCATTGATAATAAGAAATAGCCTCCGATAAGCAGCTTTTTAAAAGGAAAATCAAAACGGTTTAAGATATAGGCAGTCATCGACCCAATCAGCACACTACCGACTACTCCACAGAATACCAGAATAAAAGTATTCACAAACCCCGTCAAAATCTTTCCCTGCTGGAACGCCTGCTGATAGTTGGCAAGGTTTAAACTCTCGGGAAGAGCAAGACCTGAGCTGGCATTAAACTCTTCATAGCTTTTAAATGAGCCAAAAAGAACCGTCAACAATGGGTACAGACAGATAAACAGCCAGGCAAGCAAAAAGAAGTATTTGAAAATAGTTCCTGTCAACTGCTTCATGTCGTTTCCTCCTGTTGGAATTTCTGTTGAACTAGACTCAACGCAATGATAAGCAGCGTCATTAACACCGCCATGGCTGAGCCTAGACCAACCAGTTTTTGATCAAAGGCTGTTTTCATCGTCTGTAGTAAAAATGTCATTGTGCCATTTGAACCATTTGTCATCACCAGTGGAATTTCAAAGGCAGAAACAGCTCCAATAGTCAACAAAACAAAGTTAAGCTTCAAAACTGTTCGAATATTCGGGAGAATAATCCAGCGCAGCTGCTGCCAAAATGAAGCACCTTCCAGCTCTGCGGCTCGATAATAGACCTCCGGTATACTCTGGACCGCAGCAAAATAAAGTAAGAAACTAGTTCCCAAGTGCCGCCATAATGAGATAAATGCCAACGTGAGATTTACAATTCTTGGATCACCTAGCCAGTAACGAATCGTACCGTTCAGATGTAGAAAATTCAGCAGCTGATCAAATGAGCCGTCTGGCTCAAAAAAAAGACGAAAAATCATGGATACTGCAACACCGCTGATTAGAATTGGAAAAACAAAAAATGCTTTAAACACCGTTTTTCCTCTTGTTTTCGTCGAAAGAAGCACTGCCAGCAACAGCGCTAAAACAATCTGCAGCAGGCCTGAGCCTAAATAATAAAGATTATTTTTAAATGCTGCGAAGTATATTGGGTTTTTAAAAATCGTGAGGTAATTTGTAAAGCCTATAAAATTCTTTTCACTAGAAAGACCATCCCAATCAGTAAAGCTGTTATAAATCAGCATGAAAACAGGTAAAAGACCAAAAATAATCATCAGACAAACAGGTAAAAGGAGAAAGAGAAAAATAATTCTCTTCTCCTCCTTGGTCAGTCTTTTATTCATGGTTTTTAGCTGCTGCTTCCCATTTTTCTTCTAAGGTCTTTACGTACTCTTCGTAGCTTTCATTCTGATCAGGATATAGCCCAATATTTACTACTTTTTGCAAGGCATCTGTCAGCCGGGCAATACCGGCTTCATTAGCAATCGCTGTATAGGTTGTCTCTACTTTTGTAGAAGCTGCAGGCGCTGTTAAAATGACATTATTTTCATCAACCAATTGCTTTTCTTCCTCATTCAACGCTGCTTTGACTGGTGTCATACCGCCCATGTCTTCAGCAAACCCGCTCTCAGGTGAAATGAAAAATTCCATAAATGCTTTTGCTGCGGCTTTGTTTTCTGAATTTTTATTGATTCCTACTACAGAAGGCGCGCCCAATGCCAGGCTGGTTTTGCCCTCTAATAACACAGGAAACGGCATAATCTTGATAGTGTCTTCTGTTTTAGTCAGTGCTTGAATTGGAGCTACATCTTGAGAACCACTCATCAGCATCGCGATTTTCCCATCAGCCAGCTGCTGTTGTGCTTGTTGACCTTCCAAAGTAATCGGATCTGACTCGATGAGACCTTTAGATGCTAAATCATAAATTAAATCCATCACTTCACGAATTGGCTGTCCCTCTGCAAACGCGGTTCCTTCTTCTAGTACCGCTGCTTTAAAGTCTTCCCCTCCATAAGAAGATAACGCCCCCGCCCAAACAGCTAAACGCTGATAATTTGTATAGAAAGGAACTGCTCCTGTTTTTTCTTTAATCGTTTCAGCAGCTTCTACTAACTCTTCTGTTGATGTCGGCAGTTCTTTAATACCTGCCTTATCAAAAACCTCTTGATTATAAACCAGTCCTAATGAGTTTAGCACTGTAGGTAAACCATAAGCCGTATCTTCAAAATCGGCTTCTGTAACATCAATGTAGTCTTTTTCCATTTCTTCTACTTTACCAAGCGGCTCAAAATATTTTTCATATTCTTCCGGCGTTCCTGCCATTGAAAAAGGAATAAACACAACATCACCGTAATCTTTCGTATTCATCCGAGTCATAATATACTGGTCGTAATCAGTTCCTGATGATTCCCATTTAATGTCTGTTACTTCCGGATATTTTTTCTTAAAGGCTGCTTCCATTTTTTCGTACAGCTCGTCTGCATCTGTCCGGTTTGTCACCACTGTGATTTCGCCGCTGATTTTTCCATTATCCTGTGTTTCTTTCTTTGTACTACCTGATCCGCAAGCTGCAAGTAACAAGCTTAATCCCACCACATTGACTGCTGCAACAATTTTTTTCATGTTTTTTCCTCCATACTATAATACATTTAATTTTTGATTATCTTCATTGCTAAAAACAAGTATTTTGCTTTGATTTATTAAAAAGTAAATCTCCTGACCAACTGTAACCTCTGCGTCTGGTGCCGTTCTGATTATCAAGGGAACCTCTCCCCATAGAATAGATACCAGCAAATCACTGCCTAAATAACGAATAGACTGAACAGAGCCCTTTAAGCTGTCTTTTTCAGAGGCTACAATTGCCAAATCCTCGCTTCGAATGGCGGCGGTCACCTTTTGAGCTGGTACATAATCAAAGCCCTGCCCGATAATCTGCTGCCCTACTCGTAAGGAACCGTCTGCCAGAAGCTCTCCGGCTAAACAATTGATTTCCGGCCGGCCAATAAAACGCGCCACAAATAAATTGTCAGGCCGCTCGTAAATCTCTTTTGGCGTACCGATTTGCTGAATCGCTCCATCCTTAACTACCACAATTCGGTCGGCCAAAGACATCGCTTCATCCTGGGCATGGGTGACAAAAATCGTTGTGGCTTCAAGCTGATCATGAACCTGACGAATCAAGGCACCTGTTTGCTCCCGCAGCTTCGCATCAAGATTTGATAATGGTTCGTCTAATAAGAATAATTTGGGTTCCCGCACAATAGCTCTGGCTAATGCTACACGCTGCCGCTGACCTCCAGAAAGATGCTTCGGTTTCTCTTGAAGCAATTCCTTCAGCTCCAGCTTTTCAGCTGCCCATTTTACCTTTTCTTCTATATATTGTTTTCCCTCTTTACGAATTTTCATTCCAAAAGAGATATTTTCCTTCACTGTCATATGAGGGAATAACGCATACTCTTGAAAAACCAAAGAAATATTCCGGTTCTTTGGCGGACGATTCGTCACATCTTCCCCCTCTAAAATGAAGCTGCCTGCTGTTGCATCCTCAAATCCAGTCAGAACATTTAGTAATGTCGATTTTCCACTACCGCTTGGACCGACAATCGCCAAAAACTCGCCACGCTCCATAGAAAGCTGAAACTCTTTCAGCGCCCATTGCTCCTTTTTCGGATACCGCTTTGATAAACCGTGAAATTCTATATATCCCACAGGATAAACTCCTTTCTCAACCTCTCGTGAAAATCATAACAAAGCCCTTATTAGATTACTATGATAGACAATTAAAGTCAAAAATCATTGGAAAAATTTCATCTATTTTACAATATAAAAGAAGCTTAGAGTGCTATCTATCAAAAGCACTCTAAGCTTCTTTTTTTCTATTCAGCAAAACAGCTAAGCTGGTCTTATTCGCTAACTGTAACATCACCTGTTACAGACGCACCATCTTCATCAAGCGTCGCTGAATCTTGAAATTCTTGTTTTTCAAATGTAACATTTCCTTCAACCTTGGCACCGTTCAATACAAAGCCATTTGCTTTAACAACGATATCACCTTTTACAGTTCCGTGAACAATGTTAAAGTTTTCAGATTCAACTGTCAATGTAGGCACTGTAATTGTATATTCTGCAGTGACATTACGGTCTGCATCTTGAGAATACAACGCTAGCTTTCTGTAAATATCGCCGCTGTCTTCTCCTTTATCATGGAACTCTCCTGAAACAGTTACATCTTTTGTGAAGTCAACATCTTTCGTTGCCGCAACAATCCAGTTGCCGTCTTTAGATAATGCTTCCTCAAGAACTGCAGGATCATCACTGACTGAAGCTGTTGAAACTACATCTGTTTCGCTGCTGCCAGCTGTACTCATCTCCATTGTAGATGATGAAGCTGAGCTGTCTTTTTTATCGTTGTCAGCGCCACAGGCTCCTAAAGCAATTGTTGCTGCTCCTACTAAACCAAGTAATGCTAATTTTTTTGAAATCATATATTCTCTCCCTTTCTTTAATCGAAAGAAGTATATCACGGAAGGAAAAAAAAGAAAAAGATTATGATTGTGTTCCACACCATACATTAAGTCTTCATTTAGAAATTCTCAAATCAGAACGACCTGCTTCTATTTCAGCTCTTATTCGTGATTTTAACGAAGCAAAGAATGAATACCTATCTAACTCCATTTATAGTAGACATTTCCAACCTATCATTGCTTAGCTGTTGCTTTATCATCATATAAAGGGATGACATTATGCGTTTTCATTCCTGAAATTCGGATAACTCTTCTTCCAGAAGCGGCTCTTTCGGAAATAAGGATTGCACTTTTGTCACACTTCCTTTAACCACCTTCACCAGCTAAAGCATCTGTTCATAATTTTTCTCGTGGTTCAGCAGCCACTTTTTCCGTTCTAATCCACCAGCATAACCGCCTAAGCCTCCGCTAGTTTGAATCACTCGATGGCAAGGAATCAGAATTGCCAGCTGATTACAGCCGTTAGCAGTTCCTACTGCTCGTACGGCCTTGGGTTTATCTAAGCGGTCTGCCAGCTTTTTATAGCTGGTTGTTTCTCCTCGATCAATCAGTAGCAGCTGCTGCCAGACACTCTTTTGAAATTCTGAACCAATCAGTTTATAGGGTGTTTGGAAGCTTTTTAGCTTCTTGTCAAAATACTGGTGTAGCTCCTCTGCTATTTGCTTGGAAATTTGAGTCTTTCCGGGAATAATTTGCGCATTCAGCCGATTTCTTAAGCGCTCAATTTCTCTTTCCAAGCCTCTCCGGTCAACAAATTCCAGTAAATAAAGATAGTCATCATCCGCAAGGCTCAGCATTGGTCCTAAAGTAGTATCAATCCAATCAGCATAAAGAACAATGATTTCTTTGGATTGATTAGGCTTACGTCCCATGATTTTTGTGAACGCATCGTGAAAACCGCTTGCTGAGTCATAACCGGCATCCAGCTGTGTATCTATGATTTTTTCGCCTTTTTTAATTGTTTTCATTGCAATCCCCATCCTTCTTGCCCGGGCAAACTGAACAAACGTCATCCCATAAACTTTTTTAAACTGTCTTCGAGCAGTAGCAGAATGAATACCAAGGGCAGTAAAGTCTCTATCCATCCAACGCTTTTCCGGCTGCTCTTCTACTAAATCAACCATTTTTTGAACGATTTCTGGAATTGTCCTAGGATAAGACAATGGATGACATCTTTTACAAGGACGAAAGCCCGATAGCAATGCTTCTTCAGCTGTCTCATAAAATTGACAATGCTCATATTTAGGCTTTCTGGCTGGACAGGTCGCATGACAGAAAACGCCAGTTGTATTAATTCCTGCAAAAAAGATACCGTCGTATTCCGTTTTACGTTCCAGTAAAGCCTGATAGTATTCTCTTTTTATTTTCTCGTTTTTTATCATTACAGCTCGTCCTCTCTATGCATATCTGTCTTCTAATTAAATGTTCTACTCATCATTGCTTCTCTGAGAATACTCCTTTTAGAAAGATTTTGCATTCGAAAAATGAACACGTAATTTTTTTACCTTAAGCAAAAACGGTAGGTTTTCAGAAATTTCTTCTTGATTAATAGTGAAAATGGCTCTGGGATATAAATGAATTCCCAAACTTTTGTCACAACCTCAACTCATTACTCTTACCATTATAAACTAAAAGAGCAAATCCCTAGTTATAAGGAATTTGCTCATCTTTTTACTTGTTTACTTCTTCTTTCACATACTCAGCAAAATCAATATTTTTTTCAGCAGCTTCTTTTTCATACTGTTCAAGCATAGAATCTGTTATCTGACTAGAATTAACACCTGCTTCATAAAGCTTACGTCTGAGTTGTGAAACCGTATTTGACGGTTCTTCTTTTCTAATGTCATCTATATCTGAGCTATCAATTGTGGAGCTATCTATAATAACTTCATTACTTTTCGTTTCTTGACTTTTGTCAGTATTCGTCTCTGTATTTTTAGTACAACCAGCAATGGTGATTAGCACAAAAATAGAAACAACTACTATTAATTTACTATTCATACATACCTCTTTCATCATTTAATAACAAAGTATGGTCGACCTGCCGACCAGTCAATCGAATCATTAGAAGGCGTATTCCATAAATGGCTTGTTGATACAGCCCCATTATAAAACTGTTTGCCATATGGATCATAAACGGTTGTTTTACCATTAGAATACCCTTGTGTAACAATCGCATGCCCAATCCCAACATTTACAAACATGACTACTGGGTAACCTTTAGCTAAATAATCATTTAGTTCTGACAAACTATTAACCGTTAAGACTGTTCTACCATAAGAATTCATCCCTTTTACAAAATCAATTCCAGAAGCACCAAAGTACTTTTGATTGAACCCGCCGTAACTATAAATTCTATTGGCTGTGTCTATAGGAGAAACATTGACTCCAAAGTGACCTCTTAAAATCATTGCCATACTCGTAGGCACACAACCAGCTGCTCCTAAATTAGCGATTCCGTAATTAAGATTACTCCAACGCCCATCCAATTGAGAGTAGTAATATGGAGGTTTGGACAGACGAATAGCAACTTCATCTTGTTCTAAATTATAGCTTGTTGAGCCTACACCTTTATCACGACCATTTTCCGTTGCATAAATGTGTGTATGGAAAAGCCCGCCATGTTTAAAATCAGCTGAGTTCACAACGACTGACCATGATCCATCAGAATGACGAGTACCATTTAACCATTTAATATCGTCTTGGCCGTTCGTATTGCTCCACGTTGGAAACTTCACATTGGAAATATTCCCACCACTAAGATTATAAATTCTCACTCTCATTTTCGTTTTACTCAATGAGGTTTTGGTTATCACATTTGATGGTAATTCTAAACTGTAACTTATTTTACCAACACCTTTATCACGACCGTTTTCCGTTATATAGACATGTGTATTGAACACTCCACCATTTCTAAAATCAGATGAATCCACAACAACTGACCACGACCCATCGGAATTACGGGTTCCATTCAACCATTTGATGTCGTCTTGACCGTTTGTGTTGCTCCACGTTGGGAACTTCACATTGGAAACATTTCCTCCATTTGGGTTTGCGATAGTCACCCTTACTCTTGTTTTGCTCAATGAAGTTGTTGTTATCACATTCGCTGGCGGTGCCTCTAAACTATAACTTGTTTTACCAACACCTTTATCGCGCCCATTTTCTGTTATATAAACATGTGTGTTGAACAGTCCGCTATGTCTGAACTCAGCTGAGTCTACAATAACTGACCACGATCCATCGGAATTACGGGTTCCGTTCAACCATTTAATATCGTCTTGACCATTCGTATTGCTCCACGTTGGGAACTTTACATTGGAAACATTCTTACTTTCCAAATTAGCGATAGTAATTTTCATTTTTGTTTTACTTACTGAAGTTGTTGTTATCACATTCGCTGGCGGTGCCTCTAAACTATAACTTGTTTTACCAACACCTTTATCACGGCCATTTTCTGTTACATAGATATGCGTTTGGAAAAGTCCACTATCTTTAAAATCAGCTGAATCTACAATAACTGACCACGATCCATCGGGATTACGCGTCCCATTCAACCAGATAATATCGTCTTGACCATTTGTGTTGCTCCATGTGGGAAACTTTACATTTGAAACATTGGTCCCTTCTAGATTAGCAATAGTAATTTTTATTTTTGACTCACTTACTGAAGTTGTTGTTACTACATTAACCGAAGCAGCAGCACTTTCATATTTCTCAACCTCTTCACTACTTTCACTAGTTGCTTCAACGGTGGTAGAAGTAGTTGTTTCTTCACTTACTTGACTATCAGCGGGAGGAAATTCCAGCTTCCATCGTTGTTCCTCCCCTTCACTAGTTACTTGTAATTTATTTGAATCCGCTATTTTCAAGAACAGATTATTTTTTGATTGTATGAGATACGCTCCGTTTTCTTCACTAACTAAACGCCACTTTTGAGTATCTGTACCTTGTGCTACTGTATAGTAAAGAGATTTTGCTGCAGCATCATCGGTATCTAATACTGTTAAATAATTGTTTGTTATACTATTTCGGATTGTATACCATCCATCTTCTGTTAAATGTAAAATGACATTTTGATTAACCGTAGACTCTTTTTTATCAATGTAAGCATCGCCGCTTTCGGCTTCAGCTAATTGCACATTTGATTCAGATTCTGGAGTAACCTTTACTTCCCTATCAATAAAAGCTGACAAATCTGCAACTACATACATTTTTTGTGCATCATTTGAACTTTCTATTGATTCCATTGTTGAATTAGTATAATCGTCTTCTATACTATCTTTTGTTTCATGACCTTGATCTTCTATGGGATTTGATTGCTGCAACTCACTATTTGATGATTCAGTAGCTAACGTCTCCTCAGTTGTATTTTTTTCAACCGCATAGGTTAAGATTGGGCTCCCTGTATACATAACTGTCATTAATATTAAATTACAACAAATTAATTTATTCCATTTTTTCATTTCTTTTTAACTCCCATCCCTGTATTTTTGAGCATGTCTATCAAACCTTTTTACACTTATATTTTACACGGATATCTTTGTTGTGCCAACCAGATAATTTATCACCTTTACTCATACCGTAATTTTACCTAGTCTGGTTAACAAGAATGTCTTATTGTATCTCATTCATTTTATATCTTCTTATATTTCACCACTACTAGAGCTCTGAATGCCTCTGTTTTATTCCCACCATTTTTTCGATATGAACAGATAAGAACAGCTATTTTTTAATATAACCTTCAACTCTTATATGACTTATTATCAATAATCAAGAATCTGGGACAGAACTAAATTCCCAGACTTTTCGTACGCTTAAATCCGAATAAACGGTGAGATAGAAACAACTTCTTTGGCAATAAGCCGGAATTTAGCAAAAATTTGTGGCGCAATTTCCGTAAATCCCGGCTTATTGCTTGAAGCTAACCGTTTCTGTCTCAATCTCTTTTTTACCAGCAGATATTTTTTTTGAGATTTTTTCTATTTAAGAGTTATTTAATAGTTGCTTAAGAGACCATTTAAGAAAGAATTGCTATAGTAAAGATGTTGAAAGAAGGAGTGAACAATAATGAATGAAACAGTACTTTCATTAAAAAAAGTATCTAAAAATTTTGGAAAAGAACAAGCATTAAAAAATGTTTCCTTAGATGTCAAGAAAGGTGATATTTACGGACTGATTGGACGTAACGGTTCAGGTAAAACAACTATTATGAAGCTGATTACGGATCTATCAAAAGAATCCGGCGGAGAAATTGTTCTGCTGGGACGGGATAAAAAGCGTTCGGATTATAGCCAGGCGCTCCAGCATATCGGTGCTGTTATTGAGGCTCCGGTTGCATTTACAAAGCTGTCGGCTTACGAAAATATGAAAATCATTTGCATTCAAAAAGGCATTCATGATTATTCAGTTATTAATGAGACATTGAAATTCGTTAACCTGGCAGCAACCGGCAAGAAAAAGTTCAAGAATTTCTCTTTAGGAATGAAACAGCGGCTGGGGATTGCGATGGCACTTGTCAATAATCCTGACTTCCTCATTCTAGATGAACCAATCAACGGGTTAGATCCCATCGCTATTATCGAATTTCGTGAATTACTGGAAAAAATTAATCAGGAAAGAAATACAACAATTCTAATTTCCAGTCATATTCTTACCGAGCTTTATCATGTGTCTACTCGTTTTGGCTTCATACACCAGGGAGAAGTCATTCAAGAGATTTCTAAAGCAGCATTTGACGATTTATGTACAGAGGACATTATTATCCATACAAGTGATGTTCATGGCGCTTCTGTTTTGCTGAAAGAAAAGGTTACCGAGGAGTTCACCGTAATCAATGATTTGGAGCTGCGGATTCATGACGGCGAGCTTTCAACCGAAAAAATCAATACGCTGCTAGTCACTAATGGAATTGGTGTTTCCTTTATCGGCAAAAAAGAAAACAGTCTGGAAAATTACTATACAAATCTTGTTAAAGAGTTAGGAGAGGTTTAAAATGATTCGATTAATAAAAGCTGATTTTTACCGTCTATTTCGTGCAAAAGGGTTTTATATCACGTTTCTTCTGATTATCGTCTATGCAGCATTGATTGTTATCAGTCAAACAGTTGGAAGCGTAGGAGTAAATACAACAGATTTAGTAGATTCTAAAAGTATTGTCTGGAATTTGACATTAGCTGTTCAATATACTGCCTTTTCCAGTCCATTTCTGGTTTACTTTTTAATTGGTCTGTTCGTTATCTTGCTTGGCTACGAGTTTTCACAGCATACGTATAAAAATAGCTTGACTTCTGGGGTCAGTCGACTTTGCTTTATGCTTTCAAAATATGTCATTCAGCTGACTTGTTTCATCGTTGCCTCCATTTTTTATTTTTGCGGATCCGCTGTGATTGCCTTTTTTAAGTATGGTGCTGAAGGCATTGATATGGGTGGATTCTTCTGGGATACCTTCAAGCTGGCAATCGGTGTGAGTCTAGTCATCAGCGTGATTTTCAGCCTAGCTTCCTTGATTTTAGTACTTAGCGGCAGTACCGTCATTGCTTCGGTTTTTATTGTTATTTACCCAGTCGCTATTCAAATATTCGCAATGCTTATTGACTTTGATGGATTAAAATATTTTGACTTTTTCGGATTGGTTCAGCAAATCGGTGTTGGCGCCATTTCTGGGAAAGAACTAGTTCCCTATATCATTGTTAGTCTTCTCCTTATTCTTTTGTCTATATTCGGAAGCTCCCTAACTATTCGACAAAAAGAATTATAAAAAATACTGAATGAAATTTGTCAGCTTTGAATGTAAAAAGACTTTCTTTTAAAAGAGCAAAAAACCAATCAGCCGCCTAGTTCAGGCTTCTGATTGGTTTTTTAATTGGATAACTACTTCAAATTCCTTCTCTGTATCTATTTGTACTTCTCCATCAATCAAAGCGACCAGCTCTTTAACAATATGCAAACCTAAGCCAGTACTTTTATTGGTTCGTGAAGGATCCTCCGTTAAAAAACGCTGAAAAAGCAGCGCTGGTTCTTCAATAGCCTCCAGCAAACCATTTTTGAATTCAAAAACAATTGCTTCTTCTGTTTTATGTAACGTAATTTCAGCAAATGACGTTCCATGCTTCAGCATATTTCCTAAAATATTTTGAAAAATTCTTTGCAGAACTGTTTGATCTGTAATTAGCCAGACCTCTTCCTGAATATCAATAGTTAGCGACAGTGCACTGAGTTGAAACTCCTCATAGTAGGTAAACAAATTTTCTCTAAGTAATTCAGAAAGATTTAGCTGTTCCAGATTAAGTGCCAATCCTTTTTCCTGAATCAAATTATATTCCATCAAATAGCCGAGATAGTGTGAGATTGATTGAAGACTATTATCTATTTTGTGCAACATCTCCTTCTGCTCATTCAGACCAGGGTCTTTCAATAAAATCTGGGTATAACCAGAAGAAACAGTTAATGGTGTTTTTAAATCATGAGTCAAATTGGACAACAGCTGATGAAGCTGCTTCTCTTTTTGCCTCTGCTCCCGATAATACCGTTTATTCTTACGAATCAACTGATTATTACTATCCAAAAGCTGTCGGATCAGCTGATTTTTCGATGTGGAAACTAATTCCGCATTGGTATCTTCATCATGAATATAATCAAACTGGCAAATGATTTTTCTTAAATCAAGAATTAAAAAAACAAGGTACATGCTAACTACTACCAGTAAAAATACACTGAGTATCACCCACATCTCAGTTGTCCTCCTTTGCTAATCGAATACCCATTCCCCAGATTGTTTCGATATACTCTGTTTCCGGATCAGCTTCCTTCAATTTTTTCCTTAACGTACTGAGATGAACATTTACCGTATTTTCACCGCCAATATAAGAATCTCCCCAAATACGCTCATAGAGATTGGCTTTGGAATAGATTTTATTTGGGTAGCGCAGCAGCAAATCCAACAGCTGGTACTCCTTGTTTGATACCTCGAGCTTCACTTCCCCAAGTCGCACCTCATAATTTTCAGGATCTAAAGAAAGCTTTTTAAACGTCAATAGTTCGTAAGCCTTCTCTTCAACTACTGAATTGCGCAGCTGCACCTCAATGCGTGCCTCCAGCTCTTCGATATCAAACGGCTTCGTGATATAATCGGCAGCACCATTTTTCAACAGCTCCACTGTCTTTTTCTTATCATTAACAGCTGTCATAATAATTACTGGTACACTGTTTTGCTTGGTAATCATCTGCAAGACACTTTCACCTGTTACTCCGGGCAGCATTAAGTCCAGCAGAACCAAATCAAAACGCTGATCAGAAATTAGAAGAACTGCTTCCGTCCCTGTATGAACAACTGTCAAATTATATTTATCTTGAAATAAATGAGTCAACAGCTGACAAATATTTTCATCATCTTCTACAATTAGTATTTTTTTCATTGCATCCCATTCCATTCTTCTTGTCAATCTTTCTTTATTCAGACTAGCATTGCTGAAAAAAATGTCAAGAAACTTTCTAGTACGGCTGGCTTGAGAAGAAAAGACACAGCACAGTTTTTCTTCCTGCAGCTGTGTCCTTTAGCATTTTTAAGTTCTGATTTAATAAACGATTCCTTCTTCAAAGGGCATTGGCAGATAGCAGGTTATTTCTTCAACCACAGGGGCTTCTGCTCCTGGTTCAAACTGAATATACACTTCGTACTTTTGAAATTTCAGAGAGCCGTCTTCTTCCGGCTCAAGCATTTTATACCCTTGCTTTCCCATAGCGACTTCCAAATTTTCCATTGAATCGCCTACTCTGAGTCCAAATAAATGATAACTGGGCGAGCTTATAACAATCTGGGTTAAACGTGTCGTCTTTTCTTCTTTAGGATAACTAAAATAGTAACCCTTAACCTGCTGATCTTCTGTAAATGCCATTTCCGGCTGGTCAATGCCGTATTGTCCAGCTTCCTCTTCGCTAACAGTCGATGTAGAAAAAAAATCCAAGCCCAAATCGCTGGCTGCCTTCACTCGCTCAACTTCCTCTATCGTCAGCTGTTCAATTTTTGCCTGCTCTTTTTGCTCCTGTTCCTTTTGATAGTTATCAATGATAATCTTCCCAACAATAACCAACAATACTGCTGCAACCAACAAACGAAATAATGAAACGCCTTTTCCTCTCATTTTTTTCCTCCCGCTACTTCTTCTTTTTACTTTTTATGAATAAATAAATGGTTTACTTTTCCAGCCTTAAACAAAAAGCTTTGAGAGCAACCTTAAACTTTGGCTTCAAAATCGATTAAATCACCCGACCGAATGTCAACTCACCTGCTCATTTTTATTCTAAGTCAGCTTTTTCAGGCGATTGTAAAAGAATCACCGCATTTTCTGCCTGCATCGCTTCATTGACAATCTTTTCCAGCTCAGTTTCTACCACTGCTCGGCTCGTTTTCCCTTCAACAGGGACATAGGTTCCTATCAAAACGACCTCATAAGAGAAATAGTCCATATACTCCTGATAATCAAAGGTCTTCATTGATTTTCCATTATAGAAATCTGCTTCTTCACCAACAGTTCGCTTATCGCTATGGGCATTTTTTCTAAAATTTGGTGTAACTGCTGTCTCTATATAGCACTGTTTGCCAATTTCCTGATGATTCCCGGATGAATTCCATACCACGGTTAGGTTTCTTTCACGAAGATACTCTTCTATCTTGGTGAAATCATTTCCGATTGTCTTATCATACAAATACTCATCCCATATATAATTTTTATACTGTTCATAAATATGCTCTCTCAAGGTGCCAATATCTCTGCTTTCATAACAATCAACATGTAGGGAATGTTCCCTGCCATAGGCCTCGTAATCCAAAGAAAACATCGGCGTACTGGAAATATCTGTTTCCCAAACGTAATTTTCTAACCCATCATAAAAGCCATAGCTCTTTTCAAAGTAGTCAAAATAAGCAGCAATCATCTCTTTTTTCCTGTTTATCCGCTCACTATAGTACCAATAATAAGCACCGCCAATCACTGTAAAGAGCAGCAGTAAAAAAGCAATTACAGCTTTCCATCTGCCTAATTTATATAGAAGAACACTACAAAGCCCCAAAAAGCATAGTGGAATAAACATACTCATTCACTCCTCCCTCTTATTTCTCATCTGCCTTTTTACTCACTACCATCAATACATAACAGCCTTTATTTATTCATTTTACAATATGCCTGTTCCTCTCGTCTTCTCAGTTTTTTCGGTCAACTCCGAGAAAAAAGAAAAAGTACCTAAGGCCGTACAGCGGCTTAAGTACTTTCTGAAAGATTCAGTTAACAGTATCAAAAAAATGGCCTCTTCACCAACTAAGATGATTCATTCCTACAGCCCTTTTCGACCAATAATTGGGAAAAACTTTGCTGTCTTTTTTGCATATGCTTGAAACTCTGGTCGTTCTTTATATTTATTTTCCAGTAAAGGCACCCCGGAGACAAATAAAAGTAGTGATGTAATCAATATCGGACTGATAATCAGCCAAAGATCTGTCACGCCAGTTACTGCCAATAGAAAAATTCCCCACCAACAGGTCGCCTCACCAAAATAATTAGGATGCCTAGTCAGGGACCAAAGACCTTCAGTTAGCAGCTTTCCTTTATTCTTAGGATTCTTTTTAAATGTATCCAGCTGATAATCACCGGCTGCTTCAAAAAAGAAGCCTATCATCCACACGATGAGCCCTAAAATCTGCCACCAATGGAGGCTTTGGTCAGACTCAGAAAAGCTTCTCATAATCGGCAGTGCGATAAGAAACAACAATACTCCTTGTAAAAAGAAAACATTGAGGAAAGCTTTTAGATTAACTAACGTTGTTCCCCACCGTTTCCTCATAGCTACATAACGGTAATCTTCTGGACTATTCCAATTTCTTTTCGCCAGATGCAGAAATAACCTTAGCCCCCAGATTGTTACACATAATAAAATAATTCCAGTTTGAATGTGCAAATCGCCGCTATATAAGAAGCTCGCCCAAGCTACTACAACAAAGCCCAGACCCCAGGCAATATCCACTAGAGAATACTTTCCTTTTAATTTGGAAATGATAAACCAGAGAATAAAATAAGCGAATAATGCTAGTGAAACAAACCAATAAATCATTCGATAGCCCCCTTTCTGATTCCTGCAACCGCAACACTTCCGATGCCGGCACTTACGGTAATAGCTGTTGAGCTTTCAACGATGAAATCAAGCATTTGCTGTCCATTCTTTCCCAGTTTTCGCGCCATTTCTTCCGCTTCCGGCAGATTGTCCGCATGAGCAATAGCCAATCCGGAAAGCTGGTCTTTTTTAATCAGCCGGTTTACTTTTTTTAAAATCTTTTTCTCGCTCTGTTTTTGACTCCAGGAAATTCCACTTAGCTTCCCATTCCCAGCAGCGTTTAAACTAACGATTGGCAAAAGACGCAGCCTTTTCGCCAGCTTACCTAGACTCTGAGGAATTCTGCCGGAACGAAGCATCGGTGTGATATCGGACACAGCCACATAGATGAAGCACCGGCGCTGAATTTCTTCAATAATTGCCGTAAGTTCTGCCAGCGTGCTGTCCGGTTTTCTTTTCAGCTGTTCAATAATTGCTTTTACAAGTAAGCCTTGTCCAGCAGAATTAAGCTTTGAATCGATCACTTGGATTTTCTTAGCTGAGAGCTTTTTAGCTGTGGCCCGCTGCTTAATTAGCTGATAGGTTCCGCTTAATTGGCTCGACACCGTTACGACTAAAATAGCCTCATACTTATTCTCTAAAAATGATAATAAAGCATCAACACTTCGTATAGCAGGCTGTGCTGTTGAAAGCTTCTGGACAGCGCCTGCCTTTCTAATTACAGCATTGTCAATAGTCAGCTTATCTAAATAGTCTGTTTCCCCTACTAAAATATTCATTGGTAAAACATGGACTTGTTCCTCCAGCAAAAATGCTTTTGGAAGATCAGCGATAGAGTCTGTAACAACTGCTATCGGGTATTTCCGCTGTTTTGTGACTTCAAACTGCAGCTGCATATCATCAACTTTTTGCTGAACAAGCTCACTCTGCCCAGCTATCTTATTCAGAATAGCTTGAGGCTGGTTGGTATGTATATGAACTTTCAACAGCTGTTGATTTCCTGCTAAAATTAGAGAGTCCCCCAAATCCGCAAGTTTTTCTTTCAACAGCTCTTTTTCAATCTGAACATTTTTCAGCAGCAGCTCGGTACAATAACGATATTTAGGCTGCTCGGTAATTATTTCCGCCGGTGCTATTTTTACTGATTCGCTCTCACGCTTTATTGAAATACGTTCCTGCTGTGTTGAAAATGCCTCTGTAAAGCCATTAATAAAAATATAAAAACCCTTGGCTCCAGAATCCACCAGCTTATTTTTTTGCAGTACATCTAATTGAAATTCTGTTTGCCTCAATGCTTCCAATGCATTTTTACGGGCTGTTTCAAGAGCAGCTCCTAAAGATGCTTTTTGATGAAAGGCTTGGTGAACAGACGCTGCCCAAACCCGCATCACTGTTAAAATCGTTCCCTCTTGCGGTTCAATCAGCGCTTGATAGGCCTCTGTAACTGCCTGATTTAACGAGTAAACAAAGTCATGAGTATTTTTTTCTGTCTGGCTGAAAACAGCCGCAACTCCATTTAAATATTGGGCAAAAATAATTCCTGAATTTCCCCTTGCCCCCAATAATGCTGCCTCTGCAACATTTGTCAGCACGTTTTCTACCGAAGAACTATCTGAAACTGAGCTATCTAAAATAGTCTGCATTAACGAAGCTAAATTGCTGCCTGTATCCCCATCTGCTACAGGAAAGACATTGATTTTGTTGAGCTCGTCCTTATTTGCAATCAAATCTGCTGCACCGCCGAAAAAGCTTTGTAAAATACGTGATCCTTCCAGCTCATTTGTCATAATCCTTTACCTCCAAAGAAAACTAGGTTCAGCCAATAAACAATTCCAGCTGTTGCTGCAGTAACAAATGTACCCCAAGCAAGGTCAATGACTGTCATCATCACCGGCCAGCCATTTAAGGTCGCGAGGTTTGTCAAATCATACGTTGCATAGCAAATCAAACCTAATAATGCTCCGCTGCCTAGTACATACCATACGCTGTTTTTTTCAATGCCGGGGACTACCACGAAAAATAAAACGCCGACAATATAAAGCAAATAAAAAAGAATTGCCGGAATTAGCTGCGTTTGCCCCATAAGATGACCAATGAACTGCTGATAAAGTTTTTTAGAAGCGATAAGCAGCCAAAAAAGATCAAAAACTAAAAAGACTCCTGCGCTTAATAAATACAAACGAATAAGTGCCGCCATGTTCAAGCCTCCTTCTTTTTACTAAATGAGTAGCTAAAGTTTAACATGTCAGAAAGCTTCTGAATAATAAACTGCTTACAACTCTACGCTAACAAGCCCAGTCTTTGATTTTAACTAAAATAAAAAAGACCAAGCTTCAAAATGAGCATTGATCTCTTATTTTCATCATTAAATAGCATGATTAAAATTCTTAAATTGGCTTAGCCGAACCTGTTAAACACTCGCAGAATCATTCAATTCAAATAGATTACCCTCCGGATCTCTAAAATAAGTACAGGTCATTTCCCATTCGTCAATCCGCTGTGGCTCACTCAAAAACTCCACGCCGGCTTCCTTCATCCGTTGATAATCAGCTTCTAAATCCTCTGATGGAATCACTCCTACAATACTGTCAGGTTGGCTATTACTGACAGGCTGAGAATACCCTTCAAACATAGACATGTTTTCTCCGCTAAAAATAGCAAAACATGGTGCAGCTTCTTTGCTCACTGCAAATGAAGTATACGGACCATTTCTATCGCCCCAGACTGCTGTTAAACCCATTTTTTCTACATAAAAATCAAAACAGGCTCCATAGTCCTTTCGCACCAATACACGAAGTGTTACTTCATTAAACTTCATCTCTTTCCCTCCTATTTCATGTACATTCTAAACAAAAAGTCAATAAATACAACTAAATTATTTTCTTCAATTATACCATGAACGATGCGGTTTATTTTTAAGATGGCAAAGATTTATGAAATTCTTTTGCAATTTCAAATTAGTAACTATATCTCGTAGTACTTACAATCTTTTTCTTCTAAAATTGTAATGTAATAATTATGATCAGTTTTATAATCTATTTTCTTATTTTTAGAAGAAAACAGATTTTGATTATAGCTTTCGACAAATAATTCGTATACTTCCTAATTAAGTTTAAAAAATTTTTTTGTTATTTTCTCTTATATAAAGAGTGTTTTTTCTAGTGTTATTTAACGTTTTGTTCGTATTGTCAGAGCAAAAGCTTTCAGCTATACTATGGACACAGGATAGAAATCAATGACATTTAAATAAAAAAAATTGGCACTTCCTTATTCAGCGCCAACTGAATCCGTGAAGTCTTGTACTGACAGCGTGAACTGCCCTTACAAGTCGCCAATAGTCTGAACCTAACTTTAATTTCTTTAGCATGCATCAAACTCCTTAATCCCTAATAGGAACATTCCACTTTTCTTTTTGCTAAAGAGTTTACAGCTTATTTACAGACTATTGCAGACGATAATGGGAGCCTCCTGTTATCGTCTTTTTCTATCCTGTATAACTAAAGCTCCCCAGAAGGAATTGGATTCTGTTAATAAAAAAATCCACACTCATTTATTCAGACAATGAGCCGGCATTCCTTCAGAAAAACTATCTTCATTTTTACTTACTGCGTATCTTTCTGCGGTCACAACTTTTGCTGCGCAATCGCTGTGTATCTTTTTGCGGTTACAACTTTTGCTACGCAAACCTTGTACTGCTCTACATCAACTCTGCTACGCAATCACTGTATATCGCAGTAAAATAGGGCTCTTCGTCGTTCGGCGCCAACCGAGCGACAAAGCCCTGTGTAAACAGCGTGAACTGTCTATACAAGTTGCCCTATGCTGGTACAATGCACCAGCTTCTTCATTGTACCTAATTTTCATGAAAAATTCTACACAATGATAGATTTTTTTATCAATTACAATTTACTACTATAAAGGAGGAAACGACTATGAATAAGTCGAAACTTTGTACAAAAGCGATTCCCTATCATGACATTCTGACTATGCAGGATTTAATTGAGCATCTTTCTTCCTGGCAAGAACCGTTAAAATTACTGGACACTTTTTTCTCGGATCAGCAGATTGCTGTAAATAAAAAGAAAATCATTCGGGAATATCATGCCCATGCTCACGTATTTCATGTCTTCATCGAAGATTTTAGCCAGCTTTTAAAGGATAAAGAACAGCTGCTGCATCAAATGAAACAGGCAGATAAATTATAAACTTCTTTTTTATTCTTTTCTTATGCTTTTGAACTACTGTTTAAAACTATTTTTATTTTAATGATGCTTTAACGAACCTACATATTTCAATCTATTTTTTAAATGTTCACTTTTGATTATTTACGTGGTTGATTCATGCTATAGTTCCAGAGTATAATCAATACAGTAATAAAAAAGTGAGGAAATAAATGAAAAAAATAAGTTGTGAAGCTTGCGGAAGCAATGAACTAACAAAACAAGGTGATTACTTCATCTGTGATTATTGCCATACATCACACTATATTGGTAACGAAAATGGCAGCAATACGACAACTCTAGAAGATGAGCAGATTATTCTGCCTAAACAGATTACTAATGTTCAAAATACTGACACAGAGTCCAATTATCCCAAGAAGGACTATATAGCTAAACAAGAAAACACACCACGTAAAAATTCTATGTATAAAAAAATACCAGGAATCTTTTTAGTTCTTGTTGGATTTGGTTGTTTTGGAACTTTAGAGGAACAGATTAGCTCAGGAGATATGTATCTTTTTTTAGCTATGCTTTCTACAGCATTTGTATTTACAAATGTTGGTATTACTCTGACATTCAATAAGAAAATATTTTTAACTCAAATTTTTTCAATTGGGCAAACTTTTTTAGCCCTGATTGGAACTGTAATGATTTTGGCACTAATTACCATTATTTGGGATACTATTTCAGCTTTTTGGATATTTTTAGCTCTTTTAATATTTTCACTACCAATAATCTCTTTTTTCAGAAAAACAAAAAAATGAATGTTTATAAAACAAGCATATATCTTCTAATAAACGATTAGCAATATAAAGTTAAACTACCTAAATCTTATCAAAAAACATTACTAAATTATGGAACTATAATAAATAGGTTTGATGAAAGTGGAAATATTTTTTAACTCTCATTCCAATCTTTAGATAGAAACGTATTATTAGAGAAAGTTCTATCACTGGTTTTCAAAATCTAACTCCCTTCAAAAGTTAGAGCTGAAAATCTAACTTTTGAAGGGAGTTATGTAATGTCGGTCTCTTTATTCATCATTTTGATTGAAATTTTTAACATAACAAGAATACGATACGGGAAACAGTTCTAATTTTTCTTCTAAAGGGCCTTGAATAGTATAATATTCTGGCTTTTTTCCTTTAATATTAGAAACTCTGTATAAATAATAATTCTCTCTATACTTTCTTGAGACTTTAAGTTCATTAGAAGTAATGTAAAACGGGCTATTTTTATCAGAAGATGTGCTTTTCACTTCTATATAAATATTATAAATTTCTCCATCTTCTTTTTGTCTAATTGAAATAATATCATATCCAGCCCCATCTCCTTCATCTTTAGCTACATGTTTTACTCTTTCAATGTGTTTGCTTAGAAGTGGATTATCAGAAACATACTTTTTTTCTATTTCATATACAATTTTTTCACCTTGATAGCCCAATTTACTATTTTTTTTAGCTTCATTGATATAGTCTCTTTTCACATTACGTGGAGCAAACTCCTCAATAATATCTTTTTTTCCAAATGAAGGAGTAGATACTTTTCTTATATTATCTAATATAAAATCCAAATTCATATCATCTATATCGTCATTATTGTACTCTTCACAGATTTCATCTATATTTAAGCTAAGAATATAGTTAATCGTCTCTTTATAATTAAAATTAATCATTCTGGTTTTTAATTCTTCAAAAACATTTAACATTTGCATTAAATCTAACAACATTTCTTCAACAAAAGAAATATCTGAAATATTATAATATTTATGACAAATATCTCCATACTCATACCCTTTTGCCAACTCACAATTTTTTTCATCAGTTCTAATAAGCTTCATTTCATTTGTACAAAAATTACTATTTATATTTTTAAGTACAGATTGCCAATAATTAGTTACCTTTTTTATTGAGTCTTTTGATTCATTTTTGTATTTTTTTTTATAATATGTCCAACCTTGATTTAAGCTTAAATATACTCCTTTTCCATCACTAGTAAAAAGGTATACAATATCAAATCCAGCACTTGCTGTTGTAGATACTTTTTTATCAAATATTCCTATCCATGGAATTGTAGCCCAATTCCCCTGCCCCGCAGAACCTTTTACTATATATTCTTCACCAATAATCGACTTAGGAAATACTTCTTTTATAGTTCTATTAAATAACGAACCAATTTCGTTATTTTTAAATACTCCGTTTTTTCTTTCAAAATAATATTCATTATCTATTTTTACAAGTATTTCTAGCAAATTCATAGTATCAACCCCATCCCAAATCATTATATATATCGTTATTATAACGTGTTCTAGGAATTTTTTACAGATAAAAAAGATTCAAAATTCCAAAAAGTACAGGATTTCGAATCTCTTTTAACAAGTAATTAACTATTTATTTTTCTCCCTACTCTCATACTCTCCAATCTCTTTTTCATAAGCCAGAGTAATCGCGATATCATCCAAGCCATTAACCAGCTTATGTTTCCAGGTTGCGTCGATATCGAAGTTGTAAGCTTCGCCATCAGCGAGAACCTGCTGTTTCGGCAGGTCAATGGTGATGGTTTGGTCTGCCGGCAGGACTGCCAGCTTCTTGCGTGCTTCCAACGGAAGCACGATTGGCAATAGACCATTCTTCGTGGCATTCATGTAGAAGATGTCGCTGAAGCTGCCGGCGATGACTGCACGAAAGCCATAGTCATCCAACGCCCAGGCAGCATGTTCTCGGGAAGAACCGGAACCGAAGTTGTCGCCGGAGATTAGAATGGTTGCGCCTTGATACTGGGGTTCATTCAAAATGAATTCAGGGTTTGGCGTGCGATCCGGCAGATAGCGCCATTCATCAAATAGAAATTCACCAAAGCCGGTTTTCTCAATTCGCTTGAGAAATGATTTAGGAATAATCTGATCCGTATCAATATTATCGTTCATCAACGGGACTGTTGTCCCTGTATGTTGTGTAAAAGCCTCCATTATGCACCCAGCTCCTCTCTGATATCAATAAATGTTCCATTCAATGCAGCAGCAGCAGCCATTGCTGGACTGCATAGATGGGTACGTGCGCCTTTTCCCTGACGTCCTTCAAAGTTTCGGTTAGAGGTCGATGCACAGTGTACTCCTGAGGGTACTTGGTCTGGGTTCATTCCCAAACACATTGAGCAGCCTGGTTCCCGCCATTCAAAGCCGGCTTCCTTAAAAATTTTATCCAGTCCCATTTTTTCAGCTGCTTTACGAACCGGTCTTGATCCGGGAACAACAATTGCAGTGATACCTTCTTTAATTTTCTTACCTCGTACCACATTTGCTGCTTCCTCTAGGTCTGAAAGGCGTCCGTTGGTACAGGAACCGATAAACACATAGCCCACTTCAATATCTGATGGTCGTTGGCCCGGCTGAAGATCCATGTATTTGTATGCCCGTTCATCGTTCATATCTTTAATTTCCGGGAAGGTTCCTGTAACTGGAATCCCCATTTCCGGATTGGTTCCCCATGTAACGAATGGTAGCAGTTCATCAGCATTCAACTCCAAGTTAGCATCATAAACCGCATCTGCATCGCTCGGCAGTGTCTGCCAGTCAGCAATCGCCTTCTCCATATTTTCCGGTGCGTATTCTCTTCCCTGCACATACTCATACGTTTTTTCATCCGGAGCCATCATACCCATTTTCGCTCCGCCTTCAATCGCCATATTGCAAATCGTCATGCGTTCTTCCATAGAAAGTGCTTCAATCGTATCTCCGTAAAATTCCACTGCATGTCCAACACCAAAATCCACACCATATTTCGCAATCAATGCCAAAATAATATCCTTTGCGTAGACACCCTTTGCCAGCTTACCAGTAATTTTTACCCCCATACTTTTCGGCTTGCGCTGCCAAATAGTCTGTGTCGCAAACACGTGCTCTACTTCGCTGGTTCCAATTCCAAACGCCAATGCCCCAAAAGCACCATGAGTCGCCGTATGAGAATCCCCGCAGACAATAATTTTCCCAGGCTGCGTCAGTCCTGTTTCTGGACCAACCATGTGTACAATTCCCTGACGTTCGCTGCCGTTTTCACACAAAGTAACACCAAATTCATCACAATTTTTTTTCAACGCTTCAATCTGTTTTTTTGCAACCAAATCTGTAATATTAAAAATATCCTTTGTCGGTACATTATGATCCATCGTACCAAAGGTTTTATCCGGGCGGCGGACTTTTCTGCCTGCTTCCCGCAAGCCTTCAAAGGCCTGTGGCGATGTTACCTCATGAATTAGATGAAGATCCACATACAACAGCTGCGGTTCTCCCTCCTCACCATGGATGACATGGCGTTCCCATAGTTTATCAAACAATGTTTTTCCCATTGACTTTCGCTCCCTCAGTTATTGATTTTCATCATAAAATCAGCTTAATTCTTCTGCCTTATCGTCTTCCCCACGATGTATCTGCTATAAAAATTGATTTTTTCTCTGCAAATCTTGGCACTCTTTCATAAGTCCGCCGAACATTTTCATCGTTAGAAACTTTAGATTCTCAATTCCTTAATAACCGCTTCTGTGAATTCCAGCGTTCCTGCCGTACCCCCTAAATCTTTTGTTAAAACGCCTGCAGCCATCACCTTGTCGCAGGCTCTCTCGATACGCTTCGCTGTTGCTTCCATTCCAAATGATTGTCGGAGCATCATGGCTGCCGACAAAATCATCGACATTGGATTAGCAATATCCTGTCCGGCAATATCCGGAGCCGACCCATGAATCGGTTCGTAAAGGGATGGGCCACTTTCGCTATGGCTGGCACTAGGCATCATCCCAAGAGATCCGGGAATCACAGACGCTTCATCGCTGAGAATATCGCCGAATAGATTTTCTGTAACAAGTACATCAAAATCCTTAGGCCGCTGAATCATAACCATCGCCGCTGAATCAACCAGCTGATGCTCCAATGTACAATCAGGGAATTCCTGTGCCACCTCTTCTGCTGTTTCCCGCCAAAGCTTACTGGTCGCCAGCACATTTGCCTTGTCCACAGAGGTTACTTTTTTATTTCTTGTGCGAGCAATTTCAAATGCCTTTCGAATAATTCGTTGAATTTCCGCTTTCGTATAGGTACACAAATCAGAAGCCTGATCTGTTTCACGTTTTTTCTCTCCAAAATAGATTCCTCCTGTCAATTCCCGTACCACGATAAAATCGACGCCTTTAACATTTTCTTCTTTTAATGGGGATAAGTGAATGACCGCATCCGGAACACTGATGGGACGAATATTTGCGAATAAGCCTAGTGCTTTTCGCAATGCCAGCAGGCCTTGCTCTGGACGTTTTGGTGCAGCATCCCATTTCGGACCGCCGATAGCACCCAATAGAATGGCATCTGCCTCTTTACAAGCCGTTAGTGTTTTCTCTGGTAACGGGTCGCCTTCCTGGTCTATCCCAGCTCCTCCAAAAGGAAATGCCTGAATATCAAAATCCAGCTCTTCCTGTACCATAATTTCTGCCATAATTTTCAAAGCACTATCCATGATTTCTTTGCCGATTCCATCCCCCGGCAATGCAACTATTTTTTTTGTCATTTCATCTGCTCCGTTTCTCTTTTAAATCGTTCACTTGCCTGTACATATGCTTTGGCAGAGGCCTGCAGCACATCGAAATCAATTCCGGTACCGTTGAACTGCTTTTTAGTCCGGCTATCCTGTACTGTCACATAAACCTCTGCCTGCGCGTCTTCTCCTCCAGTAATGGCTTTAATCGAATACTGCTTCAGCTCTGGTTTTTGTTCCATGATTTTGTCAATGGAATTATAAATCGCTTGAATGCTGCCTGAACCAATGGCTGATTCCATTTTAGTTTCTGTTTCTCCTGTTTTCATCGAAACAATTGCTCCCTGACTGCCATCAGATACATATTGAAGCTGAACTCGTTCGAGATGACAGCACTCCTCCAGCTCCTGTGTTTGTCCAACCATTAGGGCAATCAAGTCTTCATCGGTCACCTGTTTCTTTTTATCAGCTAATGCTTTAAAGCTCTTGAATGCTGTTTTCAGCTCATCCTCAGTAAACTGATAGCCTAGCTCTTCCATTTTTGTGGCAAAAGCATGACGGCCTGATAATTTTCCTAGAGGCAATGAGTTAGTATTTACGCCTACAAGTGAGGGGGTAATAATTTCATACGTATCCGGATTTTTCAGCACACCGTCCTGATGGATACCAGATTCATGTGCATACGCGTTAGCGCCGATAATTGCTTTATTTCTTGGTACTGCTACACCAGAGAGACGGCTGACCAAATCGCTGGTGCGCTTGGTTTCATTAAAAACGATATTGCTTTCAGCCTGATAAAAATCTTTGCGGATATACAGTGCTAACGCTACTTCTTCCAACGCTGTATTTCCTGCCCGCTCACCAATTCCGTTCACTGTACCTTCCACCCGGCGAGCACCATTTTCAATCGCTGCCAAGGCATTGGCAGTAGCCATGCCCAAATCGTCATGACAATGGGAAGAAAAAATTATTTCCTGCTCACTCTCAATATTTTCAATTAGATAGCTAAACAGCTGTCCGTACTCTGTAGGATTCGAATAACCCACTGTGTCGGGGATATTAATAATTGTTGCTCCAGCATCAATCGCTGTCTGAACTGCCTTCAGCAGAAAATCCTTTTCTGTTCTTGTGGCATCCTCTGGGGAAAACTGAACCTTTTCAAATTTCGTTTTTGCATAGCTTACATGTTCACCTATGGATGCGATTACCTCTTTAGGCGTCATTTTTAGCTTATACTCCATATGAATGGGACTAGTTGCCAAAAAGATATGAATTTGCGGATGTACTGCATCCTTCAACGCTTCATAAGCCCGGTCGATGTCTTTTGTCTGACAGCGGGCCAAGCCGGCCACGGTCATCCGTTTAGCAGCTCCGGCAATCGCCTGAACTGCTTCAAAATCTCCTTCTGAAGCAATCGGGAAGCCGGCCTCAATCGTATCAATACCCCATTTTTCCAGCTGCAGTGCAATTTGAACTTTTTCCTTTGTATTAAAATTGACGCCTGGTGTTTGCTCACCATCCCTCAAAGTGGTGTCAAAGAATTGAATGTTTTTCATTGTTTTTTCCTCCTGATTACTCATTATTCTTATTATTCAGAATATTATGACTATTATAAATAACTCTATTCTTCAAAGACTACTTTGCTCCTCTTGGTCACCAAGTATTGGAACCTTTCTAATTTGGTCAAAGGTCACAACGCTCTCTACGCTCGCCTTGTATTGCTCATCATCTGCTCTGCTTATCAGCAATCGCAGTGAATAGAATTGTTACTTCGCTCCTCGCAGTCGCCAAGTATTGGAACTCTACTTTGTAGCTAGTATAAGAGTTCCAACAAAAAAAGCATCCCATGGCTGGGATGCGTATCGTTCATCCCGTTCATGCAAATGCGAAACAGGACTCTTCCGTTCTAATCTGATTGCTTAATGATTAGATAGCCGAGTCCTTAACTAATAATAATAAAAATGTTTGTTTGTATGTTGTTTTTCTCATAACAATCAACATCCTTTATTTGCTGAATTTTCTGTCAATTTAGAAGTTAATGTAAATCTTACAGAAAAAGCAATCGGATGTCAACTGTTTTTATGAGAAATTTTTAATTTTAGCAGTGAGCAATTTTTTCAGCTTTATGAAAGCTCTGATTTTTCCAGAAATGCTGTATAGGATAAATTCAAACGATTTGCGTAATAGGTATAGCCCAATACGTCTTCAAAATAAGTAATAACCGCTTCACAGAGTTTTTTCCCCTTCGGATCATTTCGTTTAACCAAGATGATACCTCCTAAAAAGCGGGCAAAAGAGTCAAAGGGCATATACTTCAATTCCCGGTCATCTTCCAGCTTTGATAAGTACAGGTTTAAAATTTCTTCAGCATAAATCAGCTCTTCCCGACGAATAAATTCCAGACAAACCTGTAGGAAGAAGTCATGAAGATAATAATAGTTGACTGTATTTTGAGCTTTCTTACGAAAAATATGAACGGTCATTCGATAGATTTCTTCATCCTCTAGTGGAAACATTGAATACTGGGCAATAAAGAACTCAAAACGCCCCCACTCTTCAACAGAACGTAAATATTCTGAAATTGGCGAGCGGTCAACCTCTGGTCTGTTTTTAAATAGAACATAGCTAATTTGTTCACAGGTCAACGCAAGGTAAAGAAATTTCTGATCCTGCGTTTCTTGATAAATTTTATGGTATTTCTGGCTAATTTTTTGTGCGAGCAGTGAACGATGACCATTGATAACTAAATCAAATTCACGCTCTGCTTCATCCAATACCACATCCACAGTCAACTCGTGGTATTCTCCGAAGAACTCGACCACTGAAATGTTTTCCTTATATAATAAATTCAAAAAATTCGTTAAGCTAACATCATTATCTCCCCGCTCGTATTTTCGTAAAAACTGCGGCGAAACAATTTCTTTCGCTGCTTCGGGAACTGAAACGCCTTTCCGCTCTCGAAATTTTCGAAACAAACTTCCCGTTAAATGCATACTACTCCCCCTCAAAAAAGAAACTATAGTTTCTTTTAAATAACAGTTAATTTTTATTATAACAAAGAATCCTCAGCTATAGCTTTTTTCTTGAAAAAATACTTTCTATTTTCTTTATTCTATAGATAAATCCGATAGTCTTTATCTATAGAAACTGTTAAAAGAAACCAAATTTTCCCTATTGTCGCTGCCCTGCTGCGAACTCTTTTACAAAATTTAGATGGTAACCAAACAAGAGAGGAGTAAATAAAAATGAAACAAGACAATGATGCACCTCAACACTTTTATCAGTTGTGTAAGGAAATGACTGCCCAAGGCTATCGGATCAAGGAACGGGTATTTACAGGTCTAGAAGTAAATGTTTTGGGACTGCTGCTTCCAGCACCGTTGATTATCGGTTTATTTTTTCTTTATCGAAGTCTTAATACACAACCGCTAAAAGAAACTGCTGATATAAATTATCTGCTGCTTTTGCTGATTCTGGTCAGCTCGATTGTCGTCCACGAGTACATTCATGGTTTTGGCTGGGGATTATTCTGCCAAAATAAATGGCACAGCATTAAGATTACTTTCGGCTTTCCCAATCCTTTATGTCACTGCAAAGAATCTCTTTCTTGGAAAAATTATGTGTTTGGTGCGCTGCTTCCAATCATTGTGTTAGGGGGCGGCTGTACACTCCTGCTGCTTCTTTTTCCCGGAAATTATACCTTTCTTGCGGCAGCGCTTAATGTTCTTTTAGCTGGCGGCGATTTGATGATTGTTCTTTATTCTTTAAAGAGCAGGCATACACAAATCTATGATCATCCAACCAAGCCCGGCTTTATTCTTTTTGAAAGAAACTACTAAGCTATCGGCAACACAAAATAATCAAATAGGAGTGAGAACTATTATGCAATCTATCGGTATCAGCTTTGGATCAATTATTCTTTTAGCCATTGTTTTTTACTTTGTCATTAAATATGCCGTACGTAAAGCGATTATTGAAGCAACCGTCTATCAGCAGGAGCTTTCTGAATCCGTATATACGGACAAGGTATTAAATGAGCTTGCTCTTTTGTCTTCAGGCCCCTACGGTCTTGGAACCGAGCTATTCAACAATCTACCCAAGGAACAGAAAGACATACTAAAACCTGAATATAAATTATTAACCAAGCGCTTCAATAAACTCTATCTTTCATATCCTTATGAATCGACTAAAAATGACTTTCAGGAAACCGTACTAAATTTAAAAAAGGACTTTGACCTTTTGGTAGACAAAGTTCGGGCGTTTGAAAAGAAAAATGCTGCTGATGAATCCTTATAGCTGCGCTTAATTAAAACCAGCAAAAGATTTCTTACTAAAGCATGTCTGAAAAGCCTAAACGAAGACTTTGAAAATAGGAATACTGAAAGTCAATTAATGCCTAAATAGTTGATTTTTATAAGAAATCAAACGCAGCTCATCAAGTAGCTTTCAAAAATCTGTGTTTTTTGTCACTGAACAAATCATGCAGATTTTTTTGCACGTTATTATTTTATATTATATCTGTGCGGCAATTCTTTCACTAGAGGATTGTAAGCTCTTATCTTTTATGAAATAATGAGTATGTAGCGCTTAATTAATAACTGTCAGATAATGGAGGCTGTTCCATGTCATTAACTACAATGATTACTTTTTTGGATGAGCTAAACCAAAACAACTCTCTTTCTTGGATGCATGAGCATACAGCTGAAAGAAAACAGGTGTTCACATTCTTCCATACTTTTGCGGAACAACTCCAAGAACAAGTCAGAGGATTTGATTCAGCTATTCCAGTGATGAACCCTGAAAAGTTAAGCTTTCGACTAAATCGCGATATTCGGTTCAGCCATGATAAATCACCTTACAATCCAACGCTTAGAGCGCATATCGGTCCTCACGGCAAACCTTTTATTCCAGTCGGTTATTTTATTCAGCTTGGGCCGAGAAACAGAGATTCTTTTATCGGTGGTGGTTTGTTTGCTGCTCAGTTTTCTGAAGCAACTGCCCTCATTCAAAACTATCTTCTGGAACACCCTCAAGAATTTCTAGCAATCATCGCAGCTCCAGATTTCAAAGAATACTTTTCTGTCCGCGGCGAACAGCTAAAACGTTTTCCCAGAGGATACGAAGAAACTGGAACAGCCATCGACGACTATCTTAAATATAAAAGCTGGTATCTGGAGTATTCCTTACCCTTACAACTCCTTTTAGATTAGATGAAGAAGAGTTACTGATAACCTGTCAGCAGGTCTTTAAAGCCAAGAAGCCCTTTAATGACTATTTAAATAAAGCATTGGCCGATTTTAGCTTTCCTGAAAGAAAATAATTCTACTAAATATTTTCTTACTAGCGGCAAGCATCAGGGTTATCATTTTTCAATCCCCCTGATTTTTACTATAATAAAAAGAAAAACGGAGGTGGATGAAATGCCTGCATCAACAGAAAAAATTGATCTATTCTTATCCTATTTATCGGAAACTCATACAAAATCCTTAGCTTTATATGATTTGATCAGTATTCAGCCAAGAACGGATGAAACAGATGTCCGTATTCTAGTAAATATTAATGAAGTATTTACTTATTATCATAGCGTGCGTATTTTCTATTACAGCAATGAAGAGCTGTTTCAAGAAAAAACGGAACCATTTTTCGATGCTTTTGAAGATTTTTATTTTGAGCTAAAACAGGTCTTCTTTCAAGAGGACTCTGACATTGCGGTTCTTTACAGCAAGTTGGACGTCATGAAAAATACCTTTGAAGAGTTGACGAATTGGTTCAATGTTTTATAATGAAAGATGATAATAATTAAAGAGGTGCAGACATGAATCATACGGAAGTTTTAGAACGTTTAAAGGAAGAACTGAAAATTCCATTTTTCAATGGCAATATAGAAGAGAAAGAATATACCGAGGAAGAGTATCAGAAGATCAAATCCGATTTGATTCAGTATTTCGATGATTATGTACGAAATGTAGAAAATTAAAACATTTCTCTCCAAGGCTAGAAAGACCTAGTCTTGGAGTTTTTTTATCATAAGAACGAGCAGTTGAAAGCTCTGACTCTAGCTTTCTTATTAAAAACCTGTCAAAGATGCTTGATTGTTCTTATGCAATCCTAGCGGGCTTCTGCTTTAGAAATCACAAAGAAAAGCAGCCATAATTCATGTAATCAACAGTTTATACGCTATTTTCTTTTTTGGGATTAATTTCAGCTCGCTTCACTATGAGGCTTGAACAATCATCTATTTCTATATTTTTAGTGTACCTAAATCCAGATAAATGTTTCTATTCTGTCCTCAATTAAAAAAAGGAATATTACTATAAATCCTGTAAAAGAAACGCATTTATAATTATTATTTTTTTATAAAACTGAAATTTTTTTCAATAACTGACTCGTGTTAAAAAATGAGTTTTAATGCATTTATGAAATTCTCGTACATATACTTTCCTGCGCAATAAAACTTTTACAGGATTTATATAGATAAGAAAGGCGATGAAAAATGATTATTAGTTTTGATGTCGGCGGCATCTTTGTAAAATACGGCTTATTTGACCTGGAAGGCAACCTCGTCGCAAAAGGAAAGCGTCCAACTGAAATAGAAACAGAAGAAGCCTTCTTCTCGCTGCTTGAAGAAGTGATTCTAGAATATGAGATAGTCCATGAAATTAAAGGGATTGGTTTTAGCTTTCCAGGAGTGATTGATAGTGAAAGCGGTACTTTGATTGTTTCCGGTGCCATCCATCCATTACGTGGGAAGCCCTTTGTGCATATGCTAATGGAACGAACTGGCAATAAATACCCGATCTTTATTGAAAATGACGGAAACTGTGCGGCCTTAGCTGAAATGTACTCAGGCAACGGTCAGGGACATAAGGATTTTGTTGTTATGACCTTGGGTACAGGTATCGGCGGCGGTATCATTCAAAATGGTACCTTAGTGAAAGGATCCGGCTTCAGCGCTGGAGAGTTTGGTATGATGTTGATTCCCAATGAACATGGCAAAAATGAAATTATTGCTAAGTATGCCTCAACACAAGGTTTATTAAATCTGTATCGGCAGCGGCTGGGCATTACTTCAGATACTCCAGTGACTGGGGAAGAAATTTTCAAAGGAAATACGTTTGAGAAAAAAATTGTTTTGAAACGCTGGGGTGAATATATTGCTCTGTGTATCTATAATGTCATAGTTACGATGAATCCGGAGAAGGTCCTGATTGGAGGCGGAGTGAGTCAAAATCCAAATTTGCTGAGCCTAATTGAGCAGCCCTTAAAAGATTTTCCCGAATGGTCTCTTTTTAAAACACCAGTGGACCGTTGTCAGCATCAAAATGATGCTGGTTTAATTGGCGCCTTCTATCTTGTTCGAAATAAAATTTTTAAATAATTAAATAAACAAAATAAAAAAAAGAGATAAAAAAAACCATCGGCTTTGGCAAGCCGATGGAAAAGGAGTATTACTCAATAAGAGTAAAATGAAAAATAAAAAGGTTGTTGTTGGTATGTCTAAATAATACAATACTTCTCTAGCTTTGTCTAGTAAAAACATCTTAAAAATAAAATGAGATTTTTTTGTTATTTTATATTTATTTCTTTAATAAAACATTGCTCATTTTTGTAATACAGAAAGAAATATCATCTGTTGCCAAATCCTGTTTTGCTTCTGAAGCTTCAAAAAGTTCAACATCCATCCCTTTTTCTGGATTCAAGGAGAGAACCATTTCATTGCATCCCGCAACATATTCTGTATAAGAACGTTCTAATTTTTTATGAACGCCAATTACTTTTACTGGTGGACGAAGACCTAGAATTAATTTTAGCAAGTCTTCATATTTCATCGTACCTTCTTTAAAGATTCCCTGAATCTCTGTAATCCGCTCTGGAGAAAGCTCTGCTGTCTTCTTATCGTCGATTGCCTGACGCAGCTCCTCGTAATAAACATTCATATTTTCGCCGATTTTTTCGGTCTCCTGCACAATATCGTTAATCTTTTGAATATAATAGCCTAAATTTGGTTTCACTTTTCTTCCTACTTTCTTTTATTATCAATTTATTTTACCGTTTTCCCCTCTTGCTGACAAGCCCAGAATAAAAACCTATAGTTCTATAAAAATAACTACTGTTATTTTTTGTAAAATATTCTAGGATTTTTCAAATTTTTTTTGAAATTCTAAAGCCTTATAAACATAAAAGAGCGAAACAAAACGGACACTCCGCTTATTTCGCTCTTTAAACCTGAATAAAAAACTAGATAGAAGTACTTATCAACACTAAACTGTGACAGAGCAGCTCTTTTTTATTTCTCGATGCTGCCTCTTCTGTCTCTACTCCTGTCTTTTTCTAAAAAATGTCTTTCCAGAATTAAACACCTCTAGCTCTACTCATTAGATGTCAGCCACTTGACACATCATTTGACTTATTAAATTTCGTCGCTGGATTTAATAATTTTAGATACCATGCCATATTCTTTGGCTTCTTCTGCAGACATCCAGAAATTGCGGTCTGTATCTTTAGCTACCTGTTCATAGGTTTGACCTGTTGCTTCAGCAATCATCCGGTTAACACGTTCTCTCATACGGACAATTTCCTTCGCTTCAATTTGAATCTCTGTTCCTTGACCTTGTACTCCGCCAGCCGGCTGATGAATCATAAACCGAGTATTCGGCAGGCAGTATCTATTCTTGGCATCTGCCGCAAGATAGATTGTGACACCGGCACTTGCCACCCAGCCAGTACCTACAACGATAACCTCTGGCTTAACAAACTGAATCATGTCGTGGATAGTGTCTCCAGATTCTACATGTCCTCCCGGACTATTGACAAAAATCTTAATAGGCTCATCACCCATTGCTGCTAATAAAAGCAGCTGAGAAGAAACCTCTCTGGCTAAATCCTGTGTTACTTCACCATAAATCAGAATTGTCCGCTCTTCCCATAATTTCTTCATAATCAAACTTTGATCATTTTTCGGTGTATTTTCTTTTTCTTCTTCTTCTAAACGATACATTTATACATACCTCCTGCTTTTCAGTAAGGAATGACTATCCATTCCGGTCACTCTTCTATTTTACCAAAAAGTCAGGATTGTTCAAACAAAGAAGTGCCTATCTTTTGAATACTTAAAAAAATCACGTTAGGATAAAGTTAAGCTGATTCATTCAGCCACAACAAACAGGAAAGAGGAGATTCGATGACAAACACAGGAAAAGTTGCAGTATTAGTTACAGATATGGTGGAAGACGTAGAATTGACCTCACCAAAAAAAGCCTTGGAAAGTGCCGGTTACACTTTGACGCTAATTGAAAAAGAAGCTGGCAAAACTATTACTGGAAAAAAGGGAGAGACCTTTGTCATTGATGCAGCGATTGATGATGTTTCCCCAGAGGAATTTTCTGCGTTGCTAATTCCTGGAGGGTTTTCACCTGACCAGCTACGTGCAGATCAACGTTTTGTAGATTTCACTGCCTACTATTTGGAAAATGACTTGCCGTTATTTGCGATTTGCCATGGTCCCCAATTATTTATCCAGACTGGTTTAACTAGCGGACGTAAAATGACTGCCTATCTAACTGTACAGCCGGATATTCATTACGCTGGCGCTGAGGTTGAAGATCAGGCCGTTGTCATTGATAAGAAACTTGTAACTAGTCGGAATCCAGATGACCTGCCGGCTTTTAACGAAGCAATTGTTTCTGTACTAAAGGATAGCTAAAAGTTCAACCTGTTGAAAAAACGAGTTTGGGACATAAGAAAATGCCCGAACTCTTCTTTCTCTAAAATCCGAATAAACGGCGTTCCAAAAGTAGCTCACTACACTTCGTTCCGATAGCATCAACTTCTAAGTGCTAAAAGCACTAAGAGTTGAAGTTCTCGGAAATAAGCCGAACTATCTCAAAAATATGAAAAGCTCCAGGTAGGTATCAATCAACATCTACTCGGTTCCCTTGTAGTGTTTCTTGACAATTTTCGGATAATTCGTCTTATTGCTGTGAAACACAGCGAGGAATGAGCTGATGTTGAACAGTACCTACTTGGTTCTCGGAGCTAAACACTTTTGTCTCGACCTCGTTTTCAATTTTCCAGCCGGCTACCGATCCTGCTTAGAATCTCATTCGTAATCGTTTGACTTTTTTTAGCGGCTTCTTCACCATTCTCCAGCACCGTTATAACTACCCCTGGCTGAATAGCTGGTGCTTCGGTTAAATCCACCAGCAGCATGTCCATGCAAATCATACCGATTTGAGGCAGCTCCTGATCTTCATAGCTTAGCCTATAACCTGTCTCCGATAAATTTCGAGAAATTCCATCGGCATAGCCTATCGAAACAACACCAACCTTCTGCCCTTTTACCGCCTGTCTACCAGTTCCATAGCCGAGATACTGCCCATACGCAACGGATTTCACCGAGATTAGAATGGCTTGAATCGACAGCACTGGCTTGAGTGTTAACTGTTCCTTTAGCTGGTAATCCGTTTGACTAAGTACGCCATAAAGAAAAAGACCGATTCTGGCGTAATCATAGGTAAGCTCTGGGTAATTCACCACACCATAACTGCTTTGAAGATGTGTCATCCCGTAGTCAATACCTGCCTGCTCCAATTCTTCCAGCAAGCGGTCATACACGTGAATCTGTTGTCTGGTTCGTTCCCGTGATGTATCGTCCTGCGAATCTGCAGAACCTAAATGAGAGTAAATCCCTTCACATTTCAGAAAAGGCAGCTTGTAGGTAGGCAAAAGCTCCATTAAGTCTGGAGAAAAGCCTAGGCGGTGCATACCTGTATCAATCTTCAAATGGCAACGGATAGGAATTTTCCGCCTATTCAACAACACAGCATATTGCTGATGGATAATAGTTTGAATTAAATTATATTTGTTGAGCTCTTTTATTCTGTCAGGATCTGTATAACCGAGGATGAGGATTTCCCCTTGAAGTCCTGCTTTTCTTAACTGAACCCCTTCCTCCAGCGTTGCCACAGCGTAAAAATCAACCCCCAGCTTCTCCAATTCTTTTCCACATTTCACTGCACCATGACCATAAGCATTTGCCTTAAGAACAGCCATCACCCGTGTTTTTTCAGAAAGCAGCTTTTGAAGCAGTTTCAAATTGGCTGCAAGGGCCCGTTTATCCACCTTTTTTTCAGCACGCCTCAGTGTGCCCCCTGTTTTTTTTCTCTTTTTTTCAAATAACGGCATCAGAATCATGCATATGATTACAGTTAGCAGCAACACTAATAAAAACTGCAGCAGACTATTTTGCAGAAAAGGAATCCCCTTTCCAACATAAGCAAGGACAGCAATACTTAGAGGATGAAGAATATAAATACCTAGGGAATAGCTTTTTGCTTTAGCTATATGTATGCTGGGCTTCCATCTCAGGACGCTCTGAAACAAGACATACATAACCAGCGGCAGGCAGAGATACATGCTGTCATGACGTAATCGGTTTCCGTTGTGCAGCAGCGCACCTTCAATAACCAGTAGGAGAAGACAAATAAAAAGCTTTAGGGTTAGATTTAGTATTCGTTTTTCTCTATTTACATAAGCATATACACCTAATAGTAGGAAAATTGGAGCAAAGAACAAGCCATTTCGTGTATACTCTGTTGCTTGAAAAAGAAGCTCATAGAATCCGCGAAAAAAGTTATTGTTTTTTATCAAGAAATAATAACTGTCTCCTCCTAATCCAATAAAATAGAGACAACCGCTAACTAGGAATGCAGGATAAAGTCCCAATTTTTTTATCAGACAGACACAAAGAAATACGCCCAGAATTATCGCCGGAAAATACCAGAGATGATAAAAAGGTCCCTCAATAAGAAGCACTTTTAGTAAAGCAGATACAGGCATTGAAAACGACAAGACACCGGTATAAAAAGAAAGTGGTAAATAAAGCAGACAAACAGCTCCATAGAGCTTCAGTAGTTGAATAACACCTCTTTTAATCCGCCACCACTTTTGATAAACAGGTCGTTCCCCATAGGGGCCTAACAGATGGTAGCCGGTAACCATGAAAAAGAACGGGACTGCTATCCGAAATACAGTCAATGTCAGCACATTATCCAATAATGGATAAATGGAATGAAAAGGAAATGTATGAATACCGACAACCATCACAGCAGCCAATAACCGGAACTGATCAATTCCCCATGCTCGCCCCTTTTTTGGCTTATCCATAAGCGGACCTCCATTTAGATAAAAATTCATGATAGTCTTCTAGTACCCAGTCCTGCTGCTGAATGATTTGGCTATGCGGACAGCCGACATAGCGGAAATGCCAAGGTTCATATGCGATTCCTGTCTGGTCCTGTCGATGTGGCGGATAGCGTAAAATAAAGCCAAACGCCCCGCAGCTCTCCAGAAAAAGGCTTACCGTTTCCCCTCCTTCAAAGGTTGGACAGATACTATCATTTTTCTGATTAGCCAAACCTATATCAACCGCTAAGCCTGTCTGATGTTCGCTTCGCCCCGGTCGGGCAACATACTGATTCGTATACTCCTGACCACGCGCAGCTAGACACTGATTATAAAGCTGCTGCTGCTCATCACGGCTGCGATAACCGCTCGTCACAATGAGTTTTTTTTCTGCTTTGATGAATGACACAAGTGCCTGAAGCTGTTGGGCTGTCTCTTTTTCCAACAGCTCCTGTCCATTTGAAAAAGGGGCTGTGACTAGTTCCATCGGTGGTACTGACAACACTACAGGATTTTTGTCATTCACCAATTGAATATAAGAAAATGCTGATTGTTCTACCATCCTTTTTCCTCCTCAGCCAGCCTCAGCAATTCTTCAATAATTTCACTATAAGAAAAACCTTTTTTCTTTAACATATTGGGATATCTGGAATTCTCTGTAAAGCCCGGCATGGTATTAATTTCGTTGAGAAAAATTGCTCCCTGACAAGTAATGAAAAAATCGATGCGGGCCAGACCTGAACAGCCTAGCAATCGGTACAGACGCTCTGCCTGATAACAGATTTCTCTTTTCAAATCTGCAGAAATTCGGGCTGGGAGATGAATGGTTGATGACAGCAGCTGATATTTTTCTGTATAGTCAAAAAAATCTGTCTGGAGTTCAATTTCATCAATTTCACCAATCACCAGTTCTTGATTTCCCAAGATACCACAGCCGACCTCAAATCCTACGACTTCCTTCTCCAAGGTAAAACAGGTATCCATTTTCTCTATCTCCTTAATTCCCTGCTGCAGCTCAGACCAGTTGGTTATCTTCCTAATTCCTTTAGAAGAACCGCCCCTCAAAGGTTTGATAAACATCGGAAAATCATTTTTTTCAATGAAATCCGCTACAGCTTTGCTTCCTGCCTCGTCTATCCGGCATTGAATCGAAGGGGTTGTCTCAATACCAATACTGTTAGCAAAGCGGTGCGTTAAACCCTTATCCATACATAAAGCAGAAACCGCTGTATTACAGCCGACATAAGGAATATCCATCCAAGTAAACAATCCCTGAAGACGTCCATCTTCAACATATTCTCCATGCATAACCGGAAAAAGAATATCCACTGGTAGCTTCTGTCCCTCTTCTACTAACCAAAATCCTTTCCAGCTTTCGCCAATTACCGGCTGAATTTTCCGGCAAACAGCTTTTTTCTGCCACTCGTCATGTTCAATCAATTGATTATCCCCTGAAAAATGATACCATTCACCCTCTTTCGTAATACCGATTCGGATAATTTCATACTTTTGAAGGTTTAAGACCTTCAATACAGCAGCCGCTGATTTAAGAGAAACCTCATATTCAGAGGAACGACCGCCAAATAAGACTGCAACCTTTTTCATTAAATTTCGCCTCTTTCTTAATAATTGTATTTAAATATGCGACTAGCAGAATCCGCTTGAGCATGACAGCAACAGCTTCATTCTGCCGATGCTGCTGCTCTTTTTGGCGAAAATTCAACTTCCACTATCGCTCTTCCTCCTATTCACTTAATTCTTTCTTATGCGTTTTTTAGAGTTGAGTGCTGCCCAAATCCAGACTGCCAAGCCGCTGATAAAGCAGCCGACTCTCCTTAATATTCCGCTGCTCCGAGTCCCCACTTCCTGAAGCCCCTATCAACACCAAAAGATATTCCTTACCGTCAACCTCAGCCAGACTTGCCAAGCATTGTCCAGCATCATAAGTAAAACCAGTCTTTCCACCTTGAATCCGACCTGTTGCCCAATCCAGCAGCTCGCCGCTTTTTAGCAGCGTACTACTTAGATAGATCCCTTCCGGATGAAGCACTGTCCCTGAAGTCTGATACTCAAAAGTAGTAAATATCTCATAAAAAACCGGATTGTCTAAAGCATAGTCCAATAAAGAGGCAGTATCTGCAGCTGTAGAGTAGTGATTCCCTTCATCCACACCGGTAACATTGTTGAAATGAGTACCTGTCAGACCTAATTCGGCGGCCTTATCATTCATCAGTGCTACAAAGCGTTTCTCTGTTCCTGATAGATGAATAGCCCCAGACAAGGCTGCTTCTGCTCCCGAAGGCAGCATAATGGCATATAGAAGCTCCTCAAAGGGTACTCTTTCTCCTTCTAAAAAGCCTGCCGTTGCCAGCTGCTCCTTTTCTATAAATGGGAAAATTCCTGCTGGTATCTCAACTACCTCACTAAAATTCTGCTGATGCTCTATCAAGCATAATGTCGTCATAATTTTAGTCAGCGAAGCAATTGAAACTTTCCGATTGCTTTCTTTTTGGTAAACTGCCGCTCCGCTTCTTTCCTGTAGATAAACTTGTTTAGCAGTTATTCCTTCAAGCCAGTCATTCTCTAGGCTTTTCTCCTGATTCAATGATAAAACAAGAGGATTGCGGGCAGGATTCTCGTCAACAGCTGGATTCTGTAGAAAAACAGCTGCGGCAGAAATACCCAGAACTACTGGAATTAACATCTGATATCTTTTTTTCATCAAAAAAGCACCTCCTTTATGGTTTTATTAAACCAATAAAAGAGATGCAGTATTTTAATTATTACTTAGCTTCATCTTAAGTTTTCTTAAGACTTAGGCAGTATCACTTCAAACGTGGTTACTCCATCCTTGCTTTGCGCATGTATTTCACCATCATGCGCTTGAACAATTTCTTTAGCGATAGCCAAGCCTAACCCGGCGCCTCCTGTTTTAGTTGAACGAGCATGGTCCAGCCGATAAAATTTATCAAAAATCAGTTCCAGTTGACGTGCTGAAATTGTTGGTCCCTCGTTGACTACAGACAGCTGAATCGTTTTTATTGACTCCACTAAGCTGATTTTTATTGTTGAACCCTGATTTCCGTAAGACAGAGCATTCTTAAACAAATTATTCAACACTCTGGCCAGCTGATCACCATCAGCTTCTCCAATGAGACTATCTGGACCTGAGTATTCGATTTTTTGTTCTTTTTCACTTAACAATGGATAAAATTCTTCAATCATCTGCTGAGTTAATAAAACCAAATCCATCTTCGTTTTATTCAAGTGAATATCCTGTAGACTAAATCGAGTAATATCAAAGAATTCATTAATCAGTTCTTCCAGGCGGCCGGCTTTATCAAGAGTAATCTGCAGAAATTTTGCCCGCTGAGCCATCGACAAATCTGGAGAGTCGATCAGCAAATTTAAATACCCTATCACAGAAGCCAGCGGTGTCTTCAAATCATGAGCCAAATAAGTAATTAAATCCTTGGTCCGCTGTGTTTCCCTCTTCAACAATTCCTCATTCTTCATATTCGCCGACTTAATTTTCAAAAGCTCATTATCCAGACCAAGGTCGCCTGTCGAAGGGGCAGTATCTGTAGTCAAATAAACGGGTATTTTGGTTGTCAGCTGCTTCACTTCTTTATTAATACTGCTTTTTGAAATAAAGTAGCTGCTAATAGCAATGACCACAATCATAAAAATAAACAAAGAAATCAACAGCAGCTTCAATGCTTCCAGATTAATCTGTGTTTCATGGTATACCTGTCCATCCACCTCAAAGCTGCTGCTGTATGCTAAAAAAGTATAAAGCATCGTTCGAAAAACCTGGCTTATCCCGCTTTGGATAAATAGGAAAAATAAAAGGATGACGCTAGCGCAGGCGATTCCCAGCTTCAATAAGAGCTGACGATTTATATTTTTAGTCAATTTTATAGCCTACCCCCCATACTGTTTGAATATACTTAGGTTTTTCAACCGAGTCTGACATTTTTTCTCTTAAGTGACGGATATGCACCATAATCGTGTTGTTGGCATTGGTATAGTACTTTTCGCCCCAAATCGTATGAAACATCTCTTCAGAACTAACTGCCTGTCCCTGATGTTCACACAACAGCTTTAAAATAGAAAATTCCAGTGGTGTTAAATAAATTTCTTCTCCGTCCAATAAAACCTTACGCTTTTCTAAATCAATGGTTAGTCCCCGAATCGTTAAGGCTGTATCGCCAGCACCATTATAGGTAGTGAAACGCCGCAGCTGGGCCTTCACTCTGGCAATCAGCTCTAAAGGCTTGAAGGGCTTTGTCATGTAGTCATCTGCCCCAATAGTCAACCCAGTAATTTTATCGATTTCCTCACCTTTAGCGGTCAGCATAATAATCGGGTATTTTTGTGTCTCCCTGATTTTCCGACAAATTTCAAAGCCGTCCATGTCCGGCAGCATAACATCTAAAATCGCTAAATCGATCTGTTTTTCATTAAGAGCCGTTAGAGCTTCCGCTCCAGTATGGCAGAGGATCGTTTGATAGTTTTCATTTTGTAAATAATAGGCAATCAAATCGGCAATCTCTTTTTCATCTTCAACAAGCAGAATCGTCGTCATCTTTTCTGCCCCCTTCCCTCCCTTAGTGTAGCAAACTGCTCTCTACAACTAAAGAAAGAAATCCTTAAGATTTCTTCAGATTTTCCATTCATTTGAGGTTGTGTCTGAAAATTATCCCCAAAAAAACTTGGAGCAAAAGCAGCCATTTTTCCTGCTTTTGCTCCAAGTTTTACGATTTTATTCAGTTTTTTTACCAACACATGCGGTCGGAGAACCATTACTTAAACAACGGACTTGTCATCTATCCAATGGCGGATAAGCAGCGAAAGCTTGGAGCTGCTTTGTCTCTCCGCCTTTTTACAGCCTAACTAGACTGCTTGCTTCTTTAAGCTCCTTTGAATAAGCTTCACGACCTCTACAATTGGTATAATTGAGAATGCGGCAACCGCCACAATCAGCCATTGATATGGATCCAAAGGCGTTACTCTAAATAAATCATTAAATCCGGGAATGATGATTGTTGCCGTCAGCAATAGCGCTGAAATCAACAACGCCCAGTTAAAGGTCTTGTTGCGGAACACACCAACCTTGAAAATAGATTCATGAATGGACTTCACATTAAATGCATGAAGCAATTGAATCAGGCCCAATGTAGCGAAGGCCATCGTCAATGCGTCGCCATGCTGTAAATCATATAGTGCTTGCGCTGACAGCTGCGGCATATTTATTGCGGTATGCGCTGGATTTGTGATTGCCAGATGATAAACAAACAAAATCAGACCACCCTGTAAAACTCCCTGATAGATTACATTGGTGAGTACACCGCCGGAAAAGAAATTAGAATTCTTCCCACGCGGGTTTTGTTTCATCACGTCATTTTCGGCAGACTCCACACCTAAAGCAATCGCTGGGAAGGTATCCGTAACCAGATTAATCCACAGCAGGTGAACGGGTAATAATGTGTCCCAGTTCAGCATAGTTGCAATAAATAAGGTCAGAACCTCTGCTAAATTGGCAGACAATAAATATTGAATCGTCTTCTGAATATTAGAAAAGACTTTTCGACCTTCTTCTACAGCAACAATGATTGTAGAAAAATTATCATCTGCCAGTACCATATCCGAAGCTCCTTTTGATACTTCCGTTCCGGTAATTCCCATACCAATACCGATATCTGCTGCTTTCAAGGCTGGCGCATCGTTCACACCATCACCAGTCATTGCCACCACCTTGCCCTCATTCTGCCAAGCTTTGACAATTCGAACCTTATGCTCTGGCGATACTCGCGCGTATACAGAATAGCGGCCCACCGTTTTAGCAAATTCTTCATCTGAAAGTTCATTCAGTTCTGCACCTGTAATCACTGCCCCGTCATCACCCGGCTGGATGATTCCTAAACGTCCGGCAATCGCTTCCGCAGTTTCCCGATGATCTCCAGTAATCATAATCGGACGAATACCAGCTTCTTTTGCCACCTTCACTGCCTGTGCTGCTTCTTGCCGCTCTGGGTCAATCATTCCTACTAACCCTGCAAATATCAACTCTGTCTCAACCTTTTCAGAACTCATATCCACTGGAATAGCATCTGCTAGTTTATATGCCATACCCAATACACGGAGGGCCTGCTTGGCCATTTGAGTATTATTGCTCAAAATTTCCTGTCTGTGCTGAGGAGTCATTGCTGTTGGCTGATTATCCAATAAAATACTACTGCAGCGCTTCAATAGTTCGTCAGGTGCTCCTTTAACGGCAACTAAATACCTTCCGTCAGGCAGCTGATGAACGGTTGTCATCAGCTTGCGGTCCGAATCAAAAGGAATTTCAGCTATACGAGGCTCCGCTTCAACTCGTTCTGTCACGTTAAAATCATGCTCCAAACCAAACTGGACGAGTGCTGTTTCTGTGGGATCACCAATCAAGGTACCGTCTTCCGCGATTTTCGTATCATTTGCATAAGTCATAATCTTCAATGCCATATTGTCTAAAGGAACTTCTTCAGCTGCTGGTGCCAAACGACCATTTGTGTATAGAGCTTCCACCGTCATCTGATTCAAGGTCAGTGTTCCTGTTTTATCCGAACAAATAATATCTGTACTACCTAGAGTTTCTACTGCAGGCAGTTTTCGAACGATAGCTTTTTTCTTCGCCATTTTCTGTGTGCCCAATGCCAGAATAATTGTGACAATCGCCGGTAATCCTTCTGGTATTGCAGCAACAGCTAATGAGATGGACGTGAGAAGCATATCCACCCATTCCCTGCCGTTCAGCATGCCCACGACAAACATTACGACAGCAATAATCAATATCGCAATAGTCAAAACTTTACCCAGCTGATTTAAATTTTGTTTTAATGGCGTTTCCTGCTCTTTTTCTCCCGAGAGCATCCCGGCGATTTTACCAACTTCTGTATTCATTCCAGTTCCAACTACTACACCTGTCCCCCGTCCGTAAGTGACATTGCTGTTGGAGTAAGCCATGTTGATTCGATCACCAATTCCGATTTCCTGCTCTGACTGCGGCAATATCCCTGTTTTCTTTTCAACTGGCACGGATTCTCCAGTCAAGGCAGCTTCTTCAATTTTCAAACTAGCCGCTTCCAAAATCCGTAAATCTGCCGGAACCACATCTCCTGCTTCTAAAAGAACAATGTCGCCGGGAACTAGTTCATCACTTTTGACGGTTCGAGTATGTCCGCCGCGGCGTATATTCGCATTAGGTGAAGACATTTCCTTCAATGCTTCAATAGCCTCTTCAGCTTTCGCTTCCTGTAATACGCCAAATACTGCATTTAACACGACAACTAATAAAATAATGACAGAATCAACAATATCGTGAGAGAAAAATGCAGAGATAACCGCAGCTGCCAGCAAGACAAGAATCATAAAATCCTTGAATTGTTCAAAGAATTTCACCAACATTGATTTTTTCTTTCCTTCAGCTAATGCATTTTCGCCGTAATCGGCTAATCGTTGTTGGGCTTCTTCATCAGATAACCCTTCCATGCTGCTGCCCATTTTCTCCAGTACGGTTTCTTCTGATTGTGTATAGAACGTTTCATTCACCTGTTCCTTATTCTGCTCTGACATATGTCATCCTCCTTAGCTAGTACACCTGACTACTCACCTATTCTATCTAATTTTCAAAGAAATATAAAAAAATAGACTTCTGTATAGTACTCAAAAATAAGTACACACATAAGTCTCACTGTTTAAGACAACACCAGAAAAATATTTTCCGTGATGGTGATGCTGCCGCGATGTATGACCGCCAGTTACTCCCTCATGGGTTTATGTTGACATATGGATTATCTGACCTTCACTTACGCATACATCAACACTATTATTATGCCCGATATCAGAAAGAAGCGCAAGAAAAACCGCCGTTCATTTTGAGTGAAAATAATTACAGTTTTTGCGTCATTTATGATGTATCTGCTCTATTCACCTTAGTCATCACAGAAAACATTCCTTCTGATGGTTTAGGATTAACGCAAGTTCATTTTATCTGTCAGCTGTCCGTCTTTTAGGTTTTTCTACTTAAAATGTCAGGAAAAATTCATTACGAAATATTTGACCAACCAACGTATTGCAGCCCCTTTTTCATTAGCCAAAAAAAGCTGCAGTACTGATCAGTTGACCATGCTGCAGCTTATAAGAAATAGATGATTTACTCTTGATTTTCAGTCTTCTTTTTTACTCATGCTTTTTGTCCAAAAATCTTCTATTGTTCCCTGTTCCATTCCCATGACAAATTTTTCCCGAATATCTGGATAACTATCAGAAAGACCAGCAATCAGCTGTTTGACTTCTTCACGCTTTGTCTTTTTATCCACTGGACAAGGATTGAAAATGACCGGCAGCGCTTCCCGCTTAACCAGACGGATAATTTCTTTTTCCTGCAAATAAAGCAGCGGGCGAATCAATGTAATATTCGTTTTAGTTAAATAGCTAATTGGTTCAAAGCTGGCCATTTTTCCATGGAATAAAAAGTTCATAAAATAGGTTTCCACTGCATCATCTAAATGATGACCCAAAGCAACCTTGTTGCACCCAAGTTCCTTTGCTCGATTGTATAAAATCCCTCTTCGCAGCTTCGCGCATAACGAACACGGCGAACGCTCTTCCCGAATATCAAAGACAACCTTGGCAATGTTTGTTGGTACAACGTCTAATGAATAGCCCAGGTTCTCCACAAATGCTGTCAGCGGCTGAATATCCATATCAAACGCCATATCGAGAGAAATCGGAACGATATCGAAAGAAAAACCCAGTCGTTCCTGCTTTTTAATCATGTCCAGAAAATAAAGCAGACTAGTGCTGTCTTTTCCTCCACTCATTCCCACAGCAACCTTATCTCCCGGCTGAATCATTTGATGATTTAATACTGCCCGACGAATCGGGTTGTAATAGATTTGATTGTCTTTTTTCTTGAACCCCATACTTATACTCCTTTAATAAAACACTTACTGCTGACTCTGCAAATAAACAGCAGCCCTATCCTAATATTGCTATTATTCAGATGCTGGATCAAAAAAAGCAGCCTTCAAACTATACTTTTCACCAGAAACAATATCATACTGAATCAGCCGATAGGCCTCATAACATTCTTTCTGTGTCTGATTTAAGCTCAACTCTTTTGTCCATTCTCCATTAGTGTTGTAATAAAAACCTTTTTCAAATGCCGGAACTGCTCTCTGAACATCTAAAAGCAGCTGATAAAAGCCAGTTGTTTTTAAGTTACTCTGTTCAAACAGAGAGGCACCAAAATAAAACGGACTTGTTACTGCATCATGTTTTTTTTGTTCTGAAAGCTCCCCTTCTGTATCGTACATCATAAACTCTGTTTTGTGCATAGCAGCTTCTTCATTCTCCGCCTTAATTTCATCGGAGTAGATACTTGGCAGATGATCTCCCCAGAAAACTACCAGCGTTCGACGGTTCAGCTGATTCAGCTCCGTAAGAAAATCCTGAAGCGCCTGACTACTATAAGCAACGTCCTGCATATAACTGTCTATCGTTTTTTTATTCCCCTGACTTTGCGACGAATAGTCTAAATCAGTATATTTATCAGAATACGGCATATGGGTCTGCATTGTCACTAGATGAACAAACTGCGGCTGATTCTTTTCCTCCAGCAAATCCATAACCTCCTGATAAGCGGCTTCATCTGATATATATGGATTGTTCTGCTGTGTATCCGTGTGCGTCATCGTCTCTTCATATAGAAACTCATCGAACCCCAGCAGATCATAGTTATCTTTTCGTTTATACATCGATGTATTATATGGGTGTATAGCTGTTGCTTGATATCCCTCACCTTTCAATAGCGAAACAATTGAAGGCAGTTCATCCAGCTTTGGAAGAAGCATCGTATAGGGGGTTGTCAGCTGTGCATTAAACAGTTCCATGGACAAGCCTGTTAGTGCCTCGAACTCGATATTCGCCGTCCCACCACCGTAGTTCTGAGACAACATCTGGCCACTGTAGGTTTGCTCAGCAATTTTATCATAAACCGCCAGCGGGTTTTTATTCGCAGTAATGCCTTCCAGCGCCAATGGATCAGAGAAGCTCTCACTCATTACATAAATAATATTCGGCTGCTCTTCTACTGCTTCTTGATTTCTCTTTTCAGCCTGCTTATTATACTTTTCAACAATGTCTGTAATAGCTTCTTTGGAATAATTTTCCGGCTCATCCATCGCTGTAACCTTCATATTATAAAGAAAGCCTCCGATAAATCCAGTATTGTAATAGTTCATCTTTTGACTATAAGGAATCCATAGTGCTGTTCGGTTGTAGCCTTTTCTCAGAAGGTTATTCGGATTGTTAAAGTCGCTGATATACAGGAGTAGTATTGCTGAGCAAAGAAGCAACACCCCTCGAATGATTTGAAATTTCTTTGGTTTGAAAAAGCTCTTATAGACAGCCCAGCCAAAGGAACCAATCCCCGCTGCAGCAATCAGCAAAATAAACACAAACGGGAGCGTTCCAACCATTTCTCTTAAAAGTCCAAATTCGGTAATCATCTTTAAATCATCCGGATAAATCGGTTCTGTCCGATAATACATTTTCTGATAATCCGCAAATCCCAAGACTCCAATAATAATCGCATAAATCAAGCTGCCCACTTTCACTGAACCGGATAGAGTAATCCAAAACAGCAAAAATACTGCTGTTGCGGCACAACCTAAAAAGAATTTCTCAGAATGCCAGGAAAAGGCAAATTTAAAGGCTAGGTCATAGGACAAATTATTTTGACACCATTGAAGATAGAGATTACTAAAAAGAATTAACAGAAGCAAGCCGATACTCAATAAAATTTTTTTATCTCTCAGCCAATTAAAAAGGCTGCTGATTTTATTTAAAAAAGTTTTCACACAAATCTCCTTCTATATAAATCCTGTAAAAGTTTCTATCTAGATGAAGCACCTTTTCTTATAAGGATAAGCAAAGGAGATAGAACTGGACGGCAGCACGGCTGCGGAATTTATATACATTAAAATACATACCTTATCATTTTATGTTTTAACCATTAAAAAGTAAAGTTTCCATTATAATTTCCTAATTAGAATCATTCCTTTACTAAAGAGAGGCATTATTAGTAAAGAACTCTCACAGCATCCCCTACCATTACTAAGTTTACAACCATTACTTATTATAAAATGGCTGGAACTACACCCGACAAAACAAGAGAAGCAGCCAAAGAACAAATGTGCTTTAGGCTGCTTTTTCATTACTGATTTCTTTATTTTTTCCAATAAACATTCCGCTTAAAACAATAGTTGCCAATTAACAAAAGAATCGCTGCTGCAGCTATTAGACAAATCATTCCGGAAGACATTCCGATCGACGGATTGTGCAGCACTCTGGGCAGACACCAATTCGCATAGTATTCCTGATTTTCGATGCTATATTGACCATAGGAACGAAAATCATAACCAATGAAAACTCTCCCTACATTTAAATACGTAAATGGATTAAGATGAGCTATTTTTCGTAAAAAATCTGCGGAAGAAACGCTGACTAGATAGCCCTCTAATAATAAAAATACAGTCAGTGTAAGAGAAACTATCGTTTTTCTGACAATGGTGCTAATTAGAAAATGCAGAGCGAAGCAGAATAATAGAACAAAGAAAAGCAACAGTAGTACTTGAAGCATATATTGAATAACTGGGATAAACGTCATTGAAATTTCTGTAAAAACGATTACTGGGTAGAAAATACTACTGCCGCCAGAGAAAAGACTTCCCACTACAAATGCTATCCCAGTCAATCCGGCACTAGTCAAAAAGCTGTGCAGCACTGCTAGTAAATATTTACTGAAAAACAAATCTCTACGGCGAATTGGCTGACTTAACCCCAACCTCATTGTTCCTGCTTCAAGTTCACCGGAAAAACTGTCTCCGAATAAAAACAAAGCGTAGATAATCCCTAGAATACTCGCAGCATAGGTCAGAAAAACAGCAGCAAATAGACTGTTCTTGGTTCCATACCGCATGGATTGAGGCGGCAGCTCTTTTAAAAGCAGTTCCTTGTTCAGTGCTGTCCGATAATAGGGATAGGTTGGCAGCGTCAAGATATCATCGATATTTTGTCCTTTATCTGCACGCTCTCTAAAATCTGCCTCTTGAAGCTCAATGGACAAATTTACTCCCTCCAAATAGGCAGCCTGTTCCTTATTAAAGTCATTCTGATTCATAACTGGCTTGGAAAGCTGTCCTTCCTCCTGAATTGCTTCATTTTCCTGATGGCTCATATAGCTGTTAAAACCAAACAAAGTAACCAGCAGCAGAAATCCACCTGCTAGGAAAAGATAAACTTTTCCAGTTTGCCAAAGCTTCTTTTCTTCAAACAACCATAATTTTTTCATCTCTTTTTCACCACCCAAGCTCCTAGCTTCCATAGAACAATATTACCTAAAAGAAGCACAATAATGCTAAATAACGGTGAGTGGAAAAAGCCGTTTGTTTCAGTAATATAAGTATGAACATCCATATATAGAAAGGGAATCCAGCGTCCGGCACCCGTATCGGCAATAAACGGCAGCAGGATATTCGGTACCAGCAGAAGAAAAAGAAAAACGCCTAAAACTTCCAAAGACTTTCTGATGATTTCCGAAAGCAGGAATAAAAACTGAAGTAAGAACAACATATACAGCAGCTGTAGAACAATTGCTTTTACTAAATATTCTCCCAAGGGTATAAAACCAAAGCCTGATGCATATTCGATTAGAATCGGATAGTTTATACTGCCGGAACCAAAGAGAAGACTGGCTATTGTATAACTCAAAATCACTCCGCCTAAAACAAGAACAACTAGAATTACAGCTGCGGTCTGCATTTTATTAAAATAGCGTTTTCGTCTAGAAGTCGGCTGGACAGCCAGCAGTAAATAATTACTCCGTTCATATTCACTAGTCAAATAATCAAAAAATAAAAAGCCGACAAGTAATACTGCACCGCCAATACTCATCCACCATTGTAGAAACGAGTAGAGAAAATACGCACCTTTAGGACTGGTGGTTAATTCTTCAATAGTCAGCCCTCTTTCCATTAGCCAGTGGTTTCGGGCCAGCTGCTTCTCAGCATCCTTTCTCGACAACAGTTGCCATTCTGTTCCGCCTGCCTCCATATAGGCAATCTGCAGTACCAGTCGCTCGCTTTGTAGCTGCAGCCGCAGTTCGTCCTGTCCATTTCTACGGGCTGCATTTTCATCTTCTAAAAGATAAAGAACAGAGACTACGCGCTGATATTGTTCCTTATCTTTATCTGAGCGAGGCTCTCCTGCTTCATTCAAATGATGCAGCATTTTGTACGGCTCTGACGATCCTGTGTAGTTTTGAGGCGGCTGAATCTCTTCCCCCATAGCCTTTAGTTCGGTGTAATCCCCCTCACCTAAACGAGTGCTGCTGTCCCAATGCTCTGCCAGCTGAACACTAAATACCAGAACCAACAAGACCAACAATAAACCATTTTTAGGATTTCTTTTCCATTTTACCCACTCAAACTTCATCTACTACACACGCTGAGCCTTTGAAAATAAATGATAATACATTGTCTCCAAAGTGCCTCTGGCCATCCGCTGATCAAAAACTGTCAGCTGCTGCTCAGAGCAAAAGGCTTTAAAGGCTAATAGCTGTTCTGAACAGAATGAACCGCAAATTTTATAAGAATCAACTAATTGATAAGACACATCGATTTGGTCAAGAAAATTCGCTGCCAGCTCCTGCTCTAATAATATAAATTCATACTCAGTTTCTTCAAAGTTTACATTGTCTTTGGAGATAAGTTCCCCGTCATGGAGAAACAGAACATTGTCAGTAACCCGCTCTATTTCCTCCAGATTGTGAGAGGATACAATAATTGTCACCCCTTTTTTATATAACTTATTCATGATTTCTCTAACTTGAACAATACTGCCTGGGTCCAGTCCATTCAACGGTTCGTCCATCAATAGAAGCTTAGGCTCTCCCATTAATGCAATTCCCAGCAGAAGATGCTGCTTCATTCCCAAAGAATAGTTTTTGACCTTTTTTTTCATATAGCTGGTCATTCCCAGCTCTTCTACAAGTGCCTGCATCTCGCCTTTGGTTTTTTTATGCTCCTGTCGAATGAATTCCATATGATCCCACCCGGTCAGCTGCTGATAAAGAATTGAAGGATCCTGTAAATAAGCCATATCATAAAAGATTTCATAATCGCTGTTTGGTCTGCCAAATATAGTAATTTCCCCTTCATCAGGTGTTTCAATATCCGTAATTAGATTCAACAGAGTAGTTTTCCCCGTACCGTTCGGTGCGACCAAAGCAATAATCTGAGGAGTATCAATGGTTAAGTCAACATCTTCTAGAACCAGCTGCGGCCCAAAGCTTTTTGACAGTCCTTTTATCTTTAAAATTTCCTGCATGTTCTTCTCTCTCCTTTACGCCTGTGTTTCTCCCAAACTTTTCTCTTTCAGTCTATCCTGAATCTATTGAAGAACTGTGAACAAAACGTTCTTAATTTCGAATTTTCTTTGAATTATCTAGGAATAAAGTTATAATTATTTACAGCTACTATTTTTAAATTTATTAATTTTTTTTAAAGGAGATGTACTGGATGGAGTATACAATGACAGAAAACACGTTGTTTCCATTAGTAGAGGTGACTTTACGTAATGGGGAAATGATACAACTTGAACGGGGAGCGATGGTTTATCACAACGGGCAAGTAAATCTGGAAGGAAAAATGAACAGTAACGGGCAATCCGGAATTGGCGGAGCAATCCGTGCATTAGGCCGTTCAATGAGCAGCGGCGAAAGCTTCTTCATCACTCAGGCAACTGGTTTAACAGACGGAGCACAAATTGCACTAGCTCCAGGAACCCCTGGCGCTATTCGTGAGCTACAGGTAGGAATGGAGCACTGGCGCTTAAATGACGGGGCTTTTCTAGCCTGTGATTCAACTGTTTCTTATCAGATGAAACGTCAAAAAGTAAGCACTGCCTTCTTTGGCGGTACTGGCGGTTTCTTCGTAATGGAAACAGCCGGCAAAGGAACGCTTTTGGTTAATGCTTATGGAGATATCGTTGAATTAGAGCTTGACGGCAGCCAACCATTTGTCATCGACAATCAGCACGTAGTTGCTTGGACAGAATCATTAGACTACAACATTAAAGTAGCATCTGGTCTTTTCGGCTTCACTACAGGTGAAGGTTTAGTCAATGAATTCCATGGCCGGGGTACAGTACTTATTCAAACAAGAAATGTTGAAGCTTTGGCAGGAATGGTTGCGCCATTTATTGCCACAGGTAAATAAGAGATAACCTATGCTGAATGAGGCTAGGCGTTTCAAGAACTAAGGTCAGAGCTGAAAAAGTTTAGCTTTCAGCAATGAGCTGACCTTGGCAACACTCTTTTTCATTCCTTACTATAATAAAACCAAAGCAGAGGATAATGTCACCGTTAGCGGCATTATCCTCTGCTGTTTAATAGTTTTTCTTTCATATAATTTTCTAATGAATATCAATGGGCTTCTCACGCTTTAAAACGGTATTGATGCTTTCTTTCATTAAATCTTCAATCTGTTCGTCTGTAGCCGAAATGATTCCCGAGGTCATAAGTGCAGCAATCCCCGTGGCAACGATCCAAGTTCCCATATGTAATGAATTAATTTTAACTTCATCCAAATCTGCATACTCAGCATCCTGCTTGACTGCATTTGAGAAGTACGTATATGAAAACTCCTGCATTCGCTGACCGCCCCCATATTCTTCCAGATATAAAGCACGGTATAACTTGCTTTCATTTTTTGCGAAATGAATATAGTTCAAAGCCAAATCAATAATTGTATTTCCAGTATGCTCCACAGGAAATACTTCTGTAGAAAGGTAACGGTGAATCTTAGCAAACAGCGCCTCTTTTAAGTCATCCATATTTTCAAATTCCAAATAAATCGGTTGAGTAGAACACTTCATTTTTGCTGCGATATTTCTTGCTGTAAATTTCGAGAATCCTTCGGTTGCTACTACATCGTAGGCAGCATTCAGTATTTGGTCTTTTGTAATCGTTTTTTTTCTTGCCATATTCTCAATCCTCTCTACCTATCCTCAACAAAGCTTCCATATCATATCTACTGTTATTGTAACACGATTGCAGATTTCTGCAAAATACAACTTCTCTTTTTAGAAAAATCATTAAAATAGGACGAAAATACCCATTTTTTCCAGGTTCAACTTCGAGTGATTCAATTGAGTTTGCAGTTTTTACGTGTTATGATATTTACGTTTAGTAAATGCATTTTAGGAGGATGTTTCATGACTTTATCAAATTTTGAAACTTTATTAAAAAAATATGCTCATTTAATTGTAGAAACCGGAGTCAATGTCCAGCCGGGTCATACAATCGTTCTGCATATTGATGTTGATCAGGCTCCTTTAGCTCGTCTTATTACAGAGGAAGCCTATCAAATGGGGGCCGCTGAAGTCATTGTACAATGGACAGATGATCAAATTCAAAAGAGCTTTCTTACTCATGCGGATGAACAATATTTAGAAAATTATCCAGCTTATAAAGCAGATCAAGTCAATGACTGGATCGATCGGGAAGCTAGCAGAATCAGCGTCGTTTCTTCTAATCCAGATGCTTTAGCCGGTGTTGATTCTCAACGTGTAGCGACTTATCAAAGTACGGCTGGCAAAGCCCTTTTGGGACTGAGAAAAGCCACTCAGGCCAATAAAATCAGTTGGACAGTTGTTGCAGCTGCTGGCAAAGAATGGGCAGCGAAGGTCTTTCCCGACCTGAAAACAACAGATGAACAAGTTGATGCTCTCTGGAATGAGATTTTCAAAACAACGCGCATTTACGAAGAAGACCCCGTTGCAGCTTGGAACAAGCATGATCAAACTCTTGCTGCAAAAAAAGAAGCACTAAATAAAGAACAGTTTACCGCCCTTCACTATACCGCACCGGGAACGGATATTACGATTGGCTTACCGGAAAATCATCTCTGGGAAGGTCCCGGCAGCTACAATGCCCGCGGTGAAAAGTTCATGGCAAATATGCCGACTGAAGAAGTATTTACTGCGCCGGATGCTCGTCGTGTGGACGGCTTTATTTCCAGCACAAAACCATTAAGCTACGCCGGTACAACTATTTCCGGCATGAAATTTACTTTCAAAGACGGACAGGTCATCGATTTTTCTGCTGAAGAAGGACAAAAAGCTCTGGAAGGACTTTTGCAAATCGATGAAGGAGCCAAGCGTTTGGGTGAAGTGGCCTTAGTACCTGACCCGTCACCAATCTCTCAATCAGGGATTACATTTTATAATACGCTATTTGATGAAAATGCCTCGAATCACCTTGCTTTAGGTTCAGCCTATGCCTTCAGCATCAAAAATGGAACAAGCATGACCGAAGAAGAACTGACAGAAGCCGGCTTAAACCGCAGTCAGACACACGTTGATTTCATGGTTGGTTCTGACCAAATGAATATTGATGGAATCAGAAAAGATGGAACACGCGTACCAGTATTCCGCAATGGAGACTGGGCTTAATTAAAAATATAGTGGGTAAGGTATTCGACGGAATACCTTACCCACTAATCTTAGTATGTTTTAGTAGCCAAAATGCTTATAAAATTTATTCATTAATTCCAATACAAAGGAACATTGTACATTGATATATGTTGAACATAATTTGAATCCACTTCATAATTGCTTTTCTCAATCTGAAGTTTAATGCTTTCCATATTTTCAGGAATATCGCTAATAGTAAAAACTTTTTCATCTTCACTAACAGATACGTCCAATAAGTTGCCAGATGTGTCTACTGCTGTTACTGTCAAATCAATATCCTCGAACTGAGTTGAATAGGTCACAGGATTTACCATCATAAATTCTTTAGTACTTCGAGAAACAATTTGCTGTGATCCTTTCACAATATTCCGATCACCCCAGTTTCCAACCGAAATTTTCTTTAGATTCTCTATTTCATTTAGCGGCGTCAAATCAAGCACATTGTATTCAAATACAAACTCTTTTAGATTAGGTAAGTGCTGAGCAAAAGATATATCTACTGCGCTATCTCTGTCTTCGAAAACATTCATACTCATATTGATTCTTTCCAAGGAGGTCATTCCGCTAATTGGACGAAAATCCTGAATATTATCATTGTAGCCTCCGTCTAATTCTTTTACATTATTCATATACTGAAATCCATGTAGACTCCCAAATGAACCGTCTCCTGAACCAAAAACTGTCATATAGTTCAGTGTCCCCAATTGATTAATCGAGGGTATAAAGCTCTCCTCCGGCTCCTGTATTCCTAGCTCACCAAAAACATTGGCCCTAATACTGTAATCCGGTATATATACTTTATCATTGCCATTTTCTTCTCCATGGACGGGACCGCCGCTTCCCACAGCCGCTAACATAGCTATTACCATCATACTTCCCACAAATAACTTTTTCATTGAATCATTCCTTTCATTCGAATAACATAATTTTATCATACATAAAGACTAATAAAATCACTTAATTAACTTTTTTATTTTCAATTTAATGCATTAATTTGTTTAAAAAAAGAATTTTTTTCTTTTATGTTATTATGGATTTCATTAAACCAATGTGTATAGAAAAAACTTAGTGCAGGAATGCTTCATTCACTATTTTGGCTAGAAACATTTCTCGATACAACATATTTGACATCCTTAAAATATTGAACTTTTGTTTTTTTACTTTTTTTGTTGTTTATGAAAGAAAATCAAAAAAACAGACTACCTCGTTCGCTCTTCTCATAGTGTCTTCTTATTTAGATTAGTTTTATAATAATATTCACCTTATTCTTAAATCGCTGAACTCATCATGGAAAGCTACGATTCTTTCTAAGCAGCAAAATAGCTGCTCCTGCAATTACTCTTCGCAGTTAAAATAGCGATATGTACACTCTACTTCTACAATTTATCTGGATTCCATGTGAGTGAGCTACAACTCAATGAGCTATGTCACACTAACTTTTAGATATTTTACGTCAGTCTTTTACTATTATCTAGCAAAAGATATTGAAGTATACTTATCAACACCTGTATAACGTAATTTAATGCTATATAAAAAAGGAGATTTAACAATGACGGGGACACAAAAACAGAAAACAATACAGCCTATTGAATTTCTTTGGTTGGGCTTATATGGGTTTACAGGATTCAGTTTGGAATTGTTACTTGGTTTTTTGGTAAATACATTAGGTTTTACACCATTAAATAAAAATTTAAATTCTGTTTTAACTGGGATTCTTTGGTTTACTTTCGCCATTTTATTAATACAATATGCAAAAAGAAAATTTGAATTTAATGTATTTCACTTTAAACATCAATTATCGAACAAAGAATTTTCCATTGCATTCATGCTTATTATATTAATTACAATAATAACCTTTTTTGGCTTTGGTGGGTTCAAACCATTCGTAGAATTTACTAATGGTTCAAATAAAAGTATTCTCACTTATATGCTACAGATTTTTTATTACTTAGGCGAGTCAGCACTTATTGTATTAACTATCGTATTTGGTCAACAATTTGCGGAAAAACAATTTTTACTGAATCATAATATTCCTAGCGGCGGTGTTTTTTTAGCATTAACTTGGGGATTGATGCACTTTCTATTACAGGGATTTAGTGGCGGCCTATTTACAGTTTCATTTTCTATTCTAGCAGGGATACTTTATGTACTTTGCAAAAAAGATTTTAAATGGAGCTATCTATTAATTGCAGCAGCATTTATCCTATAAAATATCGTTAAATAGGAACTTCATTTTGATAGAAAAAACTCTTGAAACTGGATACCTTTTTTCTATATTCATAGAAAGAAAGTGCTGGAATAAAAAATTTGAGGATGCAAACAAGACATTACGGTCAGTCGTGCAAAAATTCTAGAACTTGATATTTCAGATAAAGTTACGATAAAAGGTAGTATTGTTAACGATTATACTCCACCATACTCACTTGGAATTTTTTTATACTGAACTATAATAAAAAGCTGAAGGCCTTTACTGCTAAAGGCTTTCAGCATGTCAATCGTGACGTCCCCGACTGGAATCGAACCAGCGACGTTTCGCTTAGGAATTCTCTATGCAGGATTTACTCTAATGGTATTGAATGGTCTGAAATACCACCTAATGTTATTACAAGGTGGTAAAGGGTCTATTACAAGTGTAATCTAATTCCCTCTGCTATCCCTTACTACACTTAAAAGTGTTAGCAATCGTTAGCAAAGAACCTTTCGCCAATGCTTTGGAAAATATCTACCGAAAGTGAAAAGATACTCGTATTTTGCATTACAACTGAATATTAAGAGAATTAATTTGTAAGACGTTCATAGTTGAGCGTCTTTTTTTGTATCTTGAATTAAGTTGAAACAATCAACGGAAAGGAAATTAAATATGAAATCAAAACAAAAACTAAGCAGAAAAATCATCAGTGGATTTCTAGCGGTCTTAACAATCGTCACCACATTCTTTACCTCTGCTCCTCCTGTATTCGCCAGTTCACTAAACTTAGATGAACCAACGAAATACCATTACACGGGTGTTAGCCCAAACACTGGCTATGCCATGACCCAAAACATCTACGTCCTAAAGATGGATGGCAAGAAAGTATTCTGTATTGAATCGGGAATCGTTGCCAACAGTGGTGAGGGTTACACTCCCGAAGCGTATATCAACGCCAAGAAGGATAAGTTATCTAAGATTGCATACTACGGCTACACTAATACAGGACAGAGCCATTATGATTACGCAGTTACACAAGTTATGATTTGGGAAGAATTAGGAGACCAATACCAATCTACAACCATTCCTAATTACCAGCAACGAAAAAATGAAATTCTTGCAATGGTAAATCGTCACGATACCCTACCATCTTGGAACGGGCAAGAAGTGACAATCAAAGTTGGGGATTCAATTACTCTTACGGATTCTAATGGTGTCTTATCTGATATGAACTTAGAATCAAATAACACCAATGCCAACTTACAACAAAATGGTAATACGATTGTGATTACACCCAGTAAAGATTCCAATAATGGCTCTATCACGTATCGTAAAGTACCGAAAAATGAAGTTGGTACATCAATCGTATACCGCAAACCACATGAACAATCAATGGTTGAATTTCACTTAGAAAGTGCCAAACAAGCCAGCATCAAAGTGAATGTGATTAAGCTTGGAAATCTTCAAGCTACTAAAATTGATGAAGATACTGGCAAGCCTTTAGCTAATGCAAAATTAAAGTTTGAATATGATGGAACTTCCAAAGAAGTTGTTACGGATTCAAATGGACTTGCTACCATTAAAGATATTCCAGAGGGTACGGTTGTTACTGTTAGTGAAGTGACCGCTCCTAATGGCTATGTGAATAAAGGTGAAATCAAGACTGTTACCATCAATCCAAATGACACTATCGCCGTTACTTTAGGCAATAAAGAACAGCTAGGACAAGTCTACCTTTCAAAGTCTGGTAAAGACTTTGGTACATCTATGCCAAACAATTACTACTCATTAGGTGGTGCAGTGTATGACATCTACAAAGCTGATGGTACAAAAGTTTCTACCATGACAACAGATAACTATGGGAAAGCTGTATCAGTTCCATTAAAGCTTGGTAAATACTATGCTTTAGAATCGAAAGCTCCTGCTGGCTACCAGCTAAACAAAGAAAAGATTCCATTTGAATTGAAATATGCAGGACAGACAGTAGAAATCACAACCACTTCTATTACTCAAGTTGAGGTGGAACAAAAAGGAAATGCTACCCTTGTCAAAGAAGATTCCAAAACAGGTGCAAAGCCACAAGGTGGTGCAAAACTTGACGGAGCAATCTACGAGTTACGCTGTACTTCTGATGATAAATTAATCAAAGAAGTTACCATCAAAGATGGCAAAGCGATTGTAAAAGGAATCAACCTTGATGATTATTATTGGGTTGAAACCAAAGCACCAGAGGGTTACCTAATTGATGAAGAAAAACACTCATTCAAATTAGAATACGCTGGACAAACCGTTGAAACGGCTTTGCAGACAACGACTGTCAAAGAAACGGTTATCACTGGCGGATTCGATATGATTAAATTTGGTAACTATGACTGGCTAACTAACCTCTTTGGCAATAAAGAAATTAAGCCATTAGAAGATGTTGAGTTCTCGGTTTACAGTGATACTACTAGTGAATTAGTAGCTAAAGGCAATACGGATAAAGAGGGTTATTTGAAATTCACTGACCTACCTTACGATACTTACACCGTAAAAGAAACTAAAACGCCAGAGGGCTACAAGCCTGCTGATGATTTCAAGGTGACAATTCGTGAACAAAACGAAACCCACCACTATGCTGTAGAAAACAAAGTCATTGAAGAAAAGTTAAAAGTGGTAAAAGTGGACGCTGAAACAGAAAAAGTGATTCCACGATCTGACGCTGGATTCCAAATCAAAAGCCTACAAACTGGCGAATTGGTATCTATGCAAAAGTTCAATGAAGATGGTAAAACTGATACATTCTTCACCAATAGCGAGGGTTACTCAATCTTACCAGAACCCCTATCTTATGGGGAATATGAGTTAATCGAAGTGCAAGCACCAGAGGGCTATGTATTAGCTAAAGAACCAGCGAAATTCAAGGTTGATGGCAAGCATAATGATGGCTTAATTGAAATCCGATTCAAAGATAATTCTCAAAAAGGTGTAGTGGATTTCACGAAAACCGGTCAAACGCCAATTGGTGTTGAGGTGACAGAATCTGAATACGGGCAAATATACGAGTTCCAATATGACTACAAGCCAATCGCTGGTGTAACTTACCACATTGAAGCCGTTGAGGACATCAAGACCAATGATGGTACAATTCGTGCGAAAAAAGGTAAAGTCGTTGCTACTTTAACTACTGATGATAAGGGCGAATGGCAATCACCAGAACTATATCTTGGAAAATACCAAGCCGTTGAAGCCTCTGCACCAAGTGGATTTATTATTGACCCTACCCCAATTCCGTTTGAACTGAAATACGCTGGACAATTAGTAGAGCTTACCTCTACTTCATTAACAGCAACAAATGACTTCCAATCTTTAGATATTCAATTATTCAAAAATGAGGAATCTATCACTGATTGGAATGAGAACAAGCCCGAACTTGAAATCATCAAAGGAAACGGCAAAGTCTTTGGTATCTTCACTCGTGAGGAACAACATTTAACTGACGAATTACAAGTACCTGCCAATGCTCTAGTTGGTTATCAAATGGTGAATGACGGAATTGCCAGCTTTGAAGTGAAATTGCCACAAGGCAAATATTACTTAAAAGAGATTGACGCTGGGGAAAGTCATGTTGCCAATGATACGGAATATGATATTGAATTTACTGCCGAAAACAATCATGCTACCTACCCGATTCATATTTACAGCGATACGGTAGCCTACGGCAAACAAACCTTACAAAAGATTGTTCGCCAACCAATTTTGAACAAGCTACATTTAAACGAGTTCACCATGAAGAAAGTGAATGAAAAAGCCTTTTTCGACAAAGAAACAGGTGTCACTTTCACTTATGATACATTAGGAACTGGAGCGAAATTTACCCTCGAAACTAAAGATGGTGATGTTATGCAAGAAGTCACTATCACTAAAGATGGTCTAGGAATATTCAAATATGTACCAGTTGGAACATTCTACTTAAAAGAACAAGCTCCATCATCAAATGATTTTGTCTTATCAAAAGATGCTATTCGTATTGAATCAACCAAAGATGGTATCAAAGCGTATGACAAAGACAACAAACTAATTGGTGAAACTCCTGCACCATCAGAGGAAACCGAAGCCACAATCACTTTTAAATTAGCTAACTACTTGAAAAAAGGAACGGCTGAATTAACTAAAAAAGATGTATCAACTGGTGAATTATTGCCAAATACAAGTGTACGAATCCTTGATGATAAAAAAGAAGTGATTGCAGAGGGTCGCACCAATGAGAAAGGTATCTATACTTTTGAACAGTTACCAAAGGGAATCTACTATTTTCAAGAGTATGACGCTCCAGAGGGTTACCAGCTTGATGATACCCCTATGCAATTTGAAATTACTGAAAACGGAGAGGTTGTGAAATGCGAAATGACAAACAAGAAGATTAACAAAAATGAATCAATGCCACAAACTGGAGACACTACAAATACTGCTATCTTTGCATTAGGTCTTGTGTTATCGGTAAGTGCATTAGGAGTTCTATACTTCCGCCGTAAAAAAGCAAAAGCTGAATAATAGAAAATAGACGCAAGGATTACGACAAGTTATTGACGTACCTTGCATTTTTACAAAAGACAATACTTTCCCTATTGCTATAAGGTTTCCGCCACCTTATAATATACTTAATAACATACAAAATGACAGGAGGGAAAATAATGTTTAATGAGATATGTATATATGAAGCAAAAATCAATAAACAAGATGAAATTGAGCAACTTATGAAAGAAGTTGCCGAATTTTACAAACAGCAAAAAGGTGTTGTTGAAGTGAAGTACATTAAACGCACCCATAGACAAAAAGACTTTAACGCTGTTAAAGCAGGCGAAAACCCAGTTCCTTTGACAAGATATGTTGGTAAAGTAACTTATGTACTATACTGGGTTGTAGAAGATGAAGAAACTCATGCAAGAGTTTCAAAACTGGGAATTGAACAATTTTATAAAAGATGGACAAGGTGTTTAACTACTATGCCTAAAATAATACTCGGAGAGAATATTGTCTAACATTAATTATAAGTTTACTAAGCAGGTGCTAAAAACAGTATCTGCTTTTTTTGTTCCCTTTATTTAGAAATGAGGTGGTTGCATATGCACTCAATACGTTCTCCATCCAGAGAAGAAATAGCAAAACATTACAATTTAATCAAAAATACATTCAAGAAAGAAATGAGGTAAAAATATATGGAATTAAAACACGTAATACCCAACATGGAAAAAACATTTGGACAATTAGAATATGCTGGAGAGGGTAAGGTTGAACAGCGAAGAATTAATGGTAAACCTACCATTCTCTCACGTAGCTATAATCTTTACTCAAACATTCAAAGAGCTGATGATATTATCGTCATTCTTCCTGCCGAAGCTGGAGAAAAGCACTTTGAAATCGAGCAAAAAGTAAAATTAGTAAACCCATGTATCACAGCAGAGGGCTACAAAATTGGTACTCGTGGATTCACAAACTATATCATGTATGCTGACGATATCGTCAAAGCGTAAGAAAGGACAGGTAATTAAATATGAGATTAGCCGAAGGAATCGTAATTGAAAAAGAAAAAACATTTGGAGCATTGAAGTTTTCCGCCCTGCGTAGAGAGGTCAAGATTGTTGATGATGAGGGCAATGTAACCGAACAGGTCAAAGAACGTACTTTTGACCTAAAATGTAAGGAACAAGGACGCATGATACAAGTTAGTATCCCTGCTTCTGCTGGAGTTAAAAACTTTGACTACAACGCCGAAGTTGAAATCATTAACCCCATTGCTGACACGGTAGCTACTGCTACGTTTCAAGGTGCTGACGTAGACTGGTATATCAAAGCCGAAGATATCGTATTGAAAAGACTAACACAAAACCAGCAAGCCGACCAGAAGCAGAATCACGATAAAAAATAACAGGATTCTCTACTTATAAGAAATAGTATATAATAAGAGAAAGTTATGAAATTTGATGGAGGGTAAAATTATGCCATATATTAGATATGCTAAAAAAGAGGATAATGCATTTTGGTTTAAACTTGATGAACATATTTCAAAAGTAGAATTTGATAATAAAGTACGTGATAAAATGGCGTATTTGTTATTGGAAAATGATATTCCAATAGGATTATTACGATATAATTTATTTTGGGATAATACCCCTTTTTGTACAATGCTCTATATAGATACAAAATACCAAAGTAAAGGTTATGGAAAACTTTTAATGGAATTCTGGGAAAATGAAATGAAAGAACTAGGTTATGGTATGCTCATGACCTCTACGCAAGTTGATGAAAATGCACAGCACTTTTATAGAAAAATAGGATTCCATGACGCTGGGGCATTGATTATTGATATTCCAAAATATAAACAACCTATGGAAATGTTTTTTATAAAAGAAATCTAAAATGCATAACTTCACTTTCTTTATTCAGAAAGGAGAAATTATAATTTTTAAATACAAAGGAAAACGAATCCGAGCAAGTGATAAACAATTAGTCTATCACTTTTTTACTGTTTCAATGGTTGCCCTATTCTCCTGTGTCATGATACCTTTTCATTTAAGAGCTATCATGGCGGTGGATTGGGAAACGGTAACACTTGACGATTTTATCAATCAACTACAAACGCCATACTTCTTGGGTAGTGTAATCACTGCCCTTTTTGCATGCCTACTTGTTGGGTTTCTTTATTACTACTATAAGATTGATAACATCAAACAGCTTGAACATAGACAAAAGCTGGCAAAGATGGTTCTACAAAATGGCTGGTATGAAGCTGAACAGGTTCAATCTGAGGGCTTCTTTAAAGACCTACCCAGCTCAAAGACAAAAGAGCGAATTAGTCATTTTCCTAAGATGTACTATTATCTCAAAGATGGTCTTATTCACATCAATGTTGAAATCACTATGGGAAAGTATCAAGACCAACTTTTACAGCTTGAAAACAAGTTAGAAACTGGTTTGTATTGCGAACTTGTGGATAAGGAATTAAAGGATTCTTATATTGAGTACACCTTACTTTATGATACTATCGCTAGTCGTATTCAGATTGATGAAGCAGTAGCTGGTGCTGGTAGATTGAAACTAATGGAATCTGTTTATTGGGAATACGATTCCCTACCGCATATGTTAATCGCTGGTGGTACTGGAGGTGGGAAAAGTTATTTCATTCTCACTATTATTGAAGCCTTGCTTCACACCAATGCCAAACTATATATTCTTGACCCTAAAAATAGTGACCTTGCAGATTTAGAAACTGTTATGGATAACGTCTACTATCGCAAAGATGATATGCTCCAGTGTATCAATCAATTTCATGAGGATATGATTACTCGTAGCGAAGAAATGAAGCAACACCCAAACTATAAAACAGGTGAAAACTATGCCTATCTTGACTTACCTGCTAACTTCCTTATCTTTGATGAGTATGTCGCATTTATGGATATGCTGGGGCGTGAAAGTGCCGAAGTGATAAGCAAGCTAAAACAGATTGTAATGCTAGGTCGGCAAGCTGGATTCTTTCTAATCTTGGCTTGTCAGCGTCCAGACGCAAAATATTTGGGTGATGGGATTCGTGACCAGTTTAACTTCCGTGTTGCCCTTGGGCGCATGAGTGAGCTTGGTTATGGCATGATGTTTGGTAGTGATACAACAAAACAATTTTTCTTAAAGCCCATCAAATCGTGTTGTATGGCTACCTAAAACTGTTTCACTGCTTCTACGTCGTTATAAAGATGAGCAAATGGAATTAAAGGAGTTCTTAGGAACGGCTTACAATGATTACAACCTAGTCATTGCATTAGACAACGGAAATCCTGTAGAGGGTCGAATTATCCGTGATAGATTTCAAGAACTATGCGAAACAAACAACCTTGAAATTGTAGTATTCCATAGCCTACGCCACCTAAGTACAGGCTATAAATTAAAAATGACAAATGGTGATATTAAATCTGTTCAAGGTGATACAGGTCACCCCGAAGCTGAAATGGTAATGGACGTTTATTCCAGAGTAATTGATGAAGATAGACGCTTGAATGCCAAGAAGTTAGATGAACAATTCTACGGTTCGCTTGATGAATCTAAAGAAAAATCTGTTTCAAGCAAAGATGATTTCTTCACTAATTTAGTAGAATTTATGTCTGATGAAACTAATAGACAGCGTCTACAAGATATGCTTAGTCTTGCTAACGGCTAGGGGCTTGTGATTCTTGCTAACAAAAAGTGTTAGCAAATTGATGAAAAACTGATAAAAAATCAGCTCGAAAAAAATTGTGTTAGCAAACTCTCTTACCTCTTGAAAATCGAAGGCAAGAAAAATCTATCTACTATGTTTAAATAAAATCAGAGAATACATACAGTTGAATTTCATATAAAACTATAATATATAAAAAGCTGAAAACCACTGATATTAAAGGCTTTCAGCATGTCAATCGTGACGTCCCCGACTGGAATCGAACCAGCGACGTTTCGCTTAGGAGGCGAACCCTCTATCCTACTGAGGTACGGGGACATATTCAATTTGGCACTTGTTCAACAAGCCCTTACGTAATATCCATTTTACTAAGGAAGCCTATTTTCAGTTGATATTTAACCTATCAAGCTTTGGCAGAGTTTCTATCTTTATCAAAGCTACATATAGTAGCTCAGTAATAAAAGCATACCATTTCATTTTATGATTCTTCCCCTTTTCTGTCAATCATTATTCGGAAAAGGAAAATATTTTCTTTTTCTCAGTAATTGTAGGCATATATATCGAAATCAAGCGCTGTCAATGCTAAGATTATAGTAAGAAGAGAAAAAGGAGAGTTGATTGTATGACTGACAAACCAAAAGAGAAGGTATTTGCGGAACGACAGGACAATTATAAGCAGGAAAAGGAAGAAATCTTTAAGCAAGCTCTGAAAGAACAAAAAGCAACTGATAAAGAAGCGGATAAAAAAGAGAAATAACCTTTATCTAACTTTATATTTGCCGAAACACCAGCCGGAAAGCTTTTCCGCTGGTGTTTTTTCCAAATAATAATCAAAAATAATCTTCTAGAATCGGTTTACCTTTCGGCAGCAGCTGATCTAACTGGCGAATTTCTTCTAACTCACCAATGAGCTTTCCATAAAAGCTTAATGCTTCACCTGAGCGATAGCCCATAAACAGCTGTGTCCATTCTTGAATCCCAGCACTCATCATTTTCTCTTTATCTATTTCTTTTGAATTAGCTACCTTTTCAAAAAATGTCCTTCCGTTCTTTAAAATTAGTTTCCAAGTTCCCTCATTCCAATTCGCATACTCATCTTTAATAGTCAAATAAAATGTATACTCTTCATCTGCGTATTGAAAAGGGTAATCGGTAATGAAGGTTTCAATATCCACTATTCTTCCCATCATATAAGGTGTCAGCTGCATTTGAAGCAAAGGAGCCGGCATTAAAAAGCTGTTATCCTCTCCAGAGAATCCTTTTTTATAAAAGAATTCCTGAGTGGCTCCATTATGCGAGCCAATAAAACGGCTCAACATACTATAGCCTTCACCAGTTAGGCAAGACCACTCGTATATAGTAAAGCGCTCTCCGCTCACCTGATATACCAGGTAGCCGTCTATTTCTCCTAAGTCATTTTCGTATAAGGCAAATAAGTATTCATTTCCTAAGTCAAACTTATACTCCAGCCACCAGTCTGATCTTATCACGCCTCCACGTTGATTATCTTTTTTTTGTATGTATATTTTTTGAATCACTGCCTTTGCTTCTTTCCAAGTAACACGATGGATACGTCCTTTTGATGCCTTACTAATCGGCCAGTCTTGCGGATTAACTTTATATTCAATCTGTTCAAAGATTTGTTCATAGCCATAGCGACGATAAAAAGGATATGAAAACGGCGCTAAATAGGACAACGCTACCTTATTCCTCGCTGATTCTGCAAGCATCGTTTTTATCAGCGCTGTGATGCTTCCCTGTCCTCTATACTCAGGATATGAAGATACACAACCAATTCCAGCCATTTTGAATTCGATTCCATGAAAATTTACTTTAAAAGGTGTAGCCAATAGCTGACTAGTCAACGTCTCCCCTTCAAAATAGCCATACCCATCTGAATGCTTCACAATCCAGTCAAAACGTTTTCTCCAACGCTCAGAGATTTCAACATTAAACGCATACGCTCCTAATTCGAGCATTGCAGGAATTTCATCCTTTTTGATTTTACGTACTTCGCCCATTATATCCGGCTCCTTCCAGCTATAGATGTATCATTAAATAAATCTACTGCGCTATTGCCTTTCTACTCATTGCTGATATCGCTTAAACTCCTATACACAAAGCAAAAATAAAATGGATTGCTAAAAAAATCAAACTCTTTCCTCAATACGAGTGGGCTGACCAACAAGAACATGTTTCTCTGCAATCTGGTAAAGGCAACAGCGTGTATTCACTCTTATCGAATCGATATACAGACAGTATAACAGGCAATCCGTTCCAGAAAAAGTGTTGACTGTTTTCTGAGTGAATATCTACTTTTTTGTCCTGCTAATACTACAGATTCCATCAATAAACTAAATTTTGATTTTCTTTATTCGGTCTCTGACTCCTTTTCTATTCCACTAAAGGGATTGAATCACCGAAACCTATGACCACACTTTAGAAGTTAAAAAGACTAAAAAAAGATAAAAAAGGGACTGTGACATTAGTATGCCTCAGTCCCTTAAACCCGGATAAACGGTGTTTCAGAAGTAACTTCTTCGACAATAAGGCGGAAATTCGCAAAAATTTGTAGAACAATTTTCGGAATTTCCGCCTTATTGCTTGAAGCTGAACACTTCTGTCACAACCTCTACTTAGGATACATTTAATAAGAATTTTCTATTTGCTGAAGCATATTTTTAAATTGTTTCTTTTTGAAAAAGCCCATTAGGATGCCAACAAATGTATCATTAATTTTTTGTAGGGTACCAAAAGAGTTCATTTTCTCGGTATAATGAAGCTCACAGGAGTACTCATCCACTGGTCTAATTTCATATTGTGCAAAAAAATCATTTCTTGCAGTTGATGTCTTATACGCATAACACTCATTATCAACCAGTTTTTCAATCTTTATTTTAGCTCTACTGTTTTTTGAATATTCTTTAATATACTCGAAATTTCTCAGCTGTAATCGATTCAGTGTCTCTCCTGTATTATGACGCACATCAAAAATTACTGATTCAAGAATTTTTTCATAGATATAGGTTGCTGGTACATTCATCTTTTTGACAATTTCCTGCCTTTTCACCTCAGTATCTTTAACTTATTTATTCTGCTTTTCCCGCTTTCTTCCAGTTACAAAGAAAAACAGACCTGTTGCCATAACAACCAGCGATGTAATAATGTTGGCAAAATTATATGAACCAGTCTGCGCATTTGCACTATATACAAACATAAGCAATCCTATACTGATTATGAATAAGCCGTTCTTTGTCATATTTACCAGTCCCATCTACTAAATTATACTGCTGCTGCTTGGAAATAAAGTACGTTGCCCCAAGGTTGTGCCTTAATCATTTCTTTCGCTTTTGTAGCTGCTGCTGCGGCATCCCCTGTTACTTCAAAAATTAGTTTAATTCCTTGTTTTTCTTTAAAGCTATATGTGAAGTCTCCTCCATCATAGGTGTTTAATAACTCTTTAATTGCATCCTGCTGCATTGCTGAACTGATTCCAATCATCGTATTTTCCCCTTTCATTTTATGTAAGATTACTGGATGATACAGTTGTCTGAATCATCCAGTAACAATTTTGTTTGATACTTATTCAGGTTCCCCTAATGAAGGGTCTACCTTGTTTGCTGCAATCACAAATGGTGCCCAGATGACAAATGCAACCGCTAAATTGACAAGTGACAGTACAATTGCACGCCAGTCTCCAGCTGTTGCCAGGAATCCGCTAAGAATAGTCGGCATTACCCAGATAACATTTACAACAACTGGTTTAACTAACCCTGCTTCTGTTGCAAAGAAAGCAATTGTTGCCGTTACTAATGGTGCTACGATAAATGGCACAACGAGAACTGGATTCAATACTACTGGCAGACCGAACATTACAGGCTCATTAATATTGAATAAACCAGGTCCAATTCCTAATCGACCAACTGTTTTGTAATCCGCACGTTTTGAGAACATAAGGATAGTAATCAATAGAACAAGTGTTACACCTGCTCCGCCTGGCCATACAAACGCTTCGAATGAACCAGCAACCCATTTATAAGGGATTGGTTCAGCATTTTGATAAGCATTTGTATTTTCTACCATTGCCACTCCATAGATGGACTGCAGTACAGGCCCCATGATGTTTGTCCCGTGAAGACCAAAGAACCACAAAACATGTACAAGTAGTACAATGATAAATACTGCGAAGTAACCCTGTGATAAGCCCAATAACGGTGCTTGAATTGTATCAGAAATCCAGTCAATAACCGGCATGCCAGTTACTTGTTTGAATACTTTATAAATGATACCACACACATAAAGTGCTACTACACCAGGAATAATTGCGGCAAAAGCTTTTGATACTGCTGGTGGAACTGAATCCGGCATTTTAATAACAATATTTTTTCTCATTAAAATAGCGAAAATAATAACTGATATAAAACCAAAAATCATTGCTGTAAACAAACCAGATCCACCCATATGTGGACTAAATGGGAAATAGCCCCAAGCACTAGCTCCAATACTTGATGCACCATCTGCAGTTGTAACAGTACCACCTGCATCTGTAATCATGCTGGCAACATCTTTAGGAAGTGTACCGTCTAAAGTTAATGTTGTTGTTGCTGTGTCAGGCAAGCCCATGAAGAACGCAACCAAAGCGACAATTGAGCCTGATAATGTATCTACCTCATAGGCTTTCGCCAGGTTGTAGCCAAAAGAAATACAAAAGACTACGGCCATAATTGCTAATGTTGCATTCCAAATCAACCCGTTAACATCAATTACCGGCTGAAAGAATTCGGTAATCGGGTTAACCAATCCTGCATCTTTATAGACTTCCGGCTGAAAATAATCTCTTGGGAAGTCGCGCATGAATGCGTTTAAAAGTACGGCAACTGCCCCAGCCATTGTTGCCGGCATCATGCCAATAAATGCATCACGCAATGCTACTAGATGCTTTTCTGCACCAATTTTAGCAGCAACAGGCAGGATGTACTTCTCCATCCAGTTTACTAATCCATTCATTTCTATATCCTCCTATAAATACTATTTATCTAAAGAGCAGCACTCTTTAAATCAACTCATCAAAAACTCCGTTCAAAAAGTTTCCAAATCATTTTCCACTTCTCCGTTCAAAAAGAATAGGAATTATTTTGTATCCATGCGACGGTAAACGTCAATGATTTCTTTCGCCAAATCAGTGAAAGCGATTGATGTCATCAAATGGTCCTGACTGTGTACAGTCAACAATGTTACTGTCATGTTATTGCCCTGTGCTTCCTGTGTTAATAAACCAGTTTGTGAGTGGTGTGCTTCAACTAAAGAAGCTTCTGCGTCAGCAATTTTTTGATCTGCTACTTCAAAGTTTCCTTCTTTCGCTGCTGCAATAGCTTCCATTGCATCACTTTTCGCATTTCCGCCAAACATAATTAAACCCATAATAGCTTCTAAATTTTTTTCTTCCATTCCAATTTCTCCTTCGATCATATTTATTTTTATTCGATTAGCCCATTAACGCAACAGCTTGATCCAGAACTTTTTCACCGTTCATCATGCCATAGTCAGCCATGTTGATAACATCCAGCGGAATACCCATTGGTGCTAGCTTTTGTTCGAACTGTGCTTTCATGAAACGAACTTGCGGGCCTAAAAGTAGAACATTTACATCTTTTGCTTCCAAGTTATTGTCTGCATCTGATGCAGATACTGCAAAGATATCAGCATCCATTCCTCTTGCTTCAGCTGCTTTTTGCATTTTTGTTACTAATAAACTTGTACTCATTCCTGCAGAACATACTAACATAATTGTTTTCTTCGCCATTTTTTTACACTCCTTAAAGTAATTTAGTTACACATAAGTAATAAGCAAGAAACATGCCAAAAAAAATAACCTTATATCCTTTAATATAAGGTTATAATTTATTTGTTTAGTGTGCACACTAGGAATTGTTTCATACACACTAAAGACTAGTATGTAAAATTACATACTAGCCTTTAGTAATTTGATTTTTTTACACTCATTGTTCTTTTTCGAAGTAGCTCACATTAATATGAACTTTCTATCTGATCAAGCATTTTTTTGAATTGTCTCTTTTTAAAAAAGCCTAATATAAAACCAATCGCTGCATCATTTAATTTCTGCATCGTCCCAAATGATTCCATTTTCTCTGTATAATGAACTTCACAGGAATTATTGTCCACAGCTTTAATTTTATATTGTGCATGATACTGATTTTTCACTGTAGAGGTTTTATAAGCATATTCTTCATTTTCCACCAGCTTCTCAATCTTAATCTTCGCCCGGCTGTTCTTAGAAAATTCTTTGACATATTCAAAATTATTTAACTGCATAGGTTTTAATCGTTTACCAGTACTTCGATTCACATCATATAATACTGATTCAACAACTTTTCCATAAAAATAGGAAGCTGGCACATTCATCTTTTTAACGATTTCCATTCTTCTTCACCTCATTATCCTTATCTTTATTCTGCTTATCGCGCTTTCTTCCCTTTAAGAAGAAAAACAATCCGATTCCCATGACAACTAATGAAGAAAAAATATTTACAATATTGTATTCGCCCGTCTGCGCATTTGCACTATATACAAACATAAGCAATCCTATACTGATTACAAATAAGCCGTTTTTTGTCATTATTACCAGTCCCGTCTAAAAATTATACTGCTGTGGCTTGGAAATACAACACATTGCCCCACGGCTGTGCTTTAATCATTTCCTTCGCTTTCACAGCGGCAGCGGCAGCATCGCCGGTTACTTCAAAAACAAGCTTGATTCCTTGTTTTTCTTTAAAAGTATAAGTGAAGTCGCCTCCATCATAAGTGTTTAATAACTCTTTAATTGCATCTTGCTGCATTGCTGAACTAATTCCGATCATTGTTAATTACCCCTTTCGTTTATTATATGTAAGAATGCCGGATGATCCAATAAAGCAGATCATCCAGCAAAAATAATTAATACTTATTCCTTCTCGCCTAATGCAGGATCTACTTTATTCGCTGCAATAACGAATGGTACCCAGATAATGAAGGATGACAGCATACATACTAGTGACACGATGATTGCTCTCCAGTCAAATCCAGTTGCCATAAATGCCAGCAGAACCGGCGGCATTACCCATGTTACCTGTTGACTGACCGGATTTACCAAGTCTGCCATTGTTGCAAAGTAACCGATAGAAACTGATACTACAGGCGCTAATAAGAATGGAATAAACATAATTGCATTCAATACAATTGGTAAACCAAACATAATAGGCTCATTAATGTTGAATAAACCAGGGCCTAATGACAACGTACCAACGGCACGGTAATCTGCCCGTTTAGAGAATAGAATAATTGCAAGAATTAGTATAATCGTTCCACCTGAACCACCATACCATCCGAAAGCATCCCATGAGCCACGAACCCATTTGTATCCTTCAGATTTAACTAATTCAATACCACCATCCTGGAATAAGCTAAGGTTTTCTAATTGAGCAACCCCGAATACCCCTTCAAGAATTGGTGCTAATACGTTAGGTCCATGAATTCCGAAGAACCAGAAGACTTGAACGAATAGTGTAACAATGAATACTGCGAAGTATCCTTGAGAGAAACCAAGCAACGGTTTCGCGATAGCTTCACTAATCCAATCAGTAAACAATTGATCTGTAAACATTCTGAAGAAATAATAAAATGCTGAACACACATAAAGTGCTGCGGTTGCAGGAATAATTGCCGCAAAAGCTTTTGATACTGCTGGCGGAACTGAATCCGGCAGCTTAATAGTGATATTTCTCTTCATTAACTGACAGAAAATCATCGTTGCTACAAACCCGATAATCATTGCTGTAAAATAACTTTCACCTTTGAGATGGGAGATATTTAACCAGCCATATGCTGAACCAGTAATTCCATCAGCGGTTGCTACCAGCCCTGCATTTGCAGTATTAATAGCGTCTACTGCTGAACTAGGCAATTCCATAGCCCAACTTCCTGAGAATGAATCTGAGAATCCAGCTGCAAAAGAAATCAATGAAACAATTCCCCCTGCTAAGTCGTTTACATTGTATGCTCTTGCAATATAGTATCCCCATGAGAATGAGAATATTATAGCTGCAATCAATATGGTCCCGTTGTAAACAAAACCATTAATTCCAATGATATCCTTGATTACTGGAATCATTGTACCGTCATACCCAGATAATACCTGAGTCATGTCAGCATTGTACGTTGGTGGAAAGAATTGCCTTGGCATATCACGAATAATTGCGTTGATCATTAGCGCAACAGAACCGGCCATCGTTGCTGGCATCGTACCGATGAAAGCGTCACGAAGTGCAACTAGGTGTTTCTGAGCACCAATCTTCCCGGCAACAGGAAGAATGTACTTTTCCAACCATGCTGTTAAAGCGTTCATTTTTGTATCCTCCTATAAAAATATTTATCTAAAGAGCAAACGCTCTTTAAACCCCAATTAATAAAACTCCGTTCAAAAAGTTTTAAGATAATTACCTCAAATTCTCCGTTCAAAAAGAATAAGATTTATTTTGCATCCATGCGACGGTATACGTCAATGATTTCTTTCGCCAAATCAGTGAAAGCGATTGATGTCATCAAATGGTCCTGACTGTGTACAGTTAGCAATGTTACTGTCATGTTGTTGCCTTGTGCTTCCTGTGTTAACAAACCAGTTTGTGAATGGTGTGCTTCAACTAACGAAGCTTCTGCGTCAGCAATTTTTTGATCTGCTACTTCAAAGTTTCCTTCTTTCGCTGCTGCAATAGCTTCCATTGCATCGCTTTTTGCATTTCCGCCAAACATGATTAAGCCCATGATGGCTTCTAAGTTTTGTTGTTCTTCCATTTTCATTTCTCCTTCAATTCCTGATATCTTTGAGAGATTAACCCATCAAAGCGATTGCTTGATCCAGTACTTTTTCACCATTCATCATGCCATAGTCAGCCATGTTGATAACGTCAAATGGAATTCCTTTAGGTGCAAGTTTTTGTTCGAATTGTGCTTTCATGAAACGAACTTGCGGGCCTAAAAGTAGAACATTTACATCTTTTGCTTCCAAGTTATTGTCTGCATCTGATGCAGATACCGCAAAGATATCAGCGTCCATTCCTCTTGCTTCAGCTGCTTTTTGCATTTTTGTTACTAATAAACTCGTACTCATTCCAGCAGAACATACTAGCATAATTGTTTTTTTAGCCATTTTTCTTCACTCCCTAATATATTTGGTTACACTGTTATATAAGCAAGAAGCGTGCCAAAATTGTATAGACCAAAATCCTTGCTAACAAAGGCTTTGGTCTATAACACTTTCACACGCACACTCTGTTAGAATCGTACACAGTGACTCTTTGTGTGTAATCTTTTATTTTCTAATTTTGTTTTCCAAAAACATTTTGGTCAGATGAGCAATCTCTGTTTCAGGGATGGAGAGCCGATAAGCTTTTTCAATCACCATCATGTTCGTTCTGACAACGTCTGTTTCCAAACGGTTTTTCTTCACAAAATCTGTAAGTCCTGTGAATGCTTTCGTTTCCTCGCCCTTCAAGATTGAATCAACCAAGAATGCTAGATGGATAACAATACCAGCATCAACACCTGGCTCTACAATAATGTGCATATCCGTCTGTATTTTATGAACCGTCTTTTGAAGCATTACAATTAACTTCTGCAAAGAATCCACAGTAGTAATTGTATCAGTTAAAGAACGAACGATTTTTTCAGTCGGCACTTCATCGCCTGCAATCCGTTTTAATACATTCAGCTTTTCATCGTCAAATATATCATAGGCCGAGAAGAAAGGAATATTTTGGTACTCAACATCAACCGTGCCGGCAATTGCTTTTATTTCATATTCTTCCATTAAGCTATCAATATGCTTTTTAAAGGCTTCTCTCTCTAAAAACTGCATTTGAATGATTTCTACCTTGTCCTCATCAATTACAGGTAAAATCCTTTGATATAGCCGGGCAGCTACGCCTTCACCAGTAAAACAGGTTACAACTACTGCTTTTTTGACTTGATTTGGATTCTTCATACTGCTGCGGAACTGTTCCCGAATGATTCCTTCAAAGGACATTTGAATATTTTGATAAATATCTTCTAAACTTCTTCCCACACTCGCCATTCGAATTGCTTCTAAAACAATCATGGTACTTGTCATGGAAATTGCTTTTGTCCGAATGCCTGTTTCTTCAAAAATCAGGTTTCCAAAAGAATTCAGAGAGCCCATATCTGTCAGAAGGAGCATGCCGTTACTTAACGTTTCCTGATTTTCCACAACATAAGCTCGTAAATGCTCGTACATCGCCTGAACTTCCATCGTTAAAGGCATATTCATCGCTGTTCCGGTTGAAATACCTAAAAGCTCTTGTGCGGTCTCCAGCATGCTGGACGCAGTAGAGTTCCCATGCATCAGTATGACAACACCGACATTGTTAATCTCAACCATTTCCTTGTTGCCTACATCAATTGAAAGAAACATACTGATAAAACCAATTTCATCAAAAGGAATCTCAATATCGTTTTCCTCTTCAATTATCGCCGAGAGGTCAATGGCTACCTGAAATTCTTCCTTCATTTGTTTTCTTATATTATTCAAATTTGGGTGGACAATCATATGTCCTTCACGCACTCGGTCAATAGTACTCTGTAAATGCAGTGCAAAAGCAAAGCGGGCATTTTCATTATAGGTTCGTGCCAAGCGCTTTTCAGCTATATCATAGAGTCTGTTAGTCAGCTTCCAGATGCTCTCCGGCAGCAGCTCTTTATGAACGGAGCTTTGCGTTAGCTCTTCCACATAAGTCTGGAAATAAGCATCCATATCTTTAGCAATTAGTTCTTCAAGATCGATATTCTCCAGTTCGTTTGTAGACAACGTGGAAACTTTTTCTTCAATTTCATTATAAACCTGCATATCACGTGCTGGATCTCTAGACCAGACAACCTCATTCGATCCCGGCTCAAAGGTTAGATAATTGTTTTTTGCATCCACAAACCGGTCCAAACGGTCAGAAACTTCCTTGATTTTCAATAGTCCTTTTTGTACCTGAAGAGGTAAGTCCTTTTTCCGAATCATCAGACTGGATGTATTGTGTGTCCGATAATGCAGGAAGGACTTTGCACAAACCAGTTTTAAGTCTCGCTTAACCTGTCCAATATTTCCTTCAGCATCATATAGCATGAACGCTAAAACAGCTTCTCTTTCAATGTTTATCCGTTGATTTAAGCGGTTTGCCTCCTGCTTGATAAACAGTCCAATGATATCATAACGCTCATCCAGAGAACGTGCCTCCAAATTGGGCAGGGTAATCGCCATAGGTATTCGTCGATTAAATGTCGTTAGAAATGTTTCTGAAGATTCCGTTGTTGCTCCGATAATCTGCACAGATGCATCATAGGTTTTTCCGCTTTCGCCTAAAGGACGATAAATGCCTTTATCAATAAAGGTAAACAGCATTTCCTGCCCTTCTGGCGGTAAACGATGAATTTCATCGAGGAATAGAACCCCGCCGTCAGCTTCTGAAATCAGTCCAGTACTATCATTTTCCGCCCCTGTATAAGCACCCTTTTTCACGCCAAAAATATGACCAAACAAGAGCTGTGGATTCTGGGCATAGTCTGCACAATTAAAGGAAATAAACGGTGCATTTTCAGGTAAAGTCTGCGATTCCACCGCAAAATGATACATACACTCTGCAAACAAAGATTTCCCTGTTCCGGTCTCTCCAAAAATGATTGTATGAAGACCGCGCGGCGGATACAAAATAGCTGCTTTTGCCTGTTGAATACTAACCTTTAGTGAATCATTGGCACCAACCAGATTTTCAAAGGTTACCTCACTGGAATTATCCACATGAATTTTTTCTTCCTCAAAAACAGAAGAATAGACAACTGGCCGTCCTTCTTTTTTTAAGATTTTCTTTTCTTTGGAAAGCTCACTCAGGTATCTGCTAGCATTGCTTCGGTCAATCTCTAAAGACTCAGCGATGTCGGCAGCAGTCATACCAATTTTTTTCTCTTCCAACAGAGCTAGTATTTCTTCTTTTCTGGATTTCATACTTAGCCTCCTTATGCTTGATGAATCCATATACAACAATCAAACAATTATTTCTTTTTGCTTTTTTTCACACGTTTCTGCTCTTTTACCTGCTCCTTTTTTTCAGTCTGGAATTGAGCATCATAAATGAACAATTCAGCTGCAGAAATACCTATCTGTTTCAACAAGCGCTGGTAATCCCGTTTCGTTCGTTCATTAACAAATGTTATCACTGTACCTGTTGCTCCCATTCGACCAGAGCGGCCGGCTCGATGAGCATAGCTTACAGCATCCAGCGGGACATCTACATTGACAACGTAGTCCACAGCAGGAAAATCCAAGCCGCGGGCACCCACGTCTGTCGTTAACAGCATCTGTATCTTTTTCTGTGCAAACTGCCCAACTGCCAGCTTGCGCAGCTGCTTGTTCTGATCAGAAGCTAAGCCAGCTACAGGTAAAGCCTCATAGGTAAGCTTTTCTTCTATTGCGCCTAAATCTGTTAGCTGATTAAAAAACACCATACCGTAAAAGTTTGGTATATGAAGCATCTTTTGTAAGAACTCTTTTCTCTTTCTAAAAGGTACTTCTATGTAGTAATGTTGAACTTTTCCAGCCGATTGGTCTTCTTCCATCACATCGATTGTCAGAACCTCTGCCGCCAGCTCGTTAACCTCCTCAGCAATTTTATCAGCTGTTGCTGAATAAAATGCCAGCTGATAATCAACGGGCGCACTTTGAAGAATTTGTCTCGTTAAATCCAGCTCGCTTTTTTGTAAAAGCAAATCAGCTTCATCCATAACAATCATTTTTAGCTGATGACTCTTAATCTTTTTAGCACGAATCAGCTCCATAATTCGTCCTGGCGTACCAACCAGTACTTCAGGCTTCTTTTTAAGCTTTTCGATTTGACGGTTCACGTTTGCTCCGCCTATCAGCCGCTGAACTTTCAGCTGCAGGGGCTGAGCCCATTCCTGAGCAACCTGACCAATCTGCATAGCCAGTTCCTGCGAAGGAGCCAGAATCAGCAGCTGACTGCCTTCACCCTTGTTGATTTGCAATAACAACGGCAGCAGGTACGCTAATGTTTTACCTGTTCCGGTTGGAGAGATTCCCCGGACGTTTTTTCCTTCTGATAAAGGATTAAAGCTTTTACTCTGAATAGCAGAAGGTTCATCAAAACCAGAAGCCTGCCATTTTTCTTGCCAAACCTCTGGTAACTGTTTTACGAAATTCATATTTTCCCTTTCAAGAATAAGACCTTAATAATTTCAATGGCTGCTTTATAAACAGTCAGATAGAAGTCAAGCTGCGTGCATATATCAAGGGAGCGAATCAAAAAATTCAACTCCCTCAATACCACAGATTCCAATCACTTATTTCCACTCGGTCAACGCAGTTTCATTTCTACGTATCACTGTTAAAACTGTGTACCTCGGAACCAGGTTGTCGCAATCAAAACTGCTATTAGTCTTATCTATTGTTAATTTCTGTTCTTTTACTTCCTATCTTCCATTTTACTTTTTATCGGCATCAAATACAATACCTGCACTACTTCTTAAATCAGTTAAAACCTGATTGACATTTCTGGAAAGCTCGACCCATTCTTCGTATTGAACACCCCAGTTTTTATCAGCAGGATTCTCAATAACATGAGCAAAATCAGAGGCTTCCTCTACCATTGGATTTTCTTCTGTTGTCAGCGCAATAACTTCCCGCTCTTTCTGATTTCTATCATGAAATTCAGCCTTGGAAATTGCATTGATTCCATCCAGCAACAACGTACCATTGTCAAAGTAGATTTCTGATCCTTGGAAGGAGTCACCAATTTTCCCTGCTTGTATCGTTACATCAAAACGGTCATATCTTAAAATCGCTGTGCCTAGTCCATCTACACCAGTTGCGACTTTCCGTGCAAAATAATGACTTTCCTGAGGCATACCAAACCACGCCACAGCTGCATAAATCAGATAGACACCTAAATCCATTAAAGCTCCACCCGAAAAATGAGGAGAAAAGATATTCGGTTCTTCACCATCCAATACCTGGTCATAGCGGGAGGAATATTTCATATAAGTAAAGCTGGCACCAATAATTTCATTTTTTAGAGGTAGAAGTTCGCCAATTTTTTTGAAGCTTTTCTCATGAATATTTCTTGCTGCTTCAAAGAAAAACACCTTTTGCTTGTTGGCTAGATGAATAATTTCCTCCATTTCAGCAGGAGTAGTGAATGCCGGTTTTTCCACAATGACATTCTTTCCAGCTAAAATTGCTTGTTTTGCTTGTTCAAAGTGCAAAGAATTAGGGGATGCGATGTATACAGTACTCATGTGTTCAATGCCAAAAAAGGCAGCTAAATCTATGGCATATTCTACATCACCATACTTCTCACCAAACTTTTGTGCCGTTTCCAAACGTCTGGAATAAACCGCCGTTAAATCATATTTTCCAGTCTCCAATGCCGCCTGCACAAATTGTTCACTAATCCAGTTTGTTCCGATAACACCTAAATGAATCATATTCTCCTCACCTTTCTTTATTCTCGCTGTTTAAATACTTCATGTATATGAATCCTATTAAATACATGAAAGCTGACTCCATCCCTTTGCTTTGTAGATTACTTTTCCTGTAATGAATAGTCAAAAGGATTCATATAGATCAAAAGGAATTTCCTTTAGTACACGGATCGTTTCGGGTGTAACCTCACAGTTGTAGGCTAAAACATTTAATCCCAGCTTTTGACCGGCTTCAATAGCTTCTGTCAGCGCAGGCTGCATCTCTGTGTTAATCGTTGCTTTGTCAACCTGTTCAAATTGAATCACAAACAATACATAGCATTGATAGCCTTCGCTAATTGCTCTATTCAGCTCATTTACATGCTTCAGCCCTCTCAAAGTAGGCGCATCGGGAAAGGAGCCTAATCGGCTGTTTTCCAAAGTCATCCCTTTCACCTCAATGAAAGCTTTCTGCTCTGTGCTTGTTTCAACATAAATATCAAACTGTGAATTGCCATACTTTTTTTCACGCTTCACTAAAGTCATTTGTCCTGTTAATCCAGGAAGCTGAATCATCCCCTCTTTTAGCCCTTGGGCCGCCAGTGCATTAGGAACCTGACTGTCAATATTAAACCACTGACCATTCTTTTTTACAGCAATCAAATCATAAGCTGTTTTTCTTTTAGGAGACGGCTGATAGCTTAAGGCTACCTCCACTTCAGGCAAAAACAGTTCGCGGCACCGTCCTGTATTTTTAACATGGACCGTCACTTGTTCGCCTGTTTCGATCATGCGGCATTCAGCAATAAAGCGATTGGGCCGACAAATAAACCGCGCCAGATGTACATCTGGATAGACTATCATCAAAACACCTCTTCTTCACCACAATACCATAGTTTGCAATCCTTAGACAAATTAGTCTTATCAGATCTTCACTAAGCAAGTATATAAATCAACTATCTAAAGACATTCAGTTAATCTTATGCTCCTATTATATACCTTTTGAATCTCTTAACTCAATAATAGTTCCTTCAGGTGCATAAAGTTTGCACAATCTTGTCTTGGCTACCTGATAAATAACCAAGCCTTCCTTTTGAATAAACGAGTCCTGATACTTACTGAGCTCGTCTACTGCTGCTTCAAGGGACGCCACCCATAGGCAAAAATGAGCAATGCCTTCCGAATTTTGACTTTTAGGCAGCTGCTCTGCCTTTTTGCCAGTTTGCAGCTCGATATAAAAGTCATTCAAACACAGCCAGCTGTTGTAATCTCTCCCATGAAAATCAGGTGTTTCCAATTTCACTTCAAAGCCCAGAGTCTGATAGAATGCCAACGACTCTCGATAATTGTTTGTCTGAATACACAAGTGATGGACTGTTTTTTTCATCTTCAGCTTCCTTTCTTTTTTCACTCCTTCGAAGCATATCATATTTCTGTGTCTGCAAAAAGCATCTAATAAGCTGATATTAGGACACAACAACAGACTCGAATAGAAGTTTCTTGAGCCTTGAGAACCAGGTAGATACTGTTCAACATCAGCTCGTATCTTACTCTTGTTCTCAGCAAGTAAGCAAGTTTTTCTTAAAACGACAGGAAACACAAATGTGAGACCCTCGATGTTGACTGATTCTCGCCTAGTGCTTTACAAATTTAAAAAAAAGCTTGGCTTATTTCCGAAGAAATTACTTCTGTACCGCCGTTTAATTAAATTTAGGCACACTAAAAGTCTGGGAACTTGGTTTAGTACCCAGACACTTGCAGTCAGGAGTCAATAATATCCTTTTTTAACTAGCTTTCTTTTGTGCCTTTAAAGTAATAGCCGGCAATTGGATAATACAGGCAGATAAGCATTCCTCCAACTGCAAAAAATGCTGTCTCGTTTAAAGAACGCATATATAGTACTCCAGCCGTTATCACAAAAGGTAACAGCGCGTATTTTACAATTGGTTGTGTAACTTTAGGTTTCAGATACGTAATCAGTAAGCGAACCGGTAAAAAGAAAATACCAAAAACTGCTGTCATTAAAATATCTTTCCATGTTATTTTCATCCCTTGTTTCCCCTTTTCCTTTGAATCATTTTTTAGAAAATCAGTTTGCAGCTGTTCGCCGAGTAGTTTTAAAGAAACTAAATCCGGTCGGCTTTTGCCAAGCTCCCATTTTGAGATGGTCTGACGAGTAACAAATACCTTGTCAGCTACTTCCTGCTGAGTTAATCCCAGCTCTTTTCTCTTCTCTTTTATTTGTTCATGTATTTCCATTTGTATTACCTCCTTGCATTTACCATATGCTAATGACAAAAAAAAGTAACGCAACTCTAAGCGTTGCGCAGTGATTTCTTACTGTTCATTTCGTAAAGCCAGTTTTAATCTGTAATCTGACAAGCTCTTCGTACTTAATTTTCCCTAACCTATGTTAAACTTCGTTAACCTTCGTTAAATTTCGATAACAATCAGTGCTTTCCAACCCTAATTTTTTTAATTCATGCTATGATTAAAAGAAAACGGGAGGTTGGGTAATGAAGAAACACTGGTCTTTTCTATTGGGGGCTTCTGTAGTGACTGGACTTGCCAGCTCATTGTTATTTAAAAATAAAAAGAAGAAACAGGAGGCTAGTCAAACGGCTTCTGATTTGATCACTCTCTTTCAAGGGAAGTGGTGGTTTATTAATCAGGGCAAAGCTACCCAGCATCAGCTAGCCATTGACGAGAAACTGAATATTATGATTGACGGCAAACCAGTTACTTATTCATTAGTTGAATGGAATATACAGCGTTTAGTTGTTCAGGATACCTATGGTTTTCATTTAATTGTTGAAACAAGAAATAATCAGCCTTATACGCTCTATGATGAAGCTGATGACCGAACATATCTATTAGAAAAGGTCACCTCTATGGAAAAATTAACAGATTCAAAAGAAAATTAATTATAAAAATAATTATACTAAGAGTAGAGGGTAAATTCGGCTGTCAATGAATTTACCCTCTACTTTCTTTTTTAGTTTATCATGAAAAGTGACAGGAAGAACTGTTATGAACGATTAGATTTCAAGTTCTAGTCAAAAAACATTCTCCTTCACTATCATTTTAAGAATATCCTGCGTGATTCCAATATTCAACACTTCTTACCCGTTTCTTTATTTAACTTATAAATTAACTTATAAATCTTCGATCGTCTTTCGATCCTTCACTACACTCAATTTCCCCTGACGCTGCTCCAGCTCCTTCATTACTGCTTCTAAAGGGATATCCTTCTCCGCCAATAAAACCAACATATGATAAACCAAATCTGCCGTTTCACTAATCAGCTCCTCTGGTTCATTTTTTGCAGCAATAATGACTTCTGTCGCTTCTTCTCCGACTTTTTTCAAAATTTTATCTAAACCCTTTTCAAACAAGTAGCTGGTATATGAACCTTTTTTTTGTTGTGCTTTTCGTTCCATTATTTCGGCATAAAGTTCTTCAATCATTCATTTTCCTCCTCAAGAATCACATTGAAGAAACAGCTATGTGCTCCTGTGTGACAGGCAGGACCTATCTGCTCCACCTTAATCAGTAGTGTATCTTTGTCGCAATCCGTCTGAATACTCTTTACCTTCTGGGTATGACCGCTCGTCTCGCCTTTATTCCATAATGATTGCCTTGAGCGGGAATAAAACCATGTGGTTTTTGTTTCCAGTGTTTTATTAAAGCTTTCTTCATTCATATAAGCCAACATTAATACCTCATTTGTTTGTTCTTCTATAATGATAGTAGGGATTAGTCCTTTAGAAAAATCTGGTTTCATAAACGAATACTCACTCCTTCACTGCTTAAATACGCTTTTAAATCAGGGATTTTTACTTCTCCATAATGAAATATACTGGCTGCTAGAGCAGCAGTTACACCAGTTTTTTCAAAAACTTCCAAGATATCCCTACTGCTGCCGCAGCCTCCCGAAGCAATTACAGGAACCGTAACAGCCTCGCAAACCGCTTGAAGCATCGGTAAATCATAGCCCTCTTTCGTTCCATCTGCATCCATGCTTGTCAGCAGTATTTCTCCCGAACCAAGTGAAACTGCTTCTTTAGCCCATGCCACCACATCCAAACCAGTATCTTCTCTTCCACCCTTCGTATAGACATGCCAGCTGCCGTCTGCCGCCTTTTTTCCATCAATTGCAGTCACGATACACTGAGAACCAAATTTTTCAGCACCTTGTCTAATTAAATCGGGCTCATTGATAGCTGCAGAATTTAGCGATATTTTATCTGCACCAGCCTGAAGCATTCGCTTCATGTCTTCAATAGAGCGGATACCTCCGCCGACAGTTAAAGGAATGAAGACTTCCGCAGCAGTCCGCTCAACTACCTCTACCATCGTCTCGCGTTCGTCGCTTGTAGCAGTGATGTCCAGAAAGACCAGTTCATCCGCTCCCTGTTCATTGTATGCCCGGGCAATTTCTACAGGATCGCCAATACTCTGCAGGTTAACAAAATTGACGCCCTTAACCACCTGCCCATCGGTTACATCCAGACATGGGATGATTCGCTTTGTCAGCATCCAGTTGCCACCTCCTGCATTTCTTCCAGCGTAATTCGTCCCTCATAGTAGGCTTTTCCAACTATTGTTCCGTAGACACCAATAGCTGCCAGCTTTTCTAAATCAGCTTTACTGCTGACACCACCTGAAGCGATTATATTCACCTGAGGAACTACAGACAACAGCTTTTCATAGTGCTCAAAGCTGGGACCTGTTAACGTTCCATCTTTCGATATATCGGTATAAATAAGTGTCTTTACACCAATTGCCGCCATTTCCTGTGCCATACTCAGATAATCCGTCTCACTAACCTCCAGCCAGCCGCTGACAGCTACTTTTCCATGCTTGGCATCAATTCCGACAGCAATCTGTTCTCCGTACTTTTGGACTGCTTCCTTGACGAGGTCAGGGTCTTTTAGTGCTGCAGAACCGATAATAATTCGATCAATACCTAGCTCAGCGTACTTCTTCACCTGTTCGATTGAGCGAATACCGCCGCCAACTTCTACTGGTAATCCAGTTTCCCTTTTTATCTTCTCAATCAGAGCAGCATTGGTAGTGTTTCCTGCAAGAGCACCATCCAAATCAACAATATGAAGAAATTGACAGCCAGCTTTTCTAAATATCTCTGCTTGGGCCAAGGGATCTTCATTTACAACTGTCTTTTTAGAAAAATCACCTTTGACTAATCGGACAGCTGCTCCTTCCCGAATATCAATTGCCGGTAAAACGTACATGATCCACTACCTCCTTAAACCCTTTTAGTATTTTCAACCCAATCGCTCCACTTTTCTCAGGATGAAATTGAGTACCGTAAATGTGTCCTTGTGAAATCATTGCCGGAACTTTTAAAGAATACTGTACCAAAGCATCAATCGTATCCGGATCACAATCTGCATAGTAGGAATGAACAAAATAGACATATTCACCAGACATTTCCTTGGTTAAGGGTGTTTCTTTTGTAATCATCAGCTCATTCCATCCCATATGAGGAACTGGAAAGTCTTTTTCCTGAGGGATCTTTTCACAAATCCCTTCGATTAGGCCTAATCCTGCAGTATAGCCATTTTCCATACTGCCTTCCAACAGCAGCTGCATCCCTAGACAAACCCCTAGGATGGGCGTTCCGTTAGCTGCAGCCTCTTTAATAACGCTTGTCAGCTGCCGTTTTTCCAATTCAGCCATTGCGAGTGAAAATGCACCAACTCCTGGGAGGATTAGTCCATCCGCTGCTAATATTTCAACAGCATCGGCTGATAGCTTATTTTCCAGCCCTACATAGTTCAATGCCTTCTGAACATTTAAGGTATTTCCTGTATCGTAATCAATGATAACAATCATTTACAGCGTTCCTTTCGTTGAATTAACACCATGAATTTCTGCGTTGTAAGTAACAGCTTCCCGCAGGGCACGTCCTGTTGCCTTGAATAGCGATTCAATTTTGTGGTGGCTATTTTTTCCATGCAGAATTTTTAGATGCAGATTCATCTGAACATTAAATGCCAGTGCCTGAAAAAATTCCTCTGTCAGCTCTGTATCAAAGGCTCCTAGCTTAGGGTTATCAAACTCTGCGTCAAATACCAAGAAAGACCGTCCGCTTAAGTCCAAAGAAGCCATGCCCAGTGTCTCATCCATTGGTACAAAGCTGGTTCCATATCGGTTAATTCCCGCCTTGTCTCCCAATGCTTCTCTTAAACACTGACCCAAAACAATCCCGACATCTTCAACTGTATGATGACTGTCCACATCAAGATCTCCGACAGCTTTAACCTCTAGCGACATTCGGCTGTGACGGGCAAACAGGGTCAGCATATGGTCAAAAAAGCCAACTCCAGTATCAATTACCACTGGCTCCTGCTGATCCAGATTTAAAGTAAGTTCAATTTGTGTTTCTGCCGTTGTACGTTTCAAACTTGCTGTTCTCATTTGTTTTCCTCCTTGAAACGGTATTCTACAGCACGGGCATGAGCCTCTAGCCCTTCCTTTCGCGCCAGTAAAGCAATATCATCTTTAACCTCTGCCAACGCATCCTTTGTATAGTAGCTTACCTGACTATATTTTACAAAATCATACACACCAAGGGGAGAGTAAAATCTTGCTGTACCACTGGTTGGAAGTACATGATTCGTTCCGGATAAATAATCGCCAACAGGCTCTGAGGTGTACGCACCTAGAAAAATTGATCCGGCATGTTTGATTTTTTGAAGATACTGCATAGGGTCTGTCATTTGCACTTCTAAATGCTCCGGTGCGATTTCGTTCATAACCTCAAACATTTCATCAACTGAGGTCACTACGATTAGCCAGCTATGCGCTGTGATCGATTGCTCTGCAATTGCTTTTCGCGGTAAGTCAGCTAATTGAACGGCTATCTCCTCTTCTACACTCTTTGCCAGCTGTTCACAATTAGTTACTAAAAAGGTGCGTGCTAATGAATCGTGCTCTGCCTGTGAAAGTAAATCCGCTGCGATAAAGGCTGGATTAGCCTGATTATCTGCTAAAATACCAATTTCAGAAGGTCCGGCAATCATATCAATCCCTACAGTGCCAAAAACCTGTTTTTTCGCTGCGGCAACATAGGCATTTCCAGGTCCTACGATTTTATCTACCTTTGGAATTGTTTCCGTTCCATAAGCCAGAGCAGCAACTGCCTGAGCACCACCTACCTGAAAAACCCGGTCAACTCCAGCAATCTCAGCCGCTGCCAGAATAATTGCCGGAACGCCGTCAGGAGAAGGCGGGGTGACCATGATGATTTCTTCTACTCCAGCGATTTTAGCAGGTAAAACATTCATCAATACCGAAGACGGGTAAGCTGCTGTACCACCGGGAACGTATACGCCTACTCGATCCAACGGACGAACAAGCTGCCCGCGAAAAACACCTGTTTTTTCAGTGTCCATAAAATCATGCTGCTTCTGCTTCTTATGATAGCTGATAATATTCTCTTTCGCTCGTTCCAAAGCTTTCTTCACATCTGTGTCCAGCTCCTGATAAGCATTCTTCAACGCTGTTTTTGAAACCTCCAGTTCAGTCACTATGGTTTGATCAAACTGCCGAGAATAATCTTTTAGCGCAGTATCCCCCCTAGCTGCTACCTGATCAATAATCACTTTGACCTGCTGATCAATTTGCTGGTCAGCGGATTGTTTAGTCTGACTATCCTGTTTCAGTCCATCTAAGACCGTTTCTTTTGTTCCGATAATCCACTTCATGTTCATCCCTCTTTTCCAATCACTGCTTCCAGCTGCTGAAATAGCTGGAATATTTCTTGTCTTTTTCTTTTAAGCATTGCTTTATTCACAATCATGCGGGCAGATATCGAACAAATATCTTCAAAAATTTCTAATCCATTCTCCTTCAATGTTGTACCTGTTTCAACAATGTCGACAATCGCATCGGCTAGTCCTAATACTGGAGCTATTTCTACAGATCCTTCTATTTTAATGATTTCAACATCTTCACCTTTTGAACGAAAATGATTCGAGGCAATGACTGGATACTTAGTCGCAATTCTTTTTCTTTTATGATCATAGGGTTGATAATCAGCAGTTGAGGCTACAGAAAATTTGCATTTTCCAATAGCCAAATCCAGCATTTCATAGCAGCCGGACGGGTGCTCAAGCAAGACATCCTTTCCAACCACGCCAAGGTCAGCAACACCATGCCTCACATAGGTTCCGACATCTACAGCCTTTACAAGGAGAAAGGTTAACGAACCATCTGGACTGTTAAAAACCAGCTTTCTCTGTTTCTGCTGCATAAAGGATACATCAATACCCGCTTCGTCAAAAAGTGTTAGTGTCTGCTGCTCCAATCGGCCTTTTGTTAGGGCAATTGTTAAGTTACTCATCTTCTGCATCACCTATCCTCACTCTGGTTTGCTTTTTATCCTTGATAAGAATCAGCTCTTCGTAGTGCCACATTTTTCCATAGCTCAGCGCCTCTTCCCAAGTATCGAATAAAGACAGCTCTGCATCTGGTTCTTTTTTTACCAGCTCCTCAGCCATAGTGAAATCTTCCGAATCTGCATGAATTAAGATTCTTGGCTGCTTCAATTCTGCCAGAATGCCCAGCCGATATTGCAGAGCCGCCAATGTATCCAAATTTATTCCTAAACCCACCGCCGGAATTCGATCATGGCCAAACTGCTCAACCAGATGATCATAACGTCCGCCTCTTAGAAAGGCATCTGGAATCATATCCGCGAATCCATTAAATAATATGCCTGTGTAGTAATCCATCAAAGCAACTGAGCCTAAATCAACCGTCACTTCAATCCCAAGATTTTTCTGAATCAACTGTGCCATATGCTTAATTTCCAGAATTATTTCTCTAATGATTGTATCCGCCGGCAATAGCCTCTGTGCCTCAGTAAATACTTCTTCGCTATTTCCAAATAGCCTAGGCAGTCTTTGAATAAAATCGTTCAGTTCGCTAGGATGCTGCTGGATAAACTCTTTTAAACCGCTTAAATTTTTATTGTTTAGTAATTCCTTTAATGTTCTTTTTTCTTCAATATTTAATTTTAGAAACGAAGCAGTTTCTCTAAAGATTCCGGCATGTCCTAATTCAAAATGGAAATTAGGAATTTGTAACGTATTCAGAATATCGACTGCACAGGCAATACATTCTAATTCAGCTTTTGAAGAAGCAAAGCCGATTAACTCAATTCCAGCCTGCGTCAGTTCATTTTGCTCGCCAGACATTTCATCGCTAAAGCGAAATACCTTACCGCTGTAAGAAAGCTTCAAAGGCGGATGAATACCTGCAGTTGCAGCAACTCTTCCAATCGGCATAGTCATATCCGGACGTAATACCAGCAGGCGCCCCTGTTTGTCAAAAAAGCGATAGAGCAGCCCTTCTCCATCATCAGCCTGAAAAACATCTTCAAACTCAATCAGGGGCGTTTCTATACGTTGATACCCTCTCCTCTGAACAATTTGATTCAACTGCTGCTCTAGCTGATATGCACCATTTGCTTCCCGAAACAACCGGTCTTTAGTGCCTGACGGGAGACTTCTATTCCATTTCACAGCACCCACATCCTTTCTATTCTTACTGTATACAAAAAGTCCTCTTGGCAAATAAGCCAAGAGGACGAGAAGTTTTTTCACGTGGTTCCACCTCAGATTCATTTCTGCTTCACAGCAGAAACCTCTGTTAGTCAAGTGACTAAAAGCGATAACGGGCAATCCCCGATTTTTCCTACATTGATTCAGAAAAATAATTTACAGGCGTGTTCAATAGTAAACAACTATTTCCTCTCACCGACCGGAAACTCTCTAAAGTCATTGATACTATCTACTATTCTGATCATCATTTTTTCATCATATTCTCATTTATTTCTAAAAACTTTACCATGAATCATAACGATAGTCAATAGGCTACAAGCGAAAACCATAATAATAAAAACCTTTATTGTCCCTCTAGAAAACAGCATAGAAATACTTACAACAGAATGGAAACAAAAATATTGAGCTTTGAGAAATGAGTTGAGAGCCATAAAATTGAAAAGTAGTTTACGAAAGCTGCTTTTCATTTATCAGTACAAACCACTTCTATAGTTGACTCCTACTTGATTTTATTCTTGACTGTCTTCTATTCTCTGTCAGTTTTTTACTGAGCTTGTGCAATTAACGACCGCAATGTTTTATCCACATTTTCAGCAGCCAGACGACCCTCACGAATCGCCCAGATAACCAGACTCGGGCCGCGTTTGGCATCACCGGCGACATAAACTCGTTCATTATTTGTTGTATAGTCATCATAAACTTCATTTATATTGAACTGATCTAACAGACTTTTTTCAGGTCCGGTGAATCCCATTGCCAGCAGAACTAAATCCGCCTTTAATGTCTTTTCCGTTCCAGCAATGGGCTGAAATGCCTGATCAACTTCTACTGTTTCCAAACCGATAACCTGTCCTCTTTCTGCACCAATAAAGGCAGTTGTAGAGGTCTGATAGAGAGTCAGAGCTTCTTTCTGAACCGCTTCGGCTTCTTCCTGTCCGTAGCCCTTCTTATCCACAAAAGGATATTCAGGCCAAGGATTTGCTTCGGTTCTGTCATGGGGCATCCTAGGAGTAATTTCAAGCTGCTTAACAGAAGCGCAGCCTTGCCGAATCGCAGAGCCAATACAGTCATTTCCTGTATCGCCGCCGCCAATAACAATCACATGCTTCCCTTCCAGTTTTTTGCTGTTTGCTTCGGTACCATATTTCAGAACATCTTTTGTTGCCTCTGTTAAATAATCAACAGCAAATTGTACTCCTTGAAACTCTCGGCCTGCTACCTTTAAATCTCTCGGTACACTGGCGCCAGTTGCTACAATCACGCGGTCAAAGATTTGGTACAGGGCTTCAACTGAAAGGTCTACCCCAATTTCTGTATTTCCTATGAAGGCAATCCCCACCTCTTTCATCACATCAATCCGACGCTGAACGACCTTCTTATCCAGTTTCATATTGGGAATACCATACATCAGCAAGCCGCCAAAGCGGTCTGAGCGTTCATAAATAGTTACTTCATGTCCTAACTGATTTAAACGCCATGCTGCGGATAACCCAGCGGGTCCACTGCCGATAACAGCAATTTTGAAGCCTGTTTTTTCTTTCGGCAATCCAGTAGGTTTGACCCAATCATTTTCAAAGGCTGTATCAATGATAAACCGTTCATTATCATGAATGGCTACACCAGAACCATTCAACGTTTCTGTACAAGACTTTTCACAGGGAGCTGGACAAACCCGGCCAGTCATTTCCGGAATGGGATTTGTTCTACTTAGACGTTCCCAGGCTTTCTTGTATTCTCCACGGTAAACCAAATCATTCCATTCAGGAATTAAATTATCATTAGGGCAACCGGAAACCGCACGTTTGCCGCCATAGAAAACACCTGTATGACAAAAAGGAATACCGCAATTCATACATCGTGCTGCCTGCTCCTGCCGTTCATCTTCCGGCAGTGGAACTTGTAGTTCTTCCCAATCATTGATTCGTTCGGCAACAGGCCGATAAGGGTTTTCTTTACGAGAATATTTTAAAAATCCAAATGGATCAGCCATCCTAATCACGCTCCTTTACAGTGGGTTTTGGCGGAGCTGTCTGAGCGCCAACAACTGCTTCAAATGCTGTCTTCAGCAGCTCATCTCCAGATAATCCCTCATTACGGAATTTTTCAGTAACGTTAACCATTTCATGGTATTCTTTTGGATACACTTTAACAAAATGCTTTCGTTCAGTTTCCCAGTCATTCAGAATAGTCTGTGCTTTTTCAGACTCCGTATACTCATTGTGCTTTTCTATCAGCTCTTTCAATATACTATCGTCCCCTGATTCATCCAGCTGGAATAATTCAATCATTTCCATATTACATTTTCCTGCAAACTGCTGCTCTGGATCATAAACATAAGCTACACCACCGGACATCCCTGCACCAAAGTTACGGCCAGTCTGTCCAAGGATAACGGCTACACCACCAGTCATATATTCACAGCCATGATCCCCTACACCTTCAACGACAACCTTGGCTCCACTGTTTCTAACACAGAAGCGTTCGCCGCCTGTTCCTCTGAAATAGGCTTCTCCGCGGTTGGCGCCAAAGCATGCTACATTTCCGACAATCGGTGAATGCTCAGCCTGATAGCCAGCATCCTCCGGCGGTACGATAATCAGCCGTCCGCCGCTTAAACCCTTACCTACATAATCATTAGCCTCTCCCGTCAGTTTCAGCACCATGCCCTGAGTGATAAATGCACCAAAGCTCTGACCGGCAATGCCTTTATAATGATACGTAATTAGCCCAGGCTCCAGCTCATAATTACCAAAACGCTCTGCAATCCAGCCACCCATTCGAGCCCCTACGGTTCGATTGACGTTGTTGATTGTCTCTTCCACATATATTTTTTGATTATTTTTGATTGCTGCTCCTGCAAAAGCATCCAGCTCTTTCCACTGGCGTTTTTCCTGAAATGGATCTTCGCATTTTCTTTCAATTCCCATTGTATTTCCGAGGATTCTTGAAAAATCTAAAGATTTAGCTTTTCCTTTCGCTACGAATTTTGGCTTTAATATTTCTGTATGACCAATCATTTCATCAATCGTTCGAAAGCCTAGTTCTGCCATCAGTTCCCGCAGATCCTCAGCAATAAACATCATCCCATTAATCACATGCTCCGGTTTGCCGGCAAAAAATTTCCGTAATGCTGGATTTTGAGTAGCAACTCCTACTGGACATGTGTTGAGGCTGCAAACACGCATCATCACACAGCCGACTGCTACCAGCGCTAATGAAGCAAAGCTATATTCCTCAGCGCCCAATAAAGCAGCAACTGCCACATCGCGTCCGGTCATCAGCTTACCGTCTGTTTCTAATGTCATCCGCTGCCGCAGCTCATTTAACGACAAGGTCTGATGTGCTTCCGCAAGCCCCATCTCCCATGGCAGTCCAGCATCTCTGACAGAATTTCTTGGTGAAGCTCCTGTACCACCGTCATAGCCTGAAATAACAACTACATCTGCTCCTGCCTTTACTACTCCTGTAGCAATCGTTCCCACACCTGTACTGGAAACCAATTTTACATTAATTCGAGCATATGGATTTATCGCTTTCAAATCATAAATAAGCTGGGCCAAATCCTCGATTGAATAGATATCATGATGAGGCGGCGGTGATATCAGCCGCACGCCAGGTGTCGAACCGCGAATTTCTGCTACCCATGGAAATACCTTATTTCCCGGCAGCTGTCCGCCTTCTCCAGGTTTTGCGCCTTGAGCAATCTTAATTTGAAGCTCTTCGGCACTCATTAGATATTCGGCATTCACTCCAAAACGACCTGAAGCAACCTGCTTAATTTTACTATTTAAATTTACACCATTTGCTTTTGCTTTAAACCTATTACGGTTTTCACCGCCTTCACCGCTATTTGATTTTGCCCCAATTCGGTTCATGGCTTCAGCAATACACTCATGAGCTTCCTGACTCAAGGAGCCATAGCTCATCGCCCCCACTTTAAATCGTTTCACAATTGTTTCCGCTGGCTCAACCTCTGATAGCTTTACTGGAGCACGCTCACTTGTAAACGTCCACATTGACCTCAGAGTAGTTGGTGTGTCTATCTCCTCTTGATTAAGCTGTGCTGCATATTTTTTATATAAACTGTAATCCCCCAAGCGTACTGCTTGTTGAAAATTATAGATGGTTTGAGGATTGAACAAATGATGCTCTCCATCTGCCTTGTATTGAAAACTGCCTCCTGAAGGAAGAAAATCCTGTTCTTTTTCTCCGTATGCAGCTTCATGGCGAGCCAGATATTCCTTTTCAATCTGATTCAGAGACAAGCCGCCAATTCGGGTAACTGTTCCTGTAAAAAATTGATTGATAACATCTTCAGACAAGCCTACAGCTTCAAAAAGCTGCGCACCATGATACCCCGAAACTGTGGAAATTCCCATCCGGGACATGACTTTAACAATTCCTTTTTCTGCTGCCTGCCGGTATTTTTCAATTTTATCAGTTAAGTGATAGTCCTTTAGCGTTTCATAAGCTCCGTAAGGATGAATAGCACTTGCTCCGTAGCCAATCAGCATAGCATAGTGATGAACCTCTGCTACTTCAGCAGAATCAGCGATTATTGATGCTAGCCCTCTTTTTCCTTGTTCTACAAGATAGTTGTGCAGACCAGAAACCGCCAGCAGAATCGGAATGGCCAGCTTTCCTTTCCCCCATTCTCTATCAGACAAAATAATGATTGTAGCACCATTATCTATTTTTTCCTCGACTTCTTTAAACATTGTCTCCAATGCCCGCTGTATACGATTGGGAACTTCTGGAGCTAAAGAGTAATTGATGGATTGAACCATACTTTTTTGACCTCGGCTATCCAATGTTTGAATTTTCAGGAAATCAGTTGTAGACAGAACCGGACTTTCAATCTTCAGCTTGTTACAATTTTCTTTATGATCAACCAGAAGATTTCCATCTCGTCCTAAGAACATTTCTGTTCCAATAACTAGTTTTTCCCGAATTGCATCAATAGGCGGATTGGTCACTTGAGCAAACTGCTGTTTGAAGTAGGTGAACAACGACTGAGGCTTCTCGCTTAAGACTGCAAGGGGAGAATCATAGCCCATAGAAATAACGGGTTCTTCTCCATTTTCAGCCATCGGTAGAATCGTCATCCGGATAATTTCATCGGTATAGCCATTGAGCTTCCACAAGCGATTCAACTCTTTTTCCGACAGCGGTTTGAAGACCTCTTCACTTTCAGTCAGCTGTTCGATTGTCAGCTGCTGTTCGTCAAGCCATTCCCGGTAAGGATGCTTTCCTGCATACCGTTCCTTAATTTCATCATTACGATAAAACTTTCCAGCAATAGTATCCACTAGAATCATATTGGCTGGTCCGAGAACCCCTTTTTCAATAACTCTTGAAGGCTCAAGATCAACAACCCCTGATTCAGAGGCTACGACAATATAATTATCTTTTGTAATCGAGTATCTGGAAGGCCGCAGACCATTTCTGTCAAGTGCTGCCCCCACCATTTCTCCATCCGTAAAACACAGCGCTGCTGGTCCATCCCATGGTGCTGTGAAACTGGAGTTATATTCATAAAAGGCAGCAATTTCTTCTTTCAAATTTGCTTCTTTTGACCACGCCTCTGGAATCATCATCATCAGAGCATGAGGAATATCCCGACCATTTCGGTACAAGTGTTCCATACAGTTTTCTAATTTTGCAGAATCTGAATTTTCCGAATTATAAACATCAATGTGGTGGCTGTGCATCCAGTTCTCTGCACCTCTTAAAGTGTTGATTTCACCATTATGAGCTAAGAATCTAAAAGGCTGTGCCCGGTCCCAGCTTGGAAATGTATTGGTAGAAAATCGGGAATGAATAAGGGCGATGCTGCTTTCCAACGTTTTATCCTGTAAATCTGGATAAAACAAACGCACCTGATAGGCATGAAGCATTCCCTTATAAACAATTGTTTTTGAAGAAAGGCTGCAGATTGCCAGTTCGTCAGATGAATAGATTTTTTCCAGCTCTCTGCGAAGTAGGAAAAGACGGTCCTCAAATTCTCTTCCTGTTTTAACGTCAATAGGTTTTTCAATGAAAATCTGAACAATGCCCGGCATAACTTTTTGAGCACCCGGACCACAGTATTCAAAGGCAAAGGGAACATCCCGCTCCCAAACAACACGATAACCAGCAGCTGTAATTTCATGTTTCAATGACTGCAGCAGTTCATGCTTTTCTGTTTCCTCCTGCGGAAGAAACAACATACCTACTCCGTATTCCTGTCTATCCGGCAGTGCAATTTGTTCAGCAGCTGCTTTCTTTTGAAAGAAGGTATCCGGCATAGCCATTAAAATTCCGGCACCATCTCCTGTATCAGGCTCTGCACCTGTACCGCCCCGATGATTCATGCGCTCCAGCATTGTCAGAGCATTGTCAATTAGCTGATGGGAAGCAATTCCATCGATTTGTGCAATGAAGCCCATTCCACAAGCATCTTTTTCAAAAGCAGGATCATACATCAAGCGCTTCTTTTCCATGGCATTTTTTCCCATTCACATCATCCCTTTTAAATAGTTTGAAAATTCTAATTTTTTCCTAATAGTTTAACCGTTTCTTTTTGATTTTACAATAGTATAGTGAAAATTTCAGAAAAAATAACGCTAGTAACCTTATTAATTCAATGAATTTTTGAAAAGAGAAGAACTTTTCCTGAACTTTTCAAGATTAATATCTTATTAAATGGTCAAAAAGAAGCTTTTCTGATAAACTGTTTTTGATGGTTCCTGAGAAAGGATGAAAAATATGACACCAAATCGAGAAGATTATTTAAAACTTATCTTCGAATTAGGCGGAGATGAAAATAAAATCAACAATAAACATATTGTTTCCGGCTTAAATGTATCAGCTGCCTCTGTCAGTGAAATGATTTCCAAGCTTGTAAAAGAAGGTTTGGTTCATCACTCACCTTATCAGGGTGTACAGCTGACAGAGCTTGGTCTGACAAAAGCCAGCACTCTCATTCGAAAACATCGTTTGTGGGAGGTTTTTCTGGTTGAACACCTAAATTATTCATGGAACGAAGTCCATGATGATGCTGAAGTTTTAGAACACGTGACTTCAAAAACTTTGGCTGATCGCTTATCTGATTACTTGAATCATCCAAAATTTTGTCCTCATGGAGGCGTAATTCCTGAAGCAGGTCAGCCGGTACATGAAGCGAAGCATCAGACACTCACTGATTATCCTGTGGGCACCCATATCCAAATTGCCCGGGTTCTTGATGAAAAAGAGCTGTTGGACTATTTAGTCTCTATCAATTTAAATATCCACGAAGAATATAGGATTGACGAAATTGCAGCATACGAAGGTCCAATCACTATTAGTAATTCAGACAAAACGCTGGTTGTCAGCTATAAAGCAGCCAGTACAATTTTTGTTGATCCATTATAGAAAGGGAGGAACATAATGAACGAGAATGTCGCACTGTTTACAATATTTGGAGGGACGGGAGATCTTGCCAAAAGAAAGCTGTACCCTTCTCTTTTTCGACTCTATAAAAAAGGAAATCTTGGTGAACATTTTGCAGTTATTGGTACCGCCCGCCGAGAATGGTCTGATGAATATTACCGGGACATCGTTCGGGAAACAATCGAAGCTCTAGAGCCAACAAAAGAAGAAGCAGATGCTTTCGCCAGTCATTTTTATTACCAATCACACAATGTGAACGATACAGAGCATTATGATACATTGAAGCGTTTATCCGATGAACTGGATCAGAAATATCAGCTGGAAGGCAACCGTATCTATTATTTAGCAATGGCGCCGCAGTTTTTCGGAACAATCGTCAAACATCTGAAATCACAAAAAATCTTAACCGAAAACGGCTTTGACCGTCTAATTATTGAGAAGCCTTTTGGTACAGATTATGGAACTGCCTATAAATTAAACGAAGAAATTCGTGCGGTCTTTCCTGAAAAAGATATTTTTCGGATTGACCACTATCTCGGCAAAGAAATGATTCAAAATATTTCCGCTATCCGCTTTGCCAATAATATTTTTGAAGCGCAGTGGAACAACCGCTATATTGATAATGTTCAAATTACTTTTGCAGAAAGCTTGGGTGTGGAAGACCGCGGCGGCTATTATGAAGACAGCGGTGCTCTGAAGGATATGGTTCAAAACCATATTTTACAAGTCCTTGCGCTACTTGCAATGGAACCTCCCGTTACCTTTTCCGAAGCAGAAATACGTGCTGAAAAGGTTAAAGCTCTGAAAGCAATCCGACTTTATAATGAAGAAGAGGCTTTAAAAAACTTTGTCCGCGGGCAATATGGACCTGGCAGCCTTGACGATCAGGACTTTGCCGGCTATCGGGAAGAACCGAATGTTGGAGAAGCCTCTCAGACTGAAACCTTCGCAGCTGGAAAATTCTATATTGATAACTTCCGTTGGTCTGGCGTTCCTTTCTACATTCGGACTGGAAAACGACTGACTGAAAAGGGTACCCGCATAAACATTGTCTTCAAGCAAGTACCTATTAATGTGTTTAAGGATGATATTGAACACTGCGAAGAAAAGAACGACCTACCACCAAATGTTTTAACAATTTATATTCAGCCAACCGAAGGCTTCTCAATGACGCTAAATGGAAAGGAAATCGGCCAAGGATTCAAAACTGATCCAGTTAAGCTTGATTTTCGTCATAGCGCTGAGGTAACCGGCAATAGCCCTGAAGCATATGAGAAACTTTTATTAGACGGTTTAAATGGAGATGGAACGAATTTTTCACATTGGGATGAAGTAGCACAGTCATGGAAGATTGTGGATATAATTCGCCAAGCTTGGGATAAAACAGCTGTTGACTTCCCAAATTATTCAGCTGGAACAATGGGACCAAAATCAGCCTTTGACCTATTGAAAGCGGACGGCTTCCAATGGATTTGGGAACCGGATATCTGGTATCGCGAGCGTGGAAAATTAGAGTAAGTAAATAACACGGGGATGGGACAGAATGATGTGCGCCCTTAAAGCTGTTTTCCTATTCAACTTTTGCTTCAACTGCAAATTGTACTAGCGATACAAAAAACTAAATAAGAGTAAAGAACTTGAAATAAAAAACAGAGAATTTCTGATTTTATTTCAAGTTCTATTTTTTAGTTTTTAGACACGTCCTAATAAACTAAGTATTGGAAAAATATCTGTGGTATTTGCCAAACAATGAACAATAATTCCCAGCTTCAAGGAATGTTTCTTTGAAACGGTATAATAGAGCGGCAGCAGACCGATAATCCGGGTAATAATCAGCCATGGGGACCAGAAATGATAGCAGGCAAACAGTACAGTGTTTAAGACTATACCTCGATTTCCCAGCCATTTCATCCTATTCAGAAGAAATCCTCTAAAATAAAACTCTTCAATTATTGGATACAATACTGCAAAAACAAAGATATAAACAAACAGTACAGCAATAATTACTGGTTTTGAGTAACCTGTCAATGATTGATTCAATTGAAATTCAGCTGGCATAAAATTGAAAATGGTATCTAGAAGCAAAATGCTTAAGGGTTTAAAGATAGTGAAGCAAATTCCCAAAAACATAAATAATCCTACTCCGTAGACTATCAGTTTTTTATTTCGTTTCTCCGTGCGAAAGCCCATAATCTTAAGAAAATTCCAGCTGCCAGTCTCTTTTTTAGACTGATAGCAAAGGTATCCTCCTTCCCATCCGATAATTCCAATAATACCAGCAGTCGCAAGTATAAACACATTGGGCATTCCTCTTAAAAGACCTGAGCGAATCAGCAGTAGCTGACACAGAACTGTCAGAAGTCCTGGAAAAAGATGCAGGAAAATTAAGTGTCCAATATTTTTTAGTTGTTGATTATCATTCATTTTTATCCTCTCCAATCTTATAATTCAACCTTAAACTATGGGACAGTCCTAAGGTCAAGAAAATTTTTTAAGAATGGTAAGGAACGTATATTTCTAAATAAGATTTAGTTTTATTGTTTTCATTTGCCAGAAGCAAGAGTCCAATAATTGCTTTCCCAATAGGTCGTAAGCCATTATCTGCCATATACTTCTGCGTCTTACTAAAAATCTGAGCCATCACATCCAACTGTTCTCCTCCATCTTCGATAATTGTGTACACACAATCGTTAAAAGAAAGAACATCCACTGTATCTGTGTGCTCAGCAAGCTTCGTAATCAGCATTTGAGAGTCGGTTACACCTGTATCATCAAAGGAAAGAAAACGCTTTAGCTGTGTAAGCTTTGCTCTTTCCTCAGCCACTTCACGAACAATTGAAAATTCTTCATAGGCACGAAAATCAGAAAATGTTCCAACTATTTTCTGAGCTGGAAATTTTTTAATCGAATAGCGATGTAAGTGCTGCTTTATATCCACCAGCTTTTGCTGGATTTTTTCAATCTGCCTTTGTGAGGCTCTTAAGTTCTCAATTTCAGCTGCTAATTTCTTTTGCTTTTCTTCTAAGATAAATCCAAGCTCCTCTAAGTCTGTTTGACTATTAATTTGTGTAATTGTCTTAAAATCAAGATCGAGAGAACGATAGAAATCAATTGCCAGAATTTTATCAATATCTTCCGATGTGTATTCCCGATAAAGATTTTTCCGATTTTGAGATGGAACAAATACTTTTTTCTTCTCATAATAACGCAGCTGATCCTTTGAAATTCCAAGAAAAGCAGCTACTTGTCCGATAGAGTAGATTCCGATCACTTCCTTTTTATAAAAAAAGAACTGTGCCATTAGTCACATGACTATGTCACAGTTCCTTAAATTTGAACAAACACTTTTTTGAAAGAGTATTTCAACCATTACGCTTTTACTCTAAATTAGTCACCATTATTTGTAGCTATACGCTACAAGTAAAGATTCTCTCTCAGTAGACTTAAGCTTGTAATTATCCTTCAAAACCTTCTGCAACAGCTTCTTCATAGTTTTCTTCTACAATTTTGGCACAACGTCCGCACAGTGTCGGTAGTTTTTCATCTGTACCAACATCTGTTCTAACAGACCGGCAGCGTTCACAGGTTTCTCCTGCTGCTGCTTCCACAGCCACACGCATATCGTCAAAGACAACAGCAGTTTCAGGAGCTACAGCTGTAGCTTCCGCAATTTCAAACTCAGAAACAATCAGCAGCTGTGCTACATTTGCATCTACCGCTGTCAGAAGCTGACGTACCTGTTCATTCGGATAAACCGTTACCTTGGCTTCTAATGATTTACCAATCAGCTTAGAATTTCGTGCTTCTTCCAAAGCTTTCAGAACTTCATCTCTAAAGTCCATAAAGGCAGCCCAGACATCCATCAATTCATCTTGATTAGAAAATTCTTCGTAGCCAGGGAATTCAGCTAATTGCACATACTCTTCCTCTTCTTTTAAGAAGCTCCAGATTTCTTCCGAGGTATGAGGGATGATTGGCGTTAATAATTTAGTCAGCGCAACAGCTGTTTGATAGAAAACAGTCTGCATACAACGTCGTTGATAATCATTTTCCGCTTCAATGTAAACAACATCTTTGGCAAAGTCTAAATAGAACGCAGATAGATCAACTGTTAGGAAATTCATAACAGAACGGTAGATTTGCATAAAGTTGTATTTTTCATAACCTTTTTCACGGATTTCTTTGATTACCTGATTTAAGCGAACCGTCATATATTTATCTACTGAACGAAGATCTTCAAAAGAAACACTATGTTCAGCTGGATCAAAATCACTGGTATTAGCTAGCAGAAAGCGCATAGTATTACGAATTTTACGATAAACTTCTGAAACCTGATTTAAGATATCCATTGACACCCGCACATCTGATTCAGTATCTACACTGCTCACCCAAAGACGCAGAATATCTGCACCCATCTGCTTGATTACTTTCTCAGGTAAAATTGTATTGCCAAGAGATTTACTCATCTTGCGTCCTTCACCATCTAGGGTAAATCCTTGAGAAAGAACGGCTTTATAAGGTGCAACACCATTAATTGCTACACTTGTTGTAATACTTGAATTAAACCAGCCACGGTACTGATCCGAGCCTTCAAGATACATATCTGCCGGGAAGCTTAGCTCTGGGCGCTGACGCAATACAGCCTCATGAGATGAACCAGAATCAAACCAAACATCCATAATATCTGTTTCTTTGGTAAAGGTTCCATTTGGGGAGCCTTCATGAGTAAAGCCTTCTGGAAGTAAATCTGCTGCTTCTTTTTCATACCAAATATTTGAACCGTGCTCAGCAAACAAATTAGCTACGTGTTCAATCGTTTCTGGTGTAATAATTGCTTCTCCGTTTTCAGCATAAAAGATTGGAAGCGGAACACCCCAAGCACGCTGACGGGAGATAACCCAATCACCACGATCACGAATCATATTATAAAGACGTGTTTTCCCCCATGGAATAATCCAGTCTACTTTTTCAACTTCATCAAGAATGTCCTGACGGAATTTATCGATTGAAGCAAACCATTGCGGAGTAGCTCTGTAAATAACTGGTTTTTTAGTACGCCAATCATGAGGATAGCTATGAGTGAAGAAGTCCAGCTTCAATAATGCATCCTTCTCGTCTAGCAGTGCTGTAATCATCGGATTTGCTTTATCATAAAAAACTCCTTCAAATCCTGGTGCTTCTTCTGTAAATACACCGCGGCTGTCAACAGGTGATAAAACATCAAGATTATATTTTTTACTGACAATATAGTCATCTTCACCATGCCCTGGTGCAGTATGAACTAAACCTGTACCAGCTTCCAATGTAACGTGGTCGCCTAGCATAACCAATGAAGTACGGTCATAAAATGGATGCTGAGCAGTCATATATTCCATGTCTTTTCCATCAATAGTATCAACAATTTCAATTTCATCCCAGCCGATAGCTTCTTTCACTTGCTCTACTAAATCTTTAGCTACGACATATTTTTTTCCATAGGCTTTAACTACAGCGTATTTATAATCCGCGTTTACAGAAATACCCAGATTTGCAGGCAACGTCCATGGAGTTGTCGTCCAGATGACTAATGAAGTATCTGTATCAAGCAGGCCTTTTCCATCTACAATTTTAAATGCTACATAAATTGAAGCAGATTTAACATCTTTGTATTCAATTTCGGCTTCCGCTAAGGATGATTCGCTGGACGGAGACCAATAAATTGGCTTCAAGCCCTTATAAATATAGCCTTTTTCTGCCATCTTTCCAAACACACGGATTTCTGCTGCTTCATAGGTAGGCTCTAATGTGATATAAGGATGATCCCAGTCGCCGCCAATTCCAAGACGCTTAAAATCAGCCCGTTGTGTATCTACCTGTGAACGTGCATATTCTTCACATTTTTTCCGATATTCTGCTAAAGACATTTCTTTTCTTTTAATTCCTTTATTAGTCAGAACTTGTTCAATCGGCAAACCATGTGTGTCCCATCCGGGAACATATGGAGAACGGTAACCAGACATTGATTTAGAACGAACAATGATGTCCTTGCTGATTTTATTTAACGCATGACCCAGATGAATATTTCCATTTGCATACGGTGGTCCATCATGAAGAATAAATGTTGGTTTTCCCTCGTTCAGTTGTTGTCTTTTTTCATAAATTTCTTTTTCTTCCCAATCCTTCTGCCAATCAACTTCTCTGTTTGGCAAATTGCCGCGCATTGGAAAAGCTGTTTTTCCAAGCTGTAAGGTATCTTTCATTTTCATCTTTACTTCCTCACTTTCAAATGTATTACTGCTGTCTATATGTAAAAATTTATCTCTTTAGGGCGTATCTGAAAGCTTCAATCAAATCTGGAGCTTTCAGATACGTCCTAGTAAGAAGTATAAAATTTTATAAATGACTTCAATTATCGGTTCACTACTCAATCGTTTAGGTAACAGCTGCTAAGGCTAGCCTAGCAGAATGAAAACAATAACTTTTTTATAACCGCCTACTGCTGTTCATCATCAACTCACTTCGTTCATTGTGATTCTTACAGAGGTTACTACGCTCCAATCGTCGCCTACTGCTGTTCATCATCAATTCACTTCGTTCATTGTGATTCACAGCAAAAAGCACCTTCATCCCAAGGGACGAAAGTGCTCGCGTTACCACCCAAATTTAGAACTGTCTCTTATGACAAAAACTTAAAACAGTTCCCTCTGTTGATTGGTAACGGAATCAGCCGTCAAGCTTTACTGTATATTCAAACTTGAAAACAAATAGAGGATCTTTCCGGCAACAGGGTCTGCTAATCTTGCACTGTCATTAGCTCGCTGTAAAGATTGTGTACCAGCTTTTCTGTTCTATTTTTATTCGTTCAATTATTCGTCTATAGATGGTGTACTATTCAGAAAATCCATTGAACCTGCTAACTGCTCATTCAACTTCTTTGCATCTTCCAGAGATTCAATATGTGTGTTCACTTCCGGCATAGCTGCGCCAGTAGACCCAACAGCTTCCTCTTGAGGTTCCTCAGTTAATTCTTTAGATAACACTTCCTGAATTACTGAGTGGCTATCACTAACATAGCTTGAGAATGGCTTCAATAATTCATTCCATTCTTCACTCTTAACTTGCTCTAATTGAGATTCCAGCATTAAGGTTAAGCGCTGATGGAATACTCTGGATTTTTTCTTCAAGTCGTCAGTTTCAGCAGCAAGCTGTCTTGCTCGATCTGTTGCTTCAGTTAAAATTTCTGATGCTTTATCTTCCGCAGCAGTAATCAGCGCATTGGAACGTCGCTCTGCATTCACAACCATTTCATTTGCTGTATTTTCAGCAGATGTAACAATGACTTCTGATTCTTTTGTAGCGCTGGATTTTACTTTATCAGCCGTATCCTGGGCTACAATGATCGACTGGTTCAAGGCATCTTTAAGTTCATTGAAATACTGCAGTTTTTCCTCTGCATGCTTCAGTGATTTTTCCAATTCACGGACTTTTTGCAGAGAATCTTCATAATCCTTAGTGACTTGATCTAAAAAATCATCAACTTCATCTTGATTATACCCTCTCATTTTAGTTGAGAAAACTTTATTTTGAATATCTAACGGGGTTAACGCCATGATTCTTCACCTCATCCATTTATTTTCGTAGTACTCCCAATAACAAACGATATTTATCTTTTTTAGTTTTTCCCTCTAACTCCTGTATCTGTATTCTACCAAATCCTCTTACAGATATAATATCCAACAACTCTAAAGGAAAATCCGGCCGCAAATTTTCAGACCAGTTGATTTTGACCTTTCCAGATTCTATCAGCTGTTTCGAACGCTGTCTTGAAATATTATACACTGTAGAAATCAAATTATCCAGACGCAAAGAGCTGACTGTTGTTTTCTCAGTCATCCATTCGTCCTTTGGAGTAATGATTTCCGTATAATTTTTTTCTTCTAAACGTACAGCTATTTTCCCGATTTTTTCAATCTGTGCAGTGACAAAATTCATCATCTCATCTGCAATGAATAGTTGCCATCTTTCTCCATCAGAAATAATATCACCAAAATACTCACGTTTAATCCCCGTACTCACTAGTGTACCTAATATTTTTCCATGAGATAATGACGCAAATTTCGTTGGATAAACAATTTCAAATAGATTGATTTTAAAATCTTCTGTCGCTGGCTCATAGTACTCTGGAAAAATCAAACATCTTTTCCTTTCAGCCTGCTCATATCCGCCATAAAAACGAAAAGATAAATCACTGTCTTGACGAATCAAGGTCTCCAAAATATATGCTTGCCTTGGATCTAAAAATTCTGTCAGATAAGGCGCATATTGATCTTCTACTCTCTCAAGCCAATCCCCTACTGAATCAATAAAAGGATGCTCATCTTTTCGGAAATGCTGATACACATTTTCATTCACAAGATAAACCACCCTTCTCGATTAACGTATAAGAGACCAAACCAGCATATTCAAACCGCCGCTGGCTAAATTTAAAACAATAATAGCAATCATAATATTGAAACTAATCATCCCAATATTCAGATTTAACCGATCAAACAAACTTAGATATGGTTCACATATCCTAGAAAGCAACCGCCCCAAAAAGGAATCATACGCTCCCGGAAACCATGAAAGTAATGCATAAATAACAAGTAAACCGGAGTAGATTTGAACTCCCTTATTAATGTAATATAAAATCTGAACAATCGCGATAATAATGATTACCTCCTACACTAAAAATCAAACATCTGCTTTTTAGCTAATGACTGTGCAGTCGCACTGTCTATTTCCATATTTGATGGTGTACACAAGAAAATTTCGTCTCCCACACGCTGAATGTCGCCATCCAAAGCATAGACTGTTCCCGTAAGGAAATCAACAATTCTTCTTGCCTGACTCTCTTCAATTAAATGGAAATTAATTAGCACAGCTTCATCTACAATAATATGTTTCGCAATATTCATTGCCTCAGAATAAACTCTAGGCTCAATAATCGATATTTTTACAGATCTTCCAGACTGACCAAACTCCTGTTGGGCAGCTGAGGTATTAGAATTGTGCATGGAGACAACTTTCTTCTGATTAACAGATCTTGTCTGATGACTATCATTATTATTCAGATTCTGATGTTTTTCCGTTGAACGATAACGAGCTGACGGTTTTTCCCTCAAAGGTTCAGCCGCAGACTCATAAGACTGCTTCCGAATCGTTTGCTGTTGAGGAACCGCCTGTTGCTGTCTTACTTGCTGCTGTCTTACCTGTTGCTGTCTTGGTTGTTCATTAACAGCCTCTTGTTCCAGATAATTGTCATAAGTATCATATTCATCTTCACCAGACAATCCGAAAAAATTTGATAAAGCATTCTTATTAAAAATTGACATAGATTCCCCTCCTTTACGCACCTCTAAATAATCCTCTGCCAACACGTACAAATGTTGCACCTTCTTCTACTGCAATGGGATAATCATCTGTCATTCCCATGCTTAAATCAGTACAAGGTGCATGTGCTAATTGCAACTTTTGTATCACAACCTGCAAGTCCTTCAACTCTGAGAATATCTCTCTAAGCTTCTGTTCTTCAGCATTCAAAGGTGCCATGGTCATTAAACCAATGACCCGAATTTTATCCATTTCATGTAACTTAGAGATAAAATCCGCTGCTTCTTCTTTTTTTATTCCATGTTTGCTCTCTTCTCCAGAGACATTTATTTCTACAAAACAGGAAATGGTTTTACTCGCTCGTTTTTGTATTTCTTCCGCTAGGCTTAGACTGTCGAGGGCGTGAAAATAATCGACGTTGTCAATTATCAATTTTACCTTTCTCCGCTGTAAATTACCAATCAAATGCCACTTTAAAGACGAAAATTTTTCTAAAGCAGCTTTTTTCTCCAATAATTTATCTACACGGTTTTCAGCAAAATCCATCACGCCCAATTCAGCCAGCGCTTCTGCGGTTTTAATATCAACAGATTTTGTTACAGCAACCAGCGTTACCTCTGATGCTGGACGTGAGACAGTTTCACATGCCTGCTCGATAGTTTTTTTTACTTCATTTATATTATCAATCAGCATGTTCAAAAAATCCCCTTATCTTTTTCTGCGGAAGAATGGCGGTGTATTCAACTCGTCATCACCTTGTCCAGATTCTTCACGATGGAATGTTTCAAAGTCTTTTTTCTCTACATGTTCAATTGTTGTCTCTTCAACTTTTGGACGCGTGTTTTGTTCACGACGGATATCCCAGTCGCCAAACGCACTTGCTTCTTCCTGCTGTTGCTGAGGCTGAGAACCACGCGCCTTTTCCATATCAAGAACAGGTGCCTGCTGTACAGACTGAATTTGATTATTTGTATTGTTGTTTCTCATTGTCCGCTGAGGACGTTTTTCTTTTTTAGAAGGGTCGATTCCTGTAGCAATCACTGTTACACGGATTTCATCGCCTAAGTCTTCATTGATAGATGTTCCTAAAATGATATTAACATCTCCTGTAGCAGCAGATGTTACAATGTCAGATGCATCCTGTGCTTCAAACAATGTCATATCAAGCCCGCCTGTAATGTTCAGCAGTACTTGCTCTGCGCCATCAATAGAAGTTTCTAGTAGTGGAGAAGAAATAGCTTTCTTCGTTGCTTCAATCACACGGTCTTCACCGCTGGCTACACCGATTCCCATCAAAGCAGTTCCTTGATTTTCCATTACAGTCTTCACATCCGCAAAGTCCAAGTTTACATAGCCTGGTGCTGTAATTAAATCGGAAATACCTTGTACACCTTGGCGCAGTACATTGTCTGCTTCACGGAAGGCTTCAAGCATTGGTGTCTTTTTATCAACAACTTCTAGTAAACGGTTGTTGGAAATAATCAGCAGCGTATCCACATTTTCTTTTAGTAAAGCGATACCTTCTGCTGCAAAGCGACCTCTTTTAGGACCCTCAAAGCTAAACGGGCGAGTAACTACGCCAACTGTAAGCGCACCTAGTTCCTTAGCAATTCTTGCAACAACTGGTGCAGCACCTGTACCAGTTCCGCCGCCCATACCTGCAGTAATGAAAATCATGTCAGCACCCTGAAGTGAATCAGAGATTATTTGTTCACTTTCTTCTGCTGCTTTTTGTCCAACTTCAGGTTGAGAACCTGCACCCAACCCTCTAGTATATTTAGGTCCAAGCTGGATAACTGTTTCAGCTTTTGAGCTTTTCAATGCTTGGACATCTGTATTGGCTGCAATAAATTCTACGCCCTTGACATTTTCTTCAATCATACGGTTGACAGCATTGCCGCCGCCGCCACCGACACCGATGACTTTAATGACAGCGCCATTATTGATGTTATTATCTAAAGAAAATTCCATATTATCGTATCCTCCTGTTTTAGTGATTAATCAAAGATATTTGAAAAGAAATCTTTGATTTTTCCAGTTACTTTTTCGTTTGATTCATGTGTTTCATGTTCATCATAATTCATTTCCATTTGTTCGTCCGGATAACTGTCATAGCTTGCTTCCGGCTGCTGTACACTGATTGTAGAAACAGAAGATGTTGATTTGTTTCCTGGAATAGCCCCTTTAGCAATATGGTAAATTTCAGGCAGCTGAGCACTATATTCAACAATACTAATTACATTTGTAAATACAGGATTTCTCAGACCCATGTGATTTGGAACATAGAGCTTCACATTTACGCCAAAAATATCTTGTGCTAAATCTACAACGCCCGGCAGACTAGCGCCGCCGCCGGTAAGAATAATACCTCCCGGTAATTCCAATGCATCGATTTCATCCAGAACTTCTTTTGATTTCTTAAAGATTTGTTCTACTCTTGCCTCGATAACTTCAGAAAGATAGCGTTCATCCACTTTCACAGGTTCAGATTTCCCAATAACATCCACTGGGAATTCTTCGCTGACGGATGTTCTTTCAGGGAAAGCATCCCCATAATTAATCTTCAGCGCTTCTGCGTTATTGAATGATGTATTCAGTACGATGGAGATATCTTTAGTTACAAATTCTCCGCCTTCCTGATTTACATGATTAAACTTGAGCTGTTTATCGTGCATTACTGCTGTAGTAGTCTGACCGCCGCCCATATCAATGACAATCGTTCCAAACTCTTTCTCTCCATCCGATAGAATAGTTTCAGTCAGAGCCAGAGGTAGGATAACCATTTCATTTATGGCTAAACCTGCCTTTTCTACACACTTTCTTGTGTTGTGAATGATTGTTTTAGGTCCAGTAAATACCACACCAATCATTTCCAGACGCACACCAATCATACCACGCGGATCTTTAATTCCTTCAAATCCATCTACAGTAAATTCCTGAGGCAGTATTGCAACGATTTGACGTTCCGGAGGAGTTGAACGAACCAAAGCTGCCGATGCGACATTTCTTACATCTTCGTCATTGATTTCTTTTGACTCACTACTTACAGCTATCATTCCTTGGCAGTTTTCTACTTCCAACATATTAGCTGGCAAACCTACGTTCACACTTTTGATCTGAATCCCTGCTTTTTCTTCAGCCTGTCTTACTGCACGCTGAATTGCACTCACAGTTTTATCAATATCAACAATGATCCCTCTGTTTAATCCATCTGATTTTGCGTTTCCCACGCCAATTATATTCATTTGACCTTCGATAAATTCAGCCACTACAACTTTAACTGATGTTGTGCCAATATCAAGGCCTACATACATTCCAGTTTTTGCCATGAATGGGGTTCCTCCTCCTAATTAATCCAATATGTAAGCGAACCTGTAAAGCTCGTTTATCTATTTTTTTATCAATACTCACTTCTTTCAATTCTACCATAAATATAGGCTTTTTAGAAAGAAGATTCTATTTTTTTTCATGTTTATTTTTTTAATAACCTTCTAAAGGTATTTCAGAGTCTTCAACTGTACTTTCGGTTGTTTGATTCGTCTTGTTTTCATTGCCGTGCGGATAAGAGAAAATGCCCACTTCCATATCAATAACACCAGGTTCTTCCATCTGACTTGCAACCTGTGTATAGTATTTCATTTTTTCAGTCAACTGAGAGATATTAACAATTACTTCATTATTATCCTTCATATAAATTCTGACTAATTCTTTGTTTGAGTCTGACGGCGCATATTTAATCTCAGATATAGCTTCCTTCAGCTCATTCGGTAATTGATTATACGATTCCATCAGCTCTCTTATCAGCGCTTCATCTGAGAAATTCTCGAATACCGGCATACCGCTCACTGGGCTTTCCAGCTTATCAGGAAGGACCTTACCATTCTCCAGAATCGGATGATAGCTGCCCCCCAATGATTCTAAAGCCATTACCTCGTATTCCTCAATACTAATTTTAAAAGAATTAATCCCATTTAAAGTTACTGATGCACGCTTCACACGTGGCAGCGTTTTTTCAATATTCTTCTCGTTAACAGAACGGTTCCAGTACTGCTCCCATAAGGACTCACCCTGTACCAGCTTTGAGTCTGCCAGAATATCTTCTGTTTTAGTATCCTTATTTCCAGTCACTGAGACAGACGACAGCTTACTTAACGGAGAAATAAAATAAACCAGAATCAAAATAGCAGCGGCAGCAATAGAAATAATGAGCGTTAGCCGGCGAATCAGCCGTGTATTTCTCACCTTCTTAACATTGGGCAGACGGTCTGCAAAAGATTCATAAGAAGGCGTCGATTCTTCCGGCTCAACAGATTCAGTCGAGACTTCTTCTTCCACTTTCTCTTCTGTTTCATTTTGTTCTTCTATCTCTTCCTCTTCGGAAGGCTTTCTATTCTCAGGATGCCAGACTGGCGATTCTCCCTGACTCTTCATATACTCCAGGTTTTCTCTCTGCCAAGGCGTCAGCTCTTCTTCCGTTTGCGGAGGTACTGAATCATTATTCTTTTCGTCTTCCTTACTAATCTTTTACACCTCCTGTCATTGGACAAGCTCTTTTACTACATCATAAAGGCGTTTTCCAGCATCTGGAATTCCTTCTTTTTGAGAAGCTTCCGCCATTTTTTTATGAACGGATTCGTCCAGCAATATGCGGTCAACTGCTGCAACCAATGTCGCGCCAGTCAATTCCTCATCACGAATCATTTTGGCCGCACCAGCCTTAACCAGGCTTTGCGCGTTCTTTGTTTGATGATCATTCGTAACATACGGACTGGGAATCAGAATAGCAGGAAGCCCTAATGCAGTTATTTCAGCGATTGAGGTTGCGCCTGCTCTACCTACAATCAGCTGGATATTCCCCATAACCTCTGCCATTTTATCAATATATGGCTGGATACTCACATTTTTCAGCTTTCTTTTAGAAAGATTTAACTTTTCTTGAAGCTCTTCGTAATAACGATCTCCTGATGCATACAATACCTGATAATTTTTTTCTTCAAAAAAAGGTAAAGCCTCTACAAAAGCCTGATTAATTTTTAAAGCTCCGCGGCTTCCACCAAAAATAACAACTGTCGGCTTATTCGGAGATAGTCCATATTCTGTTAAGACATCTGAGCGTTTCGTGTCAGCAACCTCCTGAGCACGAGGGTTTCCTGTCAGGACCACCTTATCACTCGGAAAGTAGTCTGCCACATCGGGAAAACAAATAGCTACCTTTGAGGCAAAACGGCTTAAAAACTTATTCGTCACTCCTGGAACACTGTTCTGTTCATGAACAATCGTAGGTATTTTCAGCTGCTTAGCGGCTGCAACCACCGAACCAGAAACATAACCACCGGTTCCAATTACTATATCTGGCTGAAAAGAACGGATGATTTTCTTGGCTTTCCCTATACTCGATAGAAAAAGATACACAGTTTTAAAATTTTGTGGACTCAAGGAACGACGAAACCCCTGAATTTTAATTGTATTAAAGGGAATTCCATATGGCGGTACGATTTTACTTTCCAGTCCGTTATCAGTTCCAACATACATAAATTCAGCAGTTGGTTCCACTTCCTGGACATATTTAATAAACGCCAGTGCTGGATAGATATGACCGCCTGTTCCTCCACCTGTTACTAAAATCTTCATCGCTCTTCTCACTTTTCTATTTGTTTTAGCTGTTGAAAGGCCTGCATAAACTTATCTCCGCGAATTTCAAAGTTTGGGTACTGATCCCAGCTCGCACACGCAGGCGACAGTAAAATAGTATCATTTTTTTCTGAAAAATCATAGGCTTCTTTAACCGCAGTTTCAACATTCTCTGTCAATTTGATCTTGCCAACACCAGCCTGTACAGCAGCCTGATATAATTTATCCTTGGTTTCTCCAAATAAAACCATCCCTTTCAGTCCAACAAGTGAAGGAATCAATTCATCAAATTCATTGCCTCGATCCAATCCTCCGGCCAAAAGAATCAATTGTTCATTTTCAAATCCGCTTAGCGCTTTTTCAGTCGCTAAAATATTCGTCGCCTTAGAATCATTATAAAATTTTCTTCCATGAAGCTCACCAACATACTGTGTTCGATGGGGAACGCCGGTAAAGCTCTTTAAGGTTGCTCTGACTGCTTCATTCGTAACCTTTTTCAGCTTAGCTACAGCAATGGCAGCTAAAGCATTTTCTATGTTATGACTTCCCGGAACACCTAATTCAGCAGCCTTCATAACAGCTTCATCTTTGTAGTATAAAACGCCGTCTAAACAATAGGCTCCATCAACTTTGGCTTCTACTGAAAATGGAATAACCGTTGCTTTCGTCGTCTCACTCATTCTGCGCAGTTCTTCCTGATCCCAGTTTAGAATCAGATATTCAGTGGCTGTCATATTTTTTTGAAGCTGCCATTTCGCTTTAACATATTCCTCACGTGAGCCATGATAATCTAAATGCGCTTCATATAAATTAGTAATTACTGCGATTTCCGGCTTAAATGAATCAATTCCCATTAACTGAAAACTGGAGAGCTCCATGACCAGTTCATCTGCCTTGTCCGCTTCCTGTGCTACTTGACTAGCTGGAAATCCGATATTACCGGCCAAACGAGCTGTTCCTGTTTCACGATCAGCATTCAACAGCAGTCCAATCATCGTGGTCGTCGTTGTTTTTCCATTCGTACCAGTAATCCCAATTATCGGGCACTCGGCAATCTGATAGGCTAGCTCCACTTCGGTAAGCACGGGCAGTCCTTTTTCAACAGCTCGTTCAACTAAAGTATTGTTGTAAGGGATACCGGGATTCTTGACTACCATGTAAAAATCTTCATCCATCAGCTCGATAGGATGTCCTCCTGTAACAACACGAATACCCAAGCTTAATAAATCTTGGGCATCAGGGTTTTGATCAAATTGTTCAAAATCATTTACAGTAACCAGCGCACCTAACTCATGCAGCAGTTTTGCCGCACTAACTCCACTTTTTGCCAAACCAAGAACTAAAATTTTCTTATTTTCGTATGTCGTAATTTTTTTCATCATTTTTCCCCTTCACTAGAACAAAATCCAAAGTGTGAGTGCTGACCCAATCAAACCAACTAACCAAAAAATAATATCGATCTTCCACTCAGACCAGCCGCACATCTCGAAATGATGATGAATCGGGGACATCTTGAAGATTCGCTTACCAAATACTTTAAAAGAAAAAACTTGCAGCATCACGCTTGCTGTTTCACAAACATAAACAAAACCAATCAGCAGAAGCGTCCATTCCTGTCTGAGTATAATTGAAATAGCCGCCAATAATCCGCCCAAAGCTAAAGAGCCTACATCGCCCATAAATATCTTAGCCGGCTTTTTATTATAAGGAAAGAATCCCAGCAAACCACCGATTACACTTAAACAAACAATTACAACATCGAATTGCTGTTGTTTCCAGGCGATAATCGCATAGGTTCCAAAAGAAATCGTTCCTAACCCAGAAACAAGACCATCAATTCCATCCGTCAAGTTCACTGCATTTGAAAAACCTACTAACCAAAAAATAATGAATACACCGTACAACACGCCCAAGGGCAGTTCTACGACTTCAAATAAATTGATAATATCTGGTAGTCCTTCCATTCGGTAAACCAAATAAAAGACAATCCCACCTAAAATTTGACCAATCAGTTTTTGACGAGAGTTTAATCCCATATTACGTTTCTTAAAGATTTTGATAAAATCATCTAAAAATCCAAGCAAGCCATATAATACTAAAATGAAGAGCATAACGAACACAGATGCTGTCAGCTGCTGCAGCCACAATCCGGTCAATAAAGCTGTAACAAAGGCTGCTACTAGAAAAACTACACCGCCCATAGTTGGTGTTCCGGTTTTGACGTTGTGCCAGGTCGGACCTTCTTCACGAGTCACTTGCCCTTGCTTTTTCATCTGGAAATACCCAATGAACATTGGCATGGCGGAAACCGTCAATGCAAAACTAACTGCTATGGGAATAAAAATCTGTGTCCACTCCATATTATCTCTCCTAATTCACTTCAACTTCATAATTAATTTCCAGCAGCAGCTGCTGCGTCTGTTACGTTTGTTGCGTCTACTGTATTTCCTTCTGCATCTGCTGCTTTGATTTCCATTGCCAGCTTCATCAAAGGATTAGCAATTTCAGCCATAGCTGTTTTAACATAATGCTGAGGTCTTCTCATCGTTACATACAAGATATATTCAGGGCTTTCTGCCGGTACCATCTCCACAACAGAATACGTATAATCTGTGTCGCCTTCCATATATCCGCTTTCCCCTGTAATCTGAGCTGTTCCTGTTTTAGCAGCTACGTGATAGTCCGGTACCGTATATACATCGTAGGCAATTCCGTAAGTTGGATCTTCAACCGTATCTACCATGTATGTCCGCACATCATTTACTGCCTGTGCACTCACTGGTGTTCCAACTTCTTCTCTTTGTGTTATTGTTTCTTCTCCGGTGTCCGGATTTACTATTTTACTAATGTATTGAGGTTTAAGCATTGTTCCATCATTTGCAAACGCAGAATAGCCCTGCATCATTTGAAAATTTGTTACGGAAACAGCTTGTCCGAATGAAGACATTGCCTGATCGACAATATTATCCCCTGGAATAGTTCCTTCTGATTCATTTTCTAATCCAGAATTAGTCGTTTTGCCAAATCCAAAATTTGTCAAGTACTGCTTCCAAGTTTCTCCGCCCATCATTTCTTCCAGTCGAAGCATTCCTACGTTACTGGACCATGAAATGGCTTGACGAAATGTCAGCGTTCCTTTTTCACCCTTATCCCAGTCATTAACCACAACTCCACGGTCAGGATCAAGATCCACACCACCGTACGGATAAACAAACGTTGCATTTGGATCGAATACTCCTTGCTGAATTGCAGCAGCTGCTGTAAATATTTTCATTGTTGAGCCTGGTTCAAAAGCATCCTCTACTAAAATATTCCGCCAGACAGAGTCACCACCCAAACCTTCTTTTGTTGCTGGATCAAATGACGGCCGCTGAGCCATCGCAACAATATTTCCGGTTTTTGCTTCCATCAGCATAGCCGTCATATTTTCCGGTTCATATTTTTCTACTACCGGATTAAGCAGATCTTCAAGCCGCGTCTGTAACCTGATATCTAATGTTGTATAGATATCTTTTCCTTCTTCAGCTTCAGCATCTTCTATTACAGAACCAGGAATTGGATTACCGTTGACATCTTTTTGATACTCAATTTTTCCGTCTTTCCCGCTAAGCAGTTTGTTATAAGATTTTTCCAGCCCCATTTTCCCAACCAAGCCTGTTGATTCATCATCAGGATCTGCTAAATCTGTATATCCGATAAAGTGGGAAGAAAAGACACCATTTGGATAAATTCGTGCCGGATGGTCTTCAAAATAAACACCTTCTATTTTACGTGCTTCTAAATCACTCTCAATATTCTGACGTGTCTCCAGAGAAAGGTCCTTGCCGTTTGTACCAAATTCCACCTGGAACTGCACTGTACCATCGTCTTTTGTTCCATTGTTCAAATATTTCAAAGCCTCTTCTTTACTCAGGTTCGTATACTTGTCCAAAACCTCGGCAATCGCATCATAATCTTTTCTTTGAGCATAGAGTTTTTTATTATCCTGACCTAAAAAGTCTTCCGACAGGACAACATAAAGAGAATAAGACGTGGCATCTTCTGCAATGACCTGTCCGTTCTTATCTAAAATAGACCCGCGTTTAGCTTTTATCACTTTGCTGCCAGTATATAAGGCTTCAGTCTTTTCTTTAAGAGAAACACCTGCCACTTTTCCTGCACCAATGATATAGGTCAATCTAACAGCAAACAAAAAGAACAACCCAATACTTGTAGCAAATAAAATAATGCCTACTTTTTTACGATTGTTCATTGGATTTAAATTTTTTTTCTGAATAAACGCTTTTATTCTTTTTCTTTTACTCATAATCAGTTCACTTTCCTTAAGTTTCCATCATTTTCTGAAAGACCTTGCTCTTCAGCAATTTTCTTGATTCTTTCTGCTTTGGAAAGCTCATTTCTTTCCTGTTCCAGCTTCAGGGCCTTTTCTTCTTTTTCTGTGATTTCAGCTTGAGCATCAGTGATTTCATTAGTTGTCTGAACAATTGCCGTTCTCACTTGAATCGTCAGTACAGCCATACTGATAGCTGCGGCTAATAATACAACACTTAAGAATTTTTCAAACAACGAAACGTTGCGTAAACGCTTCTTTGGAGAATAGGGTAGAGCACTTGGCGTCTGAGTTTTTTTTACAGGACTTTCTGTTTCAATGACAGCTTCGTCAATTACAGGTAAGTCATAAGATGTTTCTTGGTATTTTTTCAACTCAGCCATGCTGCGCTCTCCTTTCCATCTATCAATTATCAAATTCAGGTTCCGGTAAAAGAATCTCATTCTTTTACTGCTCTATGAACAAATACCTGAACTTTTTCTTCTATTATATAAAGTACAATTTCTCATCATTAAGAATAAGACAATCAATTAGATTCTTTGATTTTTTCAGCTATTCTCAGCTTTGCACTGCGGGAACGGTTATTTTCTTCCAGCTCCTGCGCACTCGGCAATAGCGGTTTCCTGTTTATCACCTTAAGTTCGGGTTGAAACTCTTCTGGAATCACCGGTAATCCTGGTGGCAAATCCTTCACCGAACTATACTCTCTAAAAATCGTTTTAACAATCCGATCTTCCAGTGAATGGAAAGTAATTACACTAATTCTTCCACCCTTATCCAAAAGAGCAATCGCCTGTTCTAATGATTCTTCGATTACACTTAGCTCGTCATTTACAGCAATGCGTACTGCCTGAAAAATTCTCTTAGCAGGATGTCCGCCGCTGCGTCTGGCTGGAGCCGGAATCGCTGTTTTAATAATATCCACCAATTCGCCTGTTGTTTCTATTGGCTGTTTTTCTCGAACACGCTCGATTTCCCGAGCAATCTGTTTCGAAAATTTTTCTTCTCCATAACGAAAGAAAATCTTTATTAGTTCTTGGTAGGAATAGTCATTTACTACATGGTAGGCACTAACTGCTGCCGACTGATCCATCCGCATATCCAGCGGTGCATCTTTATGATAGCTGAATCCTCGTTCCGCCTCATCCAGCTGCGGGGAAGAAACACCTAAATCATATAGAACTCCATCGACACGAGTAACCCCATAATCAGCTAGTCTTTCCTGTAAATAACGGAAATTAGACTTAACAAATGTTACCATACCTTTATCTACATATTCTTTCAATCGTTCGGCTGCGTGATCCAAGGCTTTTTGATCCTGATCAAAAGCATACAGATGTCCGGTTTCATCCAACTGTGCCAAAAGATATTCACTATGCCCAGCACCGCCAAGGGTACAATCTACATATATGCCATTCTTTTTCACAGCTAATCCGTCTACTGTTTCCTTTAACATCACAGTATAATGCTGAAACTCCACCATCTATTGCTCCTCATCCTTAAAAACCAAAATCAATCATCGTTTCTGCGATTTCATCAAAATTCTCTTCAGCTTCTGTAGAAAATGCTGTCCAGCGTTCCTCATCCCAAATTTCAATCCGATTGGAAACGCCAATAATGACACAGCCCTTCTTCAAATCAGCATGAGTTCTCAAAGCAGCAGGGATATTAATTCTCCCCTGCTTATCTACCTCACACTCAGTAGCTGCTGAATAAAAAAAGCGGACGAAAGTACGGGCATCTTTCTTTGCTAACGGCATGCTTTTAAGCTTTTCTTCTAATATTTCCCATTCTGATAATGGATAACCAAACAGACAACCGTCCATTCCTCTCGTCACAATGAATGTTTCTCCTAGCTCATCGCGAAGTTTGGCTGGTACAATCAGTCTTCCTTTGGCGTCAATATTATGTTGAAATTCACCGATCAACATAGCTGATTTTCCCCACTTTTCCACTTGATAGAAACAGTCTACCACATTCTCCCACTTTCTACCACTTAAAACCAGAAAAGTTTCTCTAATTAATTGTTATTTAAAAAGTTTGTAATATTTAAATTTTCGAAGGAAAACGCCATCATACTCTATAGGATAAGCTTTATCCAGTTTTTATCATTTAAAATAGATAATGTCCAAGATTGGCTAAAATCATCAGCACATAAACAACTAAGATTAATAAGAAGTTCAATCGCCAAAACATCTTGAAAAAGCGTCCATAAATCAGTTCCCCATAGTAATATGCTTGAAATACTGCCACGCAAATTCCCAACAGTAAAATCGAAATCAGCATATACGGGATAATCGACTGCCCATAGGTATCCTTGGACAGCACATGAAGCCCAATCAACAGAAATGGAATGGCAATATCCGGCGCCTTGATTTTATAAGTTTCTGCAAGCGAAAGTCGTGAAATGAGATAATTCACTGCAAACAATACAGCGACAGGAAAAACATACCAAAGAAGCATAACAATTGAAAAAGAGACCATTCCAAACAATTCCTTTCTAACACTTAATTTAACTATACTTTATTTAGTTTACATACATGTTTCATTTCCTTTAAAAATTCATGCCTAAATAATACTATTTTACAGGTCCTTACGTTACTGCACAAGAGTTTTATCCTTTATAATAAGTATAAGTAGTAAAACTAAAATAAAACGATACTATTCTGGATACTTTTACTTCCTTTTAAGCCGTTGCTTGTGCAGACTTCTTTAACAAAAAAGGAAGATAACTAAAGGTTAAATAGGCTGTAAAGAGCCCATACTCCTTCAGATTAATAGTATGAATGTTTCACTTATTCAAAAAAGCTAGTAGAATGGTAGATAGGCAAAACTAAATACCAATTATCAATCTAATACAGTAAGTTTATCTGCATGTTTATAGTATTACAGAAAGAGGTGCTATTGTATGATTACATTTTTTAAAAGTACTGCTGAAGGTTTTAGTCCCCAATCAGAGAACAACAAGGAAGTTGACTGGCTTATGGTGGAGATGCCGACCACTGAGGACATCAAATATCTGCTTTCAGCTTATGATCTGCCAAAGGATTATCTAACCAGTGTACTTGATGAGAAAGAGAACGCGCGTGCCGAAGGGAACTGGCACGATAGCACAAAGCGTGCAGCACTAATTTTGATTGAGTATCCCTTCGCCTCCGTTAGTCCCAGCGGCTATATGCAGCTGGAAACTTATCCTTTTGTAATGATTCGGACAACAAACAATAAAATAATCACGATTTCAGATAAACCGGCAGATTTTATTAACAAGATTAAGTTAGAGCCTTATACTGGAAATGAACTTTCTTTTCAGAGCTATTTGCTTTTTCGGGTTCTTTGGCATATTTCCAAAAACTATAATAATTTTCTTACAAAAATTATTGATGAAATCAACCATCTTGAGGGTGAACTGAAAGTAGCAACTGAAAATAAACAGTTATATCAGATGATGGATATTCAAAAAAGTCTGGTTTATTTTGAATCTGCTCTCTCAGAAAATTTGAATGTAGTTAACAAATTATATAATGACCGCAAACATTCTGAAATGATTGACCACCTGCCCTTCCTTCACGACGTGCTGGTGGAGATGAAGCAGGGATTAGCAACAACCCGAATTGAGCTAAAACTGGTGGATCAGATTAGCAGTACGTTTTCAGCAATCGTCTCAAACAATCTGAACATCGTCATGAAGGTGCTAACTTCCTTAACAGTGGTACTGACAATCCCAACAATCATTGGCGGTGTTTACGGTATGAATGTAAAGCTTCCCTTTGCAAATCGGGAAGATGCCTTCTTCTGGATTTTCTTAGTAACTTTCGGTCTCTGCGGACTTGTTATCTATTATTTGAGAAAAAAGAACCTCCTCTAAATTTTATATTGCTGTTTCTCACAAAAGGTTGTAAACTATAAAAAGACAAAGGATGTGAGGACAAATGGGAAAAAAGAAAGATAGTACGCTATCAAAAATCACAAAAGTAGTCGTCTGGTTGATGTTGATTGCCATTGTCGGTTCAACGATACTCACTGCAATTTTATACCTTAGATAGACGAATATTCAGATGGTCCGGATTTTGTTTTTTAGACTGCTCTAGACCTCTATTTTTGATTCAGCTTAATAGCACAAAAAGGCACTGACGAGTTTTTCGCCAGTGTCTTTTTGTCTAAATAAACCTAAGCAGTCATACTACTTACTGCTGCTTTTTTTCTCTTTCTGCTAATTGAAGCAGCTCTTTTGCATGCTCCACTGTTAGCGGAGTAATCTCGCTGCCGGCAAGCATTCGTGCAATCTCATCCACACGTTCTTTACCAGTCAGCATTCGTACGTTTGTCTCTGTACGATCATCCGCTATTTCTTTTGAGATAAAGTATTGATAATCCGCTGTCGCTGCAACCTGAGGCAAGTGAGTGATACACAATACCTGAGAGTCGCTGGATATCTGATGAATTTTATCAGCGATTGCCTGGGCAACCCGGCCGCTAACTCCAGTATCCACTTCGTCAAATACAATACTTGTAATCCCCTGAGTTTTTGAAAAAATCGTTTTTAGCGCCAGCATTACCCGGGAAAGTTCTCCTCCTGATGCTACTTTAACCAGCGGCTTCAGCGGTTCACCAGGGTTTGTAGTGATATAAAATTCAACCTGATCCAAGCCGTCTTCCGTAATTGCCTGTTCATCGTGCTCCAGAAACTTCACTTGGAAAACTGTTCTTTCCATATACAGTTCCTTCAGCTCTTTTAAAATGCTTTTTTCTAAAACAGCGGCCGTTTTTTTCCGTTCACTGCTCAACTGTGCACCTAACTTCAGCACCTGATTTTTCTTATCTGTCAAAACTTCTTCCAGCTCGCCGGCTTCACCGTTCAGTTGACCGTTTTCAGCTAGCTCAGCTGTTATTTCCTGATAATACTCAAGGATAGCTGTGACTGATTCTCCATATTTTCTTTTTAACTGTCGAATCAGTTCCAACCGGTTTTCTACTTCATCCAAACGTCCTTCATCCAATTCCAGCTGTCCTAAATGACGGGACAAATCAGCACTAGCTTCCTGTAACTGATAGTAGCCATTTTGAACAGCCTCGGAAATAGTCAGATAATCAGAATCCAGCGTTTCAATTGTTGCCAGCTCATTCATCGCATATGCCACTCGGTCTAAGCTGCTGTTCTCTTCGCCGTTAATCGCTTCGTAGCTTTCTGCTAAAACATCTGCAATCTTCTGGAAGTTTGCCAGCTTATTTCGTTCTTCCGTCAGCCGTTCTTCTTCACCAGGCTGGAGCTTCGCTTCCTCAATCTCATTCCTTTGGAACTGCAGCATGTCGATTCGCTGAGCGAAAGCTTTTTCATTTTTCTGAAGGTCTCTGACGCGCTTTTCTAATTGCCTGTATTCCAGATATATCTGGGTATAATTGGTTTTAAGCTGTCGCAATCGACTGCCGCCAAAATCATCCAGCATACCTAAATGACGGTCATTATGCATCAATTCCTGATGCTCATTCTGCCCATGAATATCTACCAAATATTCACCAATACGTCTTAGTGCAGCTATAGTAACTATCCGTCCGTTTACTCGGCAGATATTTTTTCCAGACGTAAAAATGTCTCTTTGTAGAATCAAAATTTCTTCTTCCCGTTCAATGCCCTGCTCATCCAGCAATGCATAAAGCTCTATATTCTCTGGTAAAGCAAAAACACCTTCCAAAGTACACTTGGAAGCTCCTTGTCGAATAAAATCACTAGAGCCGCGCCCGCCAGTCAGTAAACCTACTGCATCTATGATAATCGATTTCCCCGCCCCGGTTTCTCCGGTTAGAACGGTCATTCCTTCATGAAATTCCAATTCAAGAGAAGAAATAATTGCAAAGTTCTTTATTGAAAGCTGCTGCAGCATACTACTTCACCTCTAATTCATTGTTTATAAATAGTTAAAAAACTCATCTCTTAAAAAAACAGCGGCAGCTTCTGTACGTGTAATCATTAAAATACTGTCATCGTCACAAATCGTTGAAAAAAGCTGTTCTTTATATTGCTTTTCGATTAAGTCAGCAGACGCTTTGGCGTTCCCGGGAATCGTATGTAATACAACAAATTTTTCCATTTGATCCACAGAAACAAAAGCTTCCTTCATCAGCTTGTTCAGCTTATGAGCGGTATCTTCATTTGTTTCCATAGGAATGCTATAACGGTAGCCGCCATCTACCGAAGGTATCTTAATCAGCTTCATCTCTTTAATATCTCTTGAAATGGTTGCTTGTGTTACCTCCACGCCTTTTTCATTTAGCAAAGCAACAAAATCTTCCTGCTTTTGAATATCATTGTCCGAGAGCAAACGGGTGATTAATCTATGCCGGTCTTTCTTTCTCATAGTAATTTACTCCTTTTCAGGTTCATTTCCATTTCATCATAGCGTATTTCTACCCATTTTTAAAGTAATAAAAAATTAATTTCTGCTTTTTATTACATATTTATTCATCCATTATACGTTTATCTGTCGTACTTACCCGTTTCAAAACATCCGTCTTTTATTATTTGAGATATTTACGGTTAAATAGAAAAGTAAGTGGCATACATTCTGACTCTTATTCGCCAATTAAAACTATTAGATATTCTAGCAGAGAATGCTCAAAAGAGCTTCACTACAGCTCATTCTTTTTTCAGACTTTATATACTCTTTAAAATTTCTTGTCCACAGTCTTTCAGACTCTCTTTGTATAAAAAAGCTGGAAGTGATTGAAACAACCCTTTCCAGTTCTCATATTCTGCTATTCTATTCTTTATTCTTTAATTCCTGATGTGCCTGTTCGACGATTTGATTAATCGTATCAATTGATAGAGATCCTCCAACTTCGTCACTTGAAACAAGGTGAACGAGAAATTCGATATTTCCTTCTCCCCCAGTAATTGGCGAAAAATCCAAAGCTGCTACTTCATAGCGATTACTAGCAGCAAAGTTCAAAATATCCTCCAACACTGATTTATGAACAGCCGGGTCACGGACGATGCCCTTTTTCCCAACCTGTTCTTTCCCTGCTTCAAACTGCGGCTTAATCAATGCTACGACATCTCCACCCGCTGTTAAAATCTCATGCAGCGGCGGCAGAATCAGTCGCAAAGAAATAAAGGAGACATCAATCGTTGCAACTTCAGGCTGTCCATGAGTAAAGTCCTCAGGTTTGCTATAACGGAAATTGGTTCGCTCCATCACTACTACCCGTTCATCCTGCCTAATTTTCCACGCAAGCTGATTATAGCCTACATCCAGTGCATAGCTCATCTTGGCACCATTTTGCAAAGCAACATCCGTGAATCCGCCAGTAGATGAGCCAATATCAAGCATCACCTTCCCATTCACATCGATGTCAAAAACCTTTAATGCTTTTTCCAGCTTCAGGCCGCCTCGGGAAACATAAGGCAATGTCTGCCCTTTAATCTGCAGCTTTGTTTCAACAGCTATTTTTTCTCCCGGCTTATCAAGCCGCTCATTCTTTTCATTATATACTAAGCCAGCCATAACACTCCGCTTCGCTTTTTCTCTCGTTTCAAACAAGCCCTGATTAAATGCCAGAACATCTACACGTTCCTTTTTCATGTGTTCGTCTCCCTCATTGAAGCGCCAGCTGCTTCAAAATTTCTTTCAACAGCTCAGGCTGAAATTCATCATTATTTTTTTGAACCTCAAGCAGCTTCGACTCAGCGGAAGCCATTTGCTCTTCAAACGCAGTCTTTGCTCCTTCAACGCCCAACAACCCCGGATACGTGCTTTTATTCAGCGTTTCATCTCTGCCTACCTGTTTTCCCAGCTCTTCTTCTGAGCTGATTACATCCAGCAAGTCGTCTCTAATTTGAAAAGCTAATCCCAAATGCTGAGCAAATTCACCAAGAAGCCCCACAATTTCTTCTACCTGTTCCGATAAAATACCACCTGCTAATAGCGCAAACTCAATTAATGCACCTGTCTTCTTTTTGTGAACATCCATCAGCTGCTCCAGGCTCAATGAACGCTGCTCTCCCTGAAGATCTCCTGCTTGTCCTGCAACCATTCCTTCAGTACCAGCAGCTTTTGTTAACAGCTGCAGCAACAAAACCTTTTCGTTCATCTCCATCTGACTAAGACTAAGCAGTTGAAAAGCAGCAGTCAGCAAACCATCTCCTGCCAAAATCCCATGAGCTTCTCCATAAACCTTATGATTTGTCGGCTTACCTCTGCGCAAATCATCATCGTCCATCGCTGGAAGGTCATCATGAATCAGCGAATAAGTATGAATCATTTCCAATGCCGCAGCTGTTTGATAGTCCTTTTTCTCCAGCTCTCTGCCAAAAGAAAGGACTGTAGCTAGAACCAGCAAAGGTCGCAGGCGCTTTCCTCCAGCTTGAATAGAGTACAGCATACTCTCTTTTAGATAGCTATTTGATGTGTGCTCTTCAAGAAAATCAATCATTTCCTGTTCAATGAGAGGAACTTGAACCGAATAAAAGTTGTTGTATACCGTCATTCGCTCTCACTCGCTTCAAAAGCAACTTCTTCATTGCTTTCTGTCATCATTTTTGTCAATGTAGTTTCAGCTTTTTCTAATGTATCCTGACATTTTTTACTTAAAACCATTCCCTTTTGAAAAGCGTCCAGCGCTTCCTCAAGAGGAACATCTCCCCGTTCTAAGCGCTGAACAATTTCTTCCAATTCATTTAGCGATTCTTCAAATGTTGGTTCATTCTTTTTAGGCATTTCACTGCTCCTCTTCTTTCAATTCGATAGACGTCACTGTCGCCTGGACCGTTCCGTCGATATAGTGCACTGTAATCTGCTCCTCAGTCTGCAGCTCTTGTGCTGATTTGACGACGTTCTCTTCTTTGGTGGTATAGCTGTAGCCGCGGCCCATGATTTTCAACGGGCTTAGCAGGTCAAGCTGCTGAATAGCTGAAAGAAGCCGCTGCTGTCTGTTTTCCATGTATTGTTCCATCCGATCCTTCAACCGCTGGTCAATAAAAGTCAGCTGCTGCCGACCTTCTCTAAGTCTCCCGGAAAGATTTTGCTGCTCCAGACGACTAATAATCCGCTGCGCCTCTTGATAGGTTTCATGATAGATAGTCTGCATGCCCTGCACCAGACGCTGGGTTGTCTGGTCCAGTTTGATTTTCTGTCCTTCATACAAACGATCCGGTTGAAGAAAAACATAAGAATTTTTCAAACGAGTATAGCGATCTGTTTTTTGCTGCAGAAGATAAAGAAATGCCTGCTCCAGACGATTCTGCTTCTCCCTGATTCGCAACAGCTCTTCAGATAGTACAGGAACAGCCAGTTCTGCCGCAGCGGTTGGCGTAGCCGCCCGGACATCCGCAACTAAATCAGCAATGGTTACGTCTGTTTCATGTCCTACTGAGGATATAACTGGTGTCTTTGCCTGATAGATTGCCCGGGCAACCTGCTCTTCATTGAACGGCCATAAATCTTCAATTGAACCACCGCCCCGGCCGATGATTATCGTATCAAAATTTCCTAATTCTTCTACCTTTTGAATATTTTTTACAATATCCGAAGCTGCCTGATCTCCTTGAACCAAGGTTGGGAAAAGCACAAGCTGAGCAATAGGATATCTTCTTTTTACGGTCGTTATGATATCCCTAATAACAGCTCCGCTTGGACTTGTGATAACTGCAATTCGCTTGGGATATCGAACTAACGGCTGCTTGACTCCATTGAAAAGCCCTTCCTTTGCCAGCTTTTCTTTTAGCTCTGCAAGTGCCTGATACAAAGCTCCTACACCATCAGGCTCCATATGCTCAATATAAATCTGATACGAACCGCCATTTTCATATAATGAAATCCGACCGACAACAAGAACCTTCATCCCCTCTTTGGGCTGGAATTTTAGTTTTTGAAAAGCTGATTTAAACATAATTGCTGAAATCTTCGCCTTGTCGTCCTTCAAACTGAAATACTGGTGGGCATTTGCCCGCAGCCGGAAATTAGAAATTTCTCCAGTCAAGTATACTCTGCCTAAATAAGGGTCTGCATCAAATTTACGCTTTAAATATTTTGTTAAGGCAGTGACTGTTAAATACTGCTGATTCATCCTATTCACCTATTTCAACTTTTTTGCGGCCTCAATTGTCTGATACATCAGCATCGTAATCGTCATCGGACCTACACCTTTAGGAACTGGTGTAATAAAGCTAGCTAACGGCTCAACTTCATCAAATTTTACATCCCCGATAAGCTTGCCGTTTTCATCACGGTTCATTCCAACATCAATGACTACTGCGCCGTCTTTCACAAACTCCTTTGTCACAAAGTGACCTCTGCCGATAGCCACTACTAAAATATCCGCTTCTTTTGCCAGCTCTGGAAGATTTTTTGTTTTCGAATGAGCAATTGTTACTGTCGCATTTTTCATTAACAACAGCTGTGCCATAGGTTTCCCTACAATGTTGCTTCTGCCGATAATAACTGCTCTTTTTCCTTCAAGATTAATATTATATGCTTCAAACATTTTCATAATACCGTAAGGCGTACAAGGAATCATCACTGGATTTCCTACAAATAAATGACCTAGATTCATCGGATGAAAGCCATCTACATCCTTTGCCGGATCAATCGCCAACAACACCTTCTCTTCATCTATGTGAGCCGGAAGCGGCAGCTGAACTAAAATCCCATGAAAATCAGCCGATTGATTGTAATAGGCAATTCGTTCTAGCAATTCGTTTTCACTGATTGATTCCGGCAAACGCTCTACTTTCGAATAAATACCAATGCGCTCAGCTGCTAAATCTTTATTTTTAACATAGGTCTGACTTGCTTGGTTTTCTCCAACTAATAGTACAACTAACCCAGGACGGATGCCCTCTTCTCGTAAACGGGTAACTTCTTCCTTCATTTCAGCCTGCAGCTTGTCTGCCAGCTCTCTGCCATTAATTAATTGTCCCATCCTGCCACTCCCTATCATTTTTCCAATGCTTTTATTCTAGCATAATTTTCCCTTACATTACACTATAAGAAATAAAGCTTTCACAATAAATGAACGAAATAGCCGTCTATAAAAAGTGGCCTGTGCTCAAAATAAGTCAGGCTGCAGCTGACACTCGGTTCGCTTCAATTAACAAAAAAAGATCCGGAACCCTGTTGCTGTTCCGAATCTACCGTTCTTTATTCGCTTATTTCCTTCATGATATTCGACAATACGCCATTGACGAATTTTCTTGAATGATCATCGCTATATTTCTTTGTTAATTCAATTGCTTCATTCAACGCAACAGTGTTCGGTACATCACTGACGTACAGCATTTCAAAAATAGCAATCCGCATAATGACTAAATCCATTTTAGCAATCCGGTTAATTATCCAGCCTTTGCCTAAGTGAGCTTCAATCATCTGGTCCATCTCAGCTTTTTTGTCACAGACGCCACCAACTAAGACATCCAAATATACCGGAACAAATTCTTCTCCATCTTCACTGACTATTTCGCCATGGTCCAGTTCCAATGCATGTGTGATCGCATCCTGCTTAGTCAAATCACTATTGAAATCCAGCGGAAATAACGCCTGTAATGCTTTTTCTCTAATCTCGTGACGAGTAAACGCCTCTTTACTCATTGTCTTCTCCGTCCTCTGGGAAAAGTTCAGAGAAATCCGGTTCTGGAAGCTTTTCCGGAACAACAGCAACTACATGGATATTGACTTCAGCTAAATCGATATCTGTCATGAACAGCACTTGTTGTTTTACCCGTTCCTGCATTTCCAAAGCCACTTTGGGGACAGATACGCCATAATTCAGGTAGCAGTAAATATCTACCTTTAGGCCGTCTTCATCATTATTTAAGTAAACACCTTTTCCATGAGCCGCACGCCCTAGAAATTCGTTTACGTTATTGGCAAAGGTTCCTCTCATGCCATAAACGCCGTCCACCTTGGAAGTTGCTATCCCAATGATTACTTCAATCACCTCTGGAGCAATCACAATTTCTCCAAGTGCGTCGCTTGTATTGTTGATAATAAGATTTTTTTCATCAGCCATGATAAGTTCTCCTTTTCTTTACGCTCTCGATACGTATGTTCCATCTGCTGTATTGACAATCAGGCGATCTCCCTGATTGACAAAAAAGGGTACATTGACTACTGCGCCAGTTTCCATTGTTGCCGGTTTTGAACCGCCGGAAGAAGTATCTCCCTTGATATTCGGATCTGTCGAAGCTACTTCCAATGTAACTGTATTTGGTAAATCAACACCTAGAATCTCCGAGCCAAACATAATGATGTTCAATTCCATATTTTCCAGCATATATTTCAGCTCATCCTGAATTTGCTCTTCTGGAATTTCAATCTGCTCATAGGTTTCCAAATCCATAAATACATGGCTTCCACCGCTCTCATACAAATACTGCATTTTGCGGTTGTCTATTTGAGCCTTTGCCACCTTCTCGCCAGCCCGGAATGTTTTTTCCTGAACGCCGCCTGTTCTAAGATTCTTTAATTTAGAACGAACAAACGCAGCTCCTTTTCCAGGTTTCACATGTTGAAAATCAACAACACGCCAAATCGCGCCATCCACTTCAATTGTCAGTCCCGTTTTGAAATCATTCACAGAAATCATTTGTTTCCCCCTCTATCTTATATACAGCAGGTACTGTTATTTCTATATAAATCTTATGAAAATCTCCATAATAGGAATCAGCCGGTCTCGATTTGTATACGCCTCTACTTTCAGCAATATACAAAGAGTTAAAAGAATCAGCTCGTCTATTTAGCAGGATTTATACATAAAAGACAGACTTTTTACACGTTCCTAGTGTACCATTAAACAGTTGCTTACGCCACCAGAAAAGCGAAGATTCCACCAAGCTAATTGCTCTATTTTGAACAAGAAAAACAAACCGCCAGTCTTTCCAAACTGTTTTCAACTATAGCCAACTGGAAATCAAGCAGTCCTTATAAAATAATCAACTCTTTTGGTGAATGGGTCAAAACACGATTTCCTTCTTCTGTAATCAGCAAATCATCTTCAATCCGAACACCGCCGATTCCCGGCAGATAGATTCCCGGTTCGTCTGTGATTACATTTCCTGGGACAAACTGTTTTTCTGCCTTAAAGGAAACATTTGGTCCTTCATGTATTTCTAAACCAATACCATGACCAGTACTGTGTCCAAACGCATCACCATAACCGTAAGAGGCAATATGATCACGTGCCACTGCATCAAGCTGAATTCCGGTAAGCCCCGGCTTTGCGGCTTCTAAAACCTTCAACTGCGCTTCCAAAACAACTTGATATATTTCTTTCAATTTTGGTGCTGGCTCTCCTACTGAAAATGTTCTTGTCATATCAGAAACGTAGCCCTGATAATAGCAGCCAAAATCGATAGTCACAAAGTCGCCTTTTTCAATTAGTTTTTCACTGGCAACACCATGCGGCATTGCTGAACGCAGTCCGCTGGCTACAATCGTTTCAAAAGAAACACCGGATGCTCCTAATGAGCGCATATAAAAATCCAGCTGGTTTGCTATTTCAATTTCCGACATACCAGGTTTAATTACTTTAAGAATGTGTTCAAAAGCTGAATCTGCAATGGCACAAGCTTTTTCGATAATCGCGATTTCTTCTGCATCCTTGATTTCTCTTAATGCTTCAATCATTCCTGCAACTGGAATCATATCACAAGGTAATATCTCTTCAAGCACGCTATACTCCGCAAAGCTGACAAACATTTCTTCAAACGCAATATTCTCAAGCTTTTCAGCTTCAGCCAGCTTCATTACCTCATCAAAAATCGGACCAGTATTTTTAATAATTTCGAATCCTTGAGCCTGCTGTCCCGCTTGTTCTGTATAACGAAAATCAGTAATGAAAAATGCCTTGTCCAACGTGATGACCGCTAATCCTGTAGTTCCAGTAAAATTCGTTAAGTAGCGCAGATTATATTCACTAGTTACTAAAAATGCTGAAATATTATTTTTTTTCATTTCTTGTCTCAGCTTATTCACTCTTATCATCATCAATTGTTCCTTCTTTCCTTGATTAGTTGCTTCTTTACATTATAACAAAGTTCATCTGTGAAACAACTGATTAACTATATAAGTTCCGTGAAACTATCTTTCCGTATTCTTTACTTTCTACACGCAATACAGAAAAAAACACACCTATAGGCTTACTCGTTTCGGTATATAATAGAAGGAATTAAAACAGCTATTCCGCGTACAGGCAGGTCGGACTTCCTAAAAAAATTTTCCAGCTAAATAATAGCTGAAAAATTAAGACAACCCCTCATTTATTGAAAACTATATCTTTTCTAATTTAGTTTAAAGATTTTTGCTTATCTACATATGAACGAGATTTCTTCGGTATACTCTATGTACAAATCTATCAGAAAGCTGGTGACTGATGAAAAAAATGATTATAGGATTTTTCGCATTAACCATAACTGGAATTGCTCTGGCGTTTTATGCCTTTTTTATAGAACCAAAAATGTTGACAGTTGACCGCCATACCTTAGGCAGCAGCAATAGCCAAACCGCAGTAAAGCTATTACAGATTTCAGATATCCACCTTCAAAAAAGCTATCCAACTGACCAACTAAAAAAAATCGTTGAAAAAGTTAATGAACAAGAACCTGATATCGTTGTATTTACTGGAGATTTATTTGATAACTTTGCTGCTTATGGTCCGGTAGATGAGACAATCGAGCTTTTGAATAGCATCCAAGCTCCTATGGGTAAGTTTGCTGTTTGGGGCAACCATGATTATGGCGGCGGCGCTGCTTCTGTTTATGCAGCGGTTATGGCTAACAGTGGTTTTCAACTACTGGAAAATGAAGGTGTCAGACTGCCCGTCGAAGGAAACAGCAGCTTATATTTAGCAGGAATCGACGACTCTCTTTTCGGTGCACCGTCGATGGAAGCGGCGTTTAACGGACAAACTAGCGATGACTACACTATCCTGCTCAGCCATGAGCCTGATGTCACTGAGCCTGCTGCCGCTTACGGTGCCTCTCTTGTCCTGAGCGGACACAGTCATGGCGGACAGGTACGAATTCCCTTCTTACCAGTAAATACTCGGCTAGCAGAAAAATATATCAGCGGTTTTTACAGCTTAGGGGAAAATACAAAGCTCTATGTCAATACAGGTCTAGGTACAACTGCCATTCCGGTTAGATTTAGGGTCCCTCCGCAAATTTCTTTTTTTCAACTATATATCTAAAGGTGCAATAGGGCTAAAAAATTGGTTTTATCCCAAATTATGATAGTAGAACAAAAAATTGAATGAACTCGTAAGACTTGGAACGATTATCAGAAAATTTCTGTTTTTGTTTCAAGTCCTTTTATTTGGAGAAGAGGAATTCCACCAATTTTTCGATTGGTGTTACTTCAATCTTGTATCTGTTTATGTGCTTTGATTCTGTGTTCTTTGGCAAGATAAAAGCTCCCCTCTTGCCCTTCAGGATATTCTTGAACAATTATCAATTTGAATTTAAAGCTAGATTTAGCTATAAATATACCGACCTCCAAAAGTTAGGTTTTTCGGTCTATCTTTTGGAGGTCGGTTCATACGCTAGCTGTTTTCAGTTGTTTAAATTACAGTTTCCAATTAAAAAAGCAAATCAGACAATAATCTCCTGAGTATGTTTTTCAGAATGAATCTTCGCTGTCCACGTTTCAAAGGTAACTATTACTGGTTTTTCATGTTTAAGTTCTCTTTGGTAATCACTTAACTCGTGTTCAATATCCTTTAGTGACTCTAAATACTCAACCGAGAATCTTCCTTTCAACGACATACTCTCATACTCCAGCTCTTGATAGCAGCAAACAGCCCCATTAGGATTGCGCAGCAGATTCTGAACGGTTTCCCCGTCGCCATCAAGATAAAAACGCATTTTCAGCAGTCCTTCCCGCCACAACGGTCTAGAGACTGTTATAACTGATGGAAACCCTCTGTAGTCAATCGAAGCAATTAAGAAGACAGTACTTGAACTTAGCAAATGGTTGATACGATCGTGAAGCTCCATGAAGCTATCCCTCCTCAGAATCCTTACATATTTTCATTATACCAATAATTTACCAATAATAAAAAATATCTCTTTTATTTATCATTGTATCAACCTTTTGCTATAATTGATATGTTCTGTAAAAATGCCGATTCAGGAGGATTCATTCATGTTTTTCCAAAAAATTCACCATATTGCTGTTAATGCTTCTAATTATCAAAAAACAAAAGATTTTTATGTTGATATTCTTGGCTTCTCAATCATTCGGGAGAATATTAGAGCAGAGAAAAATGATATAAAACTAGACCTTAAGCTGGGATTGTATGAGCTGGAGATATTTATCAGCGACGTCTTTCCAAAGCGTCCTTCTTATCCTGAAGCATTAGGCTTGCGCCATTTAGCATTCAAAGTAGATGATGTAGAGGCTGTATGTGCTTATTTGTCGAATCATGGCGTTCTCTGCGAGCCTATTCGGATAGACGACTTTACTGGAGAAAAGATGACCTTCTTCTTTGACCCAGATGGTCTGCCTTTAGAAATCCATGAATAATCGGCTGCTCTTAGCATGAGAGAAAATGACCGGAAGGCACTCAAAGTCAGCTACATTCCAATCTAAAAAACAACCTTTCAAAAGTGCCCCGTTCCGGCTTTTTTCCCGGAACGGGGCACTTTTTTCCAACCTTCTCTGTTCTTAAGTTAAAAAAACGAAGAAAGCTATTTCTCTGCAATACGGAGAAAGACAATATTTAGATATAATTTGAATGTCATTTCTTTATCAAGTTCAATAACCGAAATTCCTACATCAGTAAAATCCAGGCTCTAAGCTGAGGCTGTTAATACATCCCCTTTTGCATCTCCCACTTCATGACTGCGCTTTCAATAAAAATATAGCAAAATTAAAGTAGTTTTTTAACATTATAATATCATAAAATTTTGAGTTTCAACCAAATTCTAAGTACTCTGAAAAAGTTTCTGTGTATGTAAATAAAAAAGACCAAGACATTTCTTAGATTAAGAATGTCTTAGCCTTAAAGGAACTTTTCATTTAGATGAGCTTTCACTCGCTTAAGATTTATTTGAGATACTTTCTTGTACATTCGATTTTTCAACAGTATTCACTAGCTCCTTCACTCGTCCGCCGATAGTTTTTGCAAATTTTTCTGCCTGACTAATGTCCTGAAAGACTCGAGCCGCTTCTTTATTTCGTGTTCGATGTCCGTCATGACAGATGTAACCATGGAAAACCTTTACCGCATACATGTACATCCCTCCTTACTTTTTTTGAGCATACACATTTTTTCTTTTAAAATCAATCCTTTTGCCTTTCTCGATTCCATCATTTGAAGCAAACTTAGACATATTAATAAATATTTTTCCAATATAATAGAAACTTCAAAAATTTAAGCTGTTTATTCATAAAAATATGCCCTTTTCTTAATTATTAAAGCGGGCTACATTCAGCTATAGAACTATTTAAACAGCTTGTTTCATCGTATTTTTACCTCTTCATCAGTTACTTGGCTGCCACTCCTATTTACTTAGCTTAATCTACATAATAAATAAAAAACTGCAGACCTTTTAAAAAAGGGCTGCAGCATATTATTAGTTAGCTACTGGATAAACATCTGATATGTATAAATCTGTTTAAATTATACGAAATAATACTGTCATAACTGGCCTTATTGGTAAATGACTATCAATCTGTTTCAATCTGAATAAATGAAAACGTAGGTAAAAACGTAGGTAAAAAGGCGCTGCGAGATTACATATTTTTTATTTTCATTTCGTGAAATATCTCATGCTAGACAAAACGAACAAGAGTTCGTATAATATTTTTCAAGGTGATAGTTATGAGATATGTAAAAACAGTTCATTTAAAAGAAGTAACTTCTGCTTATCAGTATTTCTATAAGAAGAATGTAAAACCGTTTCGGAAATTATCGGCTAATCCAGTTTTTATTGATAATATTGTATATAACATCTGGACGTTTAACTCTAGAAGTACACGGGATTACATCACTGCATTCCCTATTGAACAAGCTGATCACTTTCATATTTTTGAATTAACGATTGAAGAAAAAGTGACTAAATATTTCTTTAAGAAAGTGAATAAGTTATCTGATTTTTCAACAAAGGAAATAAAGCGTGATACAACATTAACAGAATTAAAAAAGATAATGGAGGAAGCCAAAAATGACTAAAAGAGGTGCAACGGGAGTTGAAAAAATAATAAAGAAGGTTGAAAAATCAGCCTTCTTTATTATTTTTATTATCTGTATCCTCAGCTCAAGTAGAATGATATCAAAAAGACTCTTCTATCATTTTTAATTTTAAATTGAATTTTTCTGACTTTGGTATCCATTGTCTATAAAGAATCTCTTTTACTGAAGCTATACATTTTAACTTTGAATTTAGAACTATGGAAAATATTGCTTCAACACTTTTGTTTACAATTTTACCTTTGTAGTAATACCTAAATAGTTCAAAAATATTTGTGGGCAATAAACATTGAGAGCATACCTCTGAGACTATATTTGGAAAAAGATTTTGTTGTATCTTATCTAAATTGGAAGTAATGTAATTAATCAACCTCTCGTCTATTGTTCGACCAACTGCTTCTGGTATCTTCCCATTTATTATAGGCTCTATATTTATTTTAGAACAAAATAATGCATATTCTTGAGGTTTAATCAATTTCGTATTAGTATCTCCCTTAAAATGAAGTTCTCGAAATATATTAAGATGATACAAGTATATAAAGTTTTCATTTATATCAAATTGATTAATTTTTTGCAAAATATCATTCAGTTCATACTTTTCTCTTTTTGGGTAAGAACAAACTAGAAATTGTTCAAAAATTTCATCATCAAACAAATAATTTTCTAATTCGAAATAATCGTAATAAAATACATTTTCATCTACTAAATTATCATTTAAGAGAAAATCATAGTCCCTATCAAGTAATACTTTTATATTGACTCCAAATTTATCTTTCATATTATTATAACTTTCTATAGCATTTCTTTTACCATCGAAAACAATATCTTCATCCAGTATTGATGCTCTTCTAATTTCAAAGGGCGGAGTTTTTGATAATAACCTGTAATATGTCTCAATAACTGTCTCATCATCTGCACCTTCAACTAAAAGAATATTTTGAGAAATAGGAATATCAAAAAATTCCAAGCCTATTTCATCAATTTCCAAAGTTCGTGGTATAGAACTTCCTTCTTGAATTAAATTTTCATGCTTACTCATCAAAACTGTTCCTCCACTAATTTAAACACACTGGACTTTAAAGACTTATTAATAACATATGGTGAGTGAGTAGCCGTTAGTATTGAAATGTTACTCTTTTCTGTTAGACTATTGAGAAGTGTGTTTTGCCATTTGGGATGTAACGATAGTTCAGGTTCATCTATAATGACTAAAGAAGGTTCATCGGTTGGCAAATGGAGTGCGCAGTATACGAAAAAAGTAAATAATTGTTTTTCTCCAGTTGAAAGCTTCCCAAAATTTATTTTATTTCCGTTTTTTCTAATTGTAAATTCATTATTTTTATGTCTATCCAAACTCAATTTCCCATTGCTAAATTTAGATATATTATCAGATATATATTTGTAATTTTTTAACTTATTAGTGAGTCTATTTTGGTAATTTTGATACAGACTTTCAAGTACAGATAGATAAGTTGTTCCAGTATCTTGCAAGTCCATTAGCCTAAAAATGAGTCTTTTCACTTCAATATCATCTAAATCTACATCTTCTATAGTTTGATTTTTTTCTTTCAATTCCTTCATTATTTCCCTTGCTTCATTATTCTTTTCTTGATAATCCACTGAAAAACTATGAATAGCATCTTCATCTATTTTCAATTCCAATGTAGAATTTAAATTAGCCAACATATCAAAAATTCCTCGTTCTGGAGCAGATCGAAACAATTCTATGGTCCCATCGCTATCCATAATAATTTTTATAACTTCTTTTACAAAACTTTTCAATAAGTCATCTAAATTTTCTGATACAAACTCATTTATTTCTTGTGTGTATGTTTCCAAATTATTTACTATGTCGTCATTAGAAATACCAACCACCCTGCGATTTCTTGGTCTTTTTCTTTCAATAGAATAGGGATTTTGATGATTATGCGGTCCTAATATAGATTCTATTGGATATCCCAAATACGCCTCCATATCTATATCCACTCTCCTGTATGTTGGAAAATATAGAATTGACTCTTTTATTTTTTGTAGCACATCCCAGATATCAAACATTCCTATTCCGTCAACAACATCACTTAGTTGTTCGACTGTATCGAAATATAGCGGTGAATCCTCCATCTCAAAGTCCCAAACTTTTTGATTAGCTTCTATACGTAATAACGCGATTTGGTTTTCATCAAAAGAATTCATTTTTGAAAAAACAAATAAAATGTCCTCTCTGTCTTCCATATAATATTTAATAGAAAGACTTTTAAAAGGTGCTTTCTTTTCACATTTAACAGTTATTTTTTCTAACAACTCATATTCTTTTTTAAATGTTATATCTACTGTTTTGAAATCGAAATCGAATAAATCGTTTATATCACCCACTAAGATACTGTAGAGAATATTCAAAATAGTTGTCTTACCATTTCCATTATCTCCTGTAATAATTAGAATGTTCTTATCCATTTGTAAATGAACATTTTTTTCTCCAAAAAGATTTTTTATATCAACGTTTTTTAACATCTACACATTTCCTTTCTTTCTATCATTCTAATCCTATAACATAAATATAAAACAAAAATAGTTAAAAAGAAAGTACAAAAAGAACAGGATAGGATTTGAACCTATATTCTCTTGAATTACCATCAAGCGCATTCCTGTCTGCCACCTGTTCTCAATCAAATAATACCTTTTTTTCTTTGATCCAACCTCTCAAAAAACTCCCGATTAACTTTCACTTTTCCAACTGAATCAACACTGTAAAAAAATCGTTATTCAAGATCTTGTTGAAGCACCCAACTGTGAATCTCTTTTAGAAGATATGCTCTTTTAGAATTCGGATTATTTACAGTTTTCACTTGCTGAACAGTATAGGTCTTATTCTTAACCCAAGACGGAATACGTTCTAAAGTTTGGTATTGTGTAGCGTGATTCAATAATTTTACTTTTTGACCTACTGCAAAACCGTTGCTAGTGCTTCCTGCAGCAAGTCGCCAGACCTCGATATAGTTCGGACGTTGTACAGCATAGTAGTTATTCCAAACGTGCTCAGAAACAGCAGTACCTGGATTGCCGCCAGTCCAATAGTCAACACTGATAAATCTAATTGAATCTTTCATAACGCCAACATGACCACCAGCGCCACCGCTTGTTGACATATCATTTCCCCAGCTCATTAGAATGATATCTCCCGCTTCTGCATCCCAATCCTGATTTACAGAAATTCGTTTGTATCCATTTTTTTGTAAATAGCCAGCTAAGGTTACTGTACTATAAAGATAATCATAAGGAACAGCACCAGCATCTCTAATGATTTAAACACATACTCATCTTTCTGTTTGAACAGCAAGCCGCAAGTAGTAAAATCTCGAACACTCCCAAAGTCAAATGCCCCGATTGGAACTCCTTTCAAGTCAAAGAATTCTCTGTTTGTTGCAGTCATCTCTTCCCTGGTCGCAACAGAATTTTCCATATTGTCCTCAAGGAAATTCATTCTTTTCGTAACAAAAGACGAACGACCAGAAGGCTCAGTTGCCAGCTTTCTATATTGCTTTAAAACTTTTGTGAAAAGTCGTTTTCCACGTTTATTCATGGGTTCCTGCAGAGCAGGGTTTGCTTTTGCCCAAATTTTTGGATTATCCATTTCTTCAATGCTGTCTAGCTCACAAATAAACGGGAATGTCCCTCTAAATGGAACTAAGCCATTAAGAACATCCTCACATTCTCTATATTTGATATCAAAGTAGCCTTCTCTAACAAATCCTTTTGTTCCAATAAAGAATTGTCTTCCACAATCAACTTTTCCTAGCCCGCCAGAAAATACATCAACAATTTCTGTGTTCTCCATCTCATGAATTTCATCATATATAACTGCACCCTCACGTCCTCCATCCTGAGAACTTGCATTGCTTGTTTTATATTCAAAAACACTCTGAGTCGTTCGACTTGTTATGCTACTTTTATATGCTTCGAATTCTTCTGCTAAATCTTCGTTACCCTTTTTGGTGATTACTCGGTAGCATTCTGTAAAACTTCTCTTCGCTTGTTTTTCTGAGTTAGCAACAATGGAGACATCATAATAATCGATGCCATGTAGTGGACTGATAAAATAATTTGCTAATGTGGAGATAAAACCATTTTTACCTCCACCACGCCCCATAGTTATCAGGAACTCATCAAAGACTATTTCGTCATCTTCTTTGTAAAACAAAAAGATGAATGGAGCAATAAACGTCTCCCACTCATCTAATTCAAAATACCATTTTTCACTGAAGGTAATATAGTCTTAAATCTGTTCATCATCAAAATAAAAAAGATCATCCCTTGGTAAAATTTCGGCTTCTATTAATTTAACTAGCTGTTCTCTTTTTTTATTGAGTATTATCTCTCCAGACTTCCATTTGGAGATATATGCTTCTACATACTTATTTTTTAACATGGCTATCTACCCAGCAACTTGGATTTATTATCTGTTTTCTTTCCTTTACTGGCTGGAAGAAGTTCAGTGAGCTGCTTAATGATAAGTTGATAGCTTTTATCCCGATTGTCATAGTTTTCTGAAATTGGCCTTCTTCGGTCATAAGGCTCTTGGTCCTTACTTTGACTGAATTTTTCATATTCTCCATTTTCAAGAATATCTTTCCAATTATCATCTAGCAAAATTCTTAGTCTGGCAGCCTGAACGATTAACCCTTGGACCAGTTCCCTAGATTGGGAAGGGATATCTTCGAACAAATTTCCAATCCGTCTAATTTCTTTTTCCACTCGGTTCTCAGTATCCTCGATTGTATCGTTTAATAGATAAATTAACGATACATCCAAGTTATCTGCAATGACTCTTAATTTATCCAAACTTGGTGAATTTTTCCCATTTTCAATACTCGAATAATAATTATTAGAAAGCCCACATTTCTTAGCAAACTCAAGCTGTGTCCAACCTTTTGCAATTCTTTTTTTCCTCATTCTTGAGCCAATTTCCTTTTTGTTCAAATCAATCACCTTCCTTCTCTACTCCCCCTGGAGGGGGGGAGGGTAACTTTTTCATGTTGCATTTGAAGAATTAACCCCATCCACCGGTTTCCCGATTCGAAAATTTCGAGCTAAAATATTTGGTGGGGGGTATCAGTCATCCAAATCAAATCTGTATTCGTGGCTCTTTTGACTCCACAAGCATTTCTCACAAACTAAATCACCATCTGTCAACAGTTCAACCCGAACCCGATTACAATGTTCACAGGCTTCTCCTGTATACTTGATTGCTTCTGTTCCATCTACCACCATTCATCACTCCATTTCTTTTTCTTGTTGTTCCCTCTGTAATTGAATCGGCCATGCCGCTTATTGTGACAGTCCTTGCATAATGTTCTTAGGTTGTTTATATCCAATGCCAACTCTGGATATGAATCCAACTCTTTAATATAATCTACTTCTAGAATAGAGATAGCTTCTGTTGTAACCCTTCCTTCTTCTTTGCACCATGTACATTCAAAATCATCAACTGCCAATCTCTCCTGCCTTAGCTTTTTCCATTCAGAGGAACCATAAAATTTTGCTCTTGCCGCCTTAGTTGATACATCAATCATTGCTATTCTTATATACTGTTTGACTGGCATAGTGCTTTATATAGAGCTTTTGAATTTCTGTCACCTTATCCAGTGGTGTCTTTACTCCATTCGCTGTCTTACTAGTCACATTGATATCTACATTAAATTCTTTTAGCTTTTGCTGATTGTGTGGTTCATTCAATACATCCTTCATGACTGAAAAAAGAACAGCAGCTGTTTCTTCAACCGTCACACCGTATAGACCAATAATCTCTTTTATAGCTGCAGCAATATGGTCTAGGTTTTTTTCTTCTCTTATTTTTTGTACTTCGTCAATGTGTTTCAACTTCTTCACCTCTAAATCTATGTAATAAAAAAAGACCGCATAAGCGATCTAATCTGTTTATAAAAAGACCACGGTTAAGAGGTCTTAAAATCAATTATAGTTCGAAATCCAAATCTCCATAAGTAACCTGATTGGTCCCTTTTTTTGTAATTGCAGCATTTACTCCAAATCGGTAGGTTACTGGTGCTGCTGAATAATTAGTTATTTCAAACTCTAAATACCCTGTAAAATAATTAATGTAGTTGCTGTTAGTTAGTATATATCCATCTGAACTGTATGTGAAATCTTCTTCGTATTCCCCGTATCGTCCAAACCCCTTAGGTCTTCTATAACTAAAAGATTCTTTCTCTCCAGATACTGTTGCATACTTGAGTACAAACACAGAACAGTGAGTTTCATTATTCATAGCAAAGAAACTAATTTTATCAGATTCTCCTGAAGCTAAAGTAACTTCTTTAATCATAGGTGTGGCTCTTACTTCTGGTCTAAGTATTTCACTCGCACTTGCCACTTCACTACCACCAACAAACAAAATAAACAAACTGAAAACCAATAGTAAAACTTTTCTTTTCATAAAAAACTTCCTTTCTTATTATAAGATATATTAATATTAACATTTAGAAAGTTTTTCTACAACAACATCTTTGTCACTATTGATATAAGTGGTCATACACTTTTTTTTACACTCATGGATTGTTGTAAAAGTGTAGATTAATTAAGGGAGGTTGATGAGGCCTCCTTTGAACAAGTCATTATTTTTTTGGTGCAATCCATGAGCGAAAATAAGTTAAACATCAGCATGAAGCTTTCCTGTTTTGTGTGTCCTTCTCTGTGATGATTAACTATGTAAGAAAAACAGCCGCAAGACTACAAATGGCTCTCTATACATAGCAGCGAAATGTAATGTACGAACTGTTTTATACTTGTTGCATGATACCAGTTTATACCCTTTTTCCTTATTAAAACCGCAAAATAACCGTAAAAAAACCGTAATTTTTAAGAGGGTTCATATACTAGCAACTCGCCTTGTCTATATGCCTCAGCAAATTCAAGCAGCGCCTGCGCTTTTAACTTTTCGATACTACTTAAACTGTAATACACCACTTCCCACTGTCCTAGCTCTCCCTCTCGGAAAGTTTTGATAGTGTTTGTAAGCTTAACGTTGCTGTGTCTGTTCGGCACACAATAGGAATAATAAAGAATATCCTTTGATAAATCAGATAGTGATTTCAACGCTTTTACAATATCGATTATTTCTAGTACATAGCGATTCGTTCCCCCTATATCTGAGCTGCTCACATCCTCTAACATTCGAATCATTTTGTTTTCCGTATTATTTCGATTATTTGAACTCTTTGGCATATCTGAAAACTCAGGCGATTTAATAGAATCAACCGAGATCCCTGTGATACGCTGCAAGCTCCTGCATTTCTTTAGAACTTTTCTAACCTCAGCCTTTGTTTCATCTTCGTTCAGCTCTGGTACTAAAGTCATCATCAAATCGCCTCTTTCTTATTAGTCTTTCTCCATAAAATACACTATTCCTATCACGCTTATGACAAATACAAAAAATAACAAGGTAACGCCTCCCCCTACAATGCTTCCGTCTGTTAAATATAGCAGTGTAATTAAAGCAATCAACATAAGCAAGCCGCTTGAGATAATAAATAATACTTTGTTATAGACTTCAAAAGTTGACGAATTTTGTTGTTAGTCATTTTTCTGTCCTTTCTCTCTAAACGCTAAATAGATAAACTCTGCCGCAATGCTGATTATCAGGAAAGCGGCTAATATGATGTCTCGTGTCATTGCGTTTTCTCCTATTAATATAGTATTTGCATCCTCACTTTGGTATCATTAAAAGAAAAGGAGGTTTTTATTTTTATGTCCGATTATGATCGTGGTATGTTTATTGTAAATGATTTCAACAGATACTTAGGAGCCAAGCGGGATGGTGGTTTAAAGATGTCTGTTTTTGATGAAATTGGAAATCAAATTTCTTCTATTGGTAGTGTATTTGATGGCAATCTCATAGAATTAAAACTAAAGAATGGTACTTCGAGAATTATCCACCATTCGAATTTTGATTTAACAATTAAGTTTGTCTAGTTCCCTTATGGGAACTTTTTTTATTTTATAATTTAGTATTCGTTTCATATATTTGAAAGGAGTAAAGAGCTCTTTCTGCTGGCCAGCAAACCTCCAGCTCCTTTCTGTATGTTATAATCTTGATGTTAAGCAAAGAATTGTTGAGGTGTAGCATGAAAAAAGAAAAACGAAATGTAAGAAAATTGAATATTAAAATAAAGATTCTCATTGGAATCATCATTTTAGGGCTTATCTCTGATCTTGCTCTAAATATAAGTAGAACAAAAACATTGTTCTATTTCTCCAGAAGAGGAAGATATAGTAACTATACTAGTATTTTCGCCGCAATCTCGCTTTCGATATTTTTAACGACTACATATTATCTAATTATTCATTATGATCGATTAACACATAAAGAAAAATTACGTTATTTTGCGACTTCTCTAACTACTTTTTCACTATTCGCATATTTCGTATTTAACATCATTACATTTTTGTAGCAACCACTTCAAGTTCTTCGGCTGTCATGATTAAGTTAACTTCTGCCATTTCTGCTATTGTACGCTTAAAATTAGAAATTTTTACACGCACATAACCAGACGAAGTATTATGACCAGCGATAATGAATTGATTATCATATTCTATTAAATCACCTGCTTTGATTTCATCCATCTTTCTTCCTTTACCAAACTCAAATGATAGATTTGTTCAGCTGCTTTATAAACATACACGTCAGCCGTTGCATGCTGAATGTCAAAAGCTAAGTCATTAATCTTCTTTAGCAGTTCTTTCTGTTCTGTCATTGTTTATCCTCCAGTTCCAATACCCAGCCACAAAATATTTGCATAACTTTTACAAACTCATTGTTTGATAGCTGAAATGATTCTGTATCAACAAAAGTATTATAAATTGCTGTTTCTGCTGATTTATCTATTTTGAAATTTGCTCTTAGATCGTATAAGAAGCTCTCTTGATTCTCATTAAGTTTCGCCATTAGTCAGTCCTCCTAGACTTCCGTTGATGCTAATAAAAACGGAACATCGAATAGTGTCTTTCCAGCAACTCGTCTGTTGATTTACATTCATCACGTGATTTAGATACTTTCGATGCTCTTCTGACAGTGATTAAGATTGAGAGATAGCTTTTAGCTATCCCTGCTCCTCCTGCCCTTTCAGCATTAATCCCTCTTCTTTCAGAAATTCTTGTGGGGAATCATATGCATCTTTATTTACATATTTGATACTTTTAACATCACCATCTTTGATCTCGTTATATCGATTTACTAAAGGAAATCGGAGATGAGAACATTGCAAATTTATTGAATGAAGAAGTTAATTTTTTACTTTATAAGTTTAAGAAACCAGAAATTAGTTTCATCAAAGATCATTAATTAATAGTTTGGAGTTGATAATTTGGAGAAAATTGTTATTGGTAGAATGATTCGCTTTTTTTTAGATCAAAATAATATGACTATGAAGCAACTTGGAGAGAAACTTGGCAAGACAGAAAGTACCATCTCGAAATGGGTCAAAGGTTCAAGTTTACCATACCTTAAGGATGTATCAAAAATGACTACTATTTTCAACACCTCCATTTATTCACTTGTTTATGGGCAACAATTTAAAATATCAGGAACTAATTCTTTTAAAATAATATTAGACAATGAATCTAATTCTCAAAAAAGATTAAGGCAAGTTATGAATGAACGATGCTTGAGACAAACAGACATTTTAGAATTGTCAAAATCTTATCAAGAAAAATTTGGAATCAAGATGGGAAAAAGTGCATTATCACAATATGTTTATGGTATCCAATCTCCAGATCAACATAGAATATATTTATTAGCAAAAACGTTGAATGTTAGTGAGCCTTGGTTAATGGGATATGATGTTCCGAGGGAAAGAATTCCGTATGATTATTCTACAGAGGATATTGTAACTGAGCTTGTTAGTGAAGATATTAATAATTATGTATCCATAACGAACAAGTTATCAAAACTTAGTGATAAAGAAGTAAAGATAGTTGAAAACTTAATAGATTCACTGTTACAAAATAAGTAGTGTTATCGGGAGATTCGATTACACTACTTATAAAAAGCCAATCGGCACCGCTAATGCCAATTAGCTTAATGTCTTCATTTTCATGAGTATTGACAAATATATTATATCATGAAAAGAGGGAAAACATTGTTTGACATTGAACATTTGGGAGTCATTATATCTGCTATCGCACTAGGAGGAACAATTCTTTACAACGTTGTTACACATCTTAATTTTTCAACAATTGAAATCGCATTTCTGACTACGAAAGAAAAAATCTTGACATTATTTATTAGGACAACTGTCATTTTTATTTTATTTTTAATTTTCCTTATACTGACAGCTTACTTCGTTTATGAGAATAAATTAGGAGACGCGTTTGTTGCATTTTTATACTCGTTACTACTAATATTTATGGTATATCGCTCAATTACTGTTTACCATGTATATTTTTTTGACAATGAAACCCTTATTAGAATTATATCTAGACTAGATGATAATTATATACTTGTAGATATTCTTGATGAAAATGGTTACAAACGGAAATTGATTTCAATTAATACAATTGAAAATAAAAGGCTATACAGCTCTAAAGAAAATCTAATGAACAAGGAATACAATATTGAAAATATAAAGAAAGCTTTTAAAATAGACATCATTGAACAATAATAATGAAAGGAGTGATGCTACTTTTATTTCCTTAAACATCTCGCAGCGCCTAACTGAAGATGAAAGGATAATAATAATGGCAAGCTTTGAAGAATATACAAAAAAGAATGGTGAAAAATTATGGAGGTTCCACACTTATTTAGGTGTTGACCCATCAACAGGAAAACAAATCCGTACCACAAGAGGGAAATTTAAAAGAAAAAAAGATGCTGTGCTCGCTGAAAAAAGACTTCAGAACGAAGTAATTGAGAATGGCTTCAGCAAACCCACTGCAACGACTTTTAACGAAGTGTACGAGCTATGGCTTGTAAGTTATAAAAGTACAGTGAAAGAAGCGACTAGTATAGCGACAGAGCGTTATATGCAAATACACGTCTTGCCTATCTTTAAAAATCAATCAATTGACAAGATTAATCTTAAACAAGCGCAAGCAGCTGTTAATAAATGGGCTGAAAAACTTCAAGTATATAACGTTGTTTTACAATACGTCATTCAAATAATGAATTACGCCATTAATTTAGAATTAATTAATAGTAATCCATTTGAACATGTAATACGACCGGCAAAAAAAATGAAAAATAAAGAAAAGCAACTAAAAACTTATGATCTAGAACAGCTAAAGATTCTATTTAGATATCTGGACAAAAAAGTAAATAGTATCTCAGATAGCAGTTCTTCTTTAAAGTATTTTGCTGAGTATGATCGCATCTTATACAGGTTCTTAACATACACTGGCTTACGTGGTGGTGAAGCTTCGGCTTTGATGTGGAATGACATAAACTTTACCGAAAAGACTGTAACTATCAACAAAACCATGTCTCAAACAAAAACTGGATTTACTGTTTCATCACCAAAAACAAAGAGCTCATATAGAACGATTAGTATAGATGATAAAACACTTCGCATGCTTAAGAGTTGGCAACTTCGACAAAAGGAAATGCTATTTGCTAACCGAATCAATAACAATGAAATTGTATTTCCAACAATTGATGGCCAGCACAATACTCGGCAAGGTCTCTATCAACGATCTAGTCGGATTGCTAAAAAAGCTGGATTGCCAAATATTGGTACTCACGGTTTCAGGCATACACACGCTTCACTACTATTTGAAGCTGGTGCAAGCATGAAAGAAGCACAAGAACGTCTTGGTCATAGCTCTATAAGTATGACAATGGACATATATACTCATGTTACGAAAAAGACTAGAAAAGAGACTGCAGAAAAGTTGGAAAGATTTGCTAATTTGTGAAGAACGTAGGTAAAAACGTAGGTAAAAATTATAATAGCAAAACAAAAAGGCTAGAACCCTTACACAACAAGGATTCTAGCCTATTAAAAAATATTAGTTAGCTACTGGATAAACAGAAACCTGCTTTTTGTCGCGGCCTTTACGTTCGAAACGTACAACTCCGTCAACTTTTGCAAATAATGTGTCGTCTCCCCCGATACCAACATTTACACCTGGGTAAATTTTAGTTCCGCGTTGACGGTATAAAATAGAACCACCTGTAACTGTTTGGCCATCAGCACTCTTTGCGCCTAAACGTTTAGATTCTGAATCACGTCCGTTGGAAGTAGAACCTCCACCTTTTTTATGGGCAAAAAATTGTAAATTCATTTTCAACATATGTCTGCACCTCCTAATTTTGAGTTATGAGTGTAATAAATTCAGTATGTTCTTCTTCAATTGCCTGTAATCCCAGTAAGAGATTTTCCAGCAAAATCTGAGAAATATTCGTTTGTTCTTGATTAACATCGGACAACATTTCTACATACATATATCCGCCCTCTGCTTCATCCGCATCAACAATTGGTTCAAATCCTGCAAGGGCTTCAATCCCATTGACTGTGCTGACAGCAAGAACTGATACAGCTGCACAAATGACATCTTCACCGAATTCAGCGGCTTCTGCGTGTCCGGCAATCTCAAATGAAACGATTTGACCTGCTTCATCTCGTTTGAAAGAACCTTTAATCATTCTTTCTCCTTCTTTCCTATAAACAGGAATTAAGCATTGATGGCATCAATAACAACTTTTGTATATGGTTGACGATGACCTTGTTTGCGATGAGTGTGTTTTTTCGGTTTGTACTTGAAAGTTACCACTTTCTTTTGTTTACCGTGTTTTTCAACAGTTCCTTCTACAGTTGCACCTGCAACAGTTGGAGCACCTACTTTTGTAGATTCGCCGCCAACAAGGATAACCTCGTCAAAAACAACTTTTTCGCCAGCTTCTACGTTTAATTTTTCAACATAGATTGCTTGACCTACCTCAACTTTTACTTGTTTGCCACCAGTTTTGATAATTGCGTACATGCTATACAGCACCTCCTTCTTCTAGACTTAGACTCGCCATCCCAAGCGACAAAAACGTACTTAAAAACTTGTTCTGAGCGGTTGTAGCTGTGGAGTCCACAATTACAACATTAATATCATATCAAAATACACCTGTTCAGTCAATCAAAAATTGTGTTTTAGACTGTGATTTTCAGATTTCATTAAGCATGGACTCTACTTTCTTGGAACCTTTAAAAAAAAGTAATTGTATTTTTATAAAAATATCTGTGATAAAATGTTACCTGATTTATTAAGGGGGTGTAAAAATGAAAGAGTCATATTTTGATGGAGGTCTCGGCAGCTATATTCTGACTGGTATTCTTGCTTGGGCTGTAAGCTTCTTCACACTTGGTATCTGCGCACCGTGGGGGATTTGCATGATGTACAAATGGAAGATTGAACACACAGTAATCGAGGGACGGCGCTGTCAGTTTACTGGAACAGCTATTGGACTGTTCGGCAGCTGGATTAAATGGCTGCTGCTGACAATCGTTACATTAGGTATTTATGGTTTCTGGGTACAGATTAAACTGGAGCAATGGAAAGTTAGCCATACTAGGTTCTACTAAGATTAAAATAGTTAATGGCGTTTGGGACAAAGCTTCTGATTCTATGTTTTCCGCATTTATGCATTTTCCATATATTAGAGAAGCTTTGCTCCTAATATTTACTTGTAATCTAGTGATCACAACAGTTGAAAATTAATAAAGTTTAGCTTGTGCTTTTAAGTATTTTAATGACTAATCCCAGTCTAAAATACAGTTGGATGATTCATAAAAAAATAAGTTATTTTAAACTAAAATTTCTTCTTGCAACTCCCACCGTTTTCTGATAACATATTGATGTTGCTGATTTATAGAGAGACCATGATGCAACTACTTAATTTAAAGTAAATTATGTTTGTGCTAGTAGCTCAGCTGGATAGAGCACTCGCCTTCTAAGCGAGCGGTCGGGGGTTCGAATCCCTCCTGGCACGTAATTAACCCGATTGAAGTCAACACTTCAATCGTTTTTTTATTTTGTATGTTATCAAAATAAAAAAGGTTCTACGTCAAACACACATGAATTCGTTAAGCTCATTCTCCTTGAAGGATGAAAGATAAGAACTATAATACAATGATTCAGAGATTATCATCAAAGGATTAGCCAAAATAGAGGGGAAAACGTGCAACAGTTGCAGTTGCTCATCTTATTACTAGAATTATTTACTATATGATGCTACGGGAAGAAGTTTACAACAAACGAAACTCATTGCTCTCATAAAATTTTTAAGGTTTAAATTTTATGAGGGAGAGGGGAGTCTTTTTTTACTTTAATACATAGTGATAGTGAAGCTTTCGTATAAAAATTGTGTTGGTAAATTTTCCACCAACACAAAATATTATAGACCTAATAAAAAACGAGCACTAAATCCTATGGACAAGATTTAGCGCTCGTTTAACTAAATTTTTTACTTTTTTATTGATTACTCAACAATACGTTGGTTCTATATGTGCATTATCCGCTTGGAGTTATAACAAGTAAGTAAACACCCTTGTCACTTTTTTTCTTTGCTTCTGCGGTTCTCCGCTTGGCATCAATTGAGCAGGCTGATGTATATACAATATCACCCTCGACAGCAACTAAGGGATCAATCAACCGCAACTTCTTTTTTTGAAAAATATCAAAGGGTTCATTCTCATCAACTAATTTAAAAGCAACCTGCATGTAAAATATACAGAAAAGTTCATCTAGTTTTGGATCTCCAAGTGCTTTAAGTTTATTCAAAACCTCAGTTTCAGTTTTCATGAGATCCTCTGTGGATAAACAACCCTGTTCTAAAGCATAGCTTAGCAGCTGGCTCATGATTTCATAGCCGTACATATTTAAAGGATCATAAAATAAATCTAATACAATTTTATAATATTGCTTAACAAACCACTCTCCAGCTGAAACGCTTTTCAACACAATTCTGTCTTCCAAGAATACTATCTCTGAGAGAAAATCATGAATCTCATTTAAATCAGTTTTAAAATAGCGGTAAACTTCCCGCAGTGTATAGTCAATCCGGTCTGCACAAAGCAGAGGAGCCGCCTGTTCCAATCGAGTCCATTGACAATCATCTAAAAGGATTTTCTCATAATTATAGCCATAACTACTCAAAATATCAGGAATTGAACTTTCGCTTAAATATGTCTGTTTGATTTCCTCATGATAGTCTTCCTGTTGTTTATCCATAACTAAATCAATTACATGAGAGAATATCGTATGAGAAATATCATGAAGCAATCCTGCAATTTGTTCCTCGACGGAACCACCCAGCTTTCTGACAAGAAGCATTACACCCACAGAGTGCTCATATCTCGTCTCATTCCAAACAGGATTCAATAAATAGGATGGACCAATCATATGAATATCCTTTAGACGCTGCACCTCTTTACTATAAATCAAGGCGGTTAAAACCTCTTCTATTTCGTATTCTCCATAAAGTTCATCAGAAATGTACATTTTCTACTCCCTCCTCCATGATGAATCCGCTGCTTCATTCCACCACAGACTTTTTCAATACAAATTCTCTCATATTCTGAAAAACCAAACAAGTAGAGCCTTTGAGCAGTTCATTGATAGTCGACTCTTAATCTATAGGCTATAGCTAATTTCATGGGAAAGGACTATAATCATCTAAAAGGTTACTTAAAGGAGTTAGCTATCATGTTCAAAAGGGATTCTCAGCATTTTAAATAATCAATTATTCCTGCATCTAATCAAAAATATTTAAGCTCTGAAAAGAAGTTATATGAAAAATTTGGAAAGACGCTCTCTCGAAATCCAAACGATTTGTTGACAACTGAGGATGGAAAACCAATCCATGACTATATGATTCTCTTTGATAAAGGAAAGCCTGATATCTCTTTTTCCACAGCGCTTCTAGAATTAGGCGAATGGCAGGATTATGGTTCCAAGCTCTATCGAATCAACACCTTAGACGAAAGCGCAGCAATTATAGAACTGATTTCATCCGAACTAAACATTGATAAAAAAGAATTTCTTGTTTCCCCAGCTTCTGTGAGTTTCTATTTTCCCCATATGTAAGCTTGTATAGATTAATACTATTTATTGAAGTAAAAATCAAAAACAGAGATTGGTTATGGCGTCAATTTTAAAGTAATTTACTTAAGTCTCCAGCTTTTAATGATACAGCATTTCATGAGCGATATCTTCTCCAGATAATTTCTGCGGATAATAAGTTGGCCAGTTATCCAGTTCCTTTAACAACTCTTCATGAGACTGGTCACCAAAATACAGATGGTAATGAGCAGATTGCTCAGATGCAATGATATGATCACTAAATTGAATCGATTGAGGCGCAGTTTTATCGCCTTCAATTTTTGTAAATAAATAACGGACGCCCTTTTTACCAGATTCATACGTTAAAATTCTATAGCCAGCATATTCATAAGTCCCAGAGCTCCAGTTTCCGTTTTGATAAAATGACACTAGATTTTGATAGATATCAATTTTTTCAACATCTGTCTGGTATCCGACTGCATAGTATTCTTTGTATTCTTCTGCTGTTTTTTCAACGTTTTCTTTTGCCTTGTCCTCAAATACCTGATTTAGTTTTCCAGCTTCCAAATAAGGATATACAGATTGCCACTGACCTTCCCAATCTGTTAACGACCGGTCTTCAACTTCTGAATCATCAAAAATTCCCGAAGCGGCCCTCTCATTATGGGAATGAGTATGGCTGTCTCTACTTTCCTTTACGCTGCCAGCTGAGCTGGCTTTACTTTCTTCCGCTTCAGAAAGGTTCCCCTTGTCGGAAGTCATTTTTTCTCCGCATCCTGCGATAAAAATAACTGTAATAATAGCTAGACCTGCAATAACAAATCCTTTTTTCAAATAAATTCCTCCTAAAAAACAAATAGTAATGATTACGATTTATAATATCATACTAAAATTTTACTGTAAATAAAAAATTTTTTAACTGTATTACCTCGATCTACACATAAAAAAGACAGATGCGTTTTTTCTCATCTGCCTTCCTTATCCATCTGTTTTTACTTCACACACTATTTATTCAATCGTTCAGCTAATAAACTTGTTAAAATCTCCTTCTCAGATTTGCTGGAAAAATCTGTCATGAGCTCGTTAAGGTAGGCATTGATTTCTTTAGTCTGCCAACCAAGAACAGCTTTTAACCGCTTCTCCTTCACTGCAAGAACAGCTATACAATCTAGAAAGCTTTTTTGAGACCACTGCTCAGGCTTTATCAAATTGTATATTTTCTGAAAATTCTCAATATTTTGTGTAAATTTTTGCTTTTGAATATTTTTCTTGAAGCTTTTTTCTACATGACTCATTTGAAAAGATACATTATTTATTTTCTTCAATTGTTTGATTCTCTCGATTTCTTTGCAGACAATCGCTTCCAGCTCTTTAATATCACCAAACAGCTGAGGAGATGATGCGTGAAACGACAATAGACGTTCCAGCTTATCTTCCATTTCTTTTTTTGCAGTATAAAAAAGCTCCATCAGTATTTCCACTCTTTCCAGTTGAAACACTTTTAATAAAGGATTCAGCTCCGAGTGTCTAATTTTTTCTTGCTGAATTCTTAAGTCTTCTATTCGTTCTGCCCATTCTCTGATTCCATCTGATAATTCTTCAGATTGTAAGCTGCAGTAATCGACACAAAATTTGTATTCTTCCGGAAATTGCTTATTTGCTGCTACATTTTTTTCTGTAAGCAACAGTATTCCGTGAATTAATGGTAGGTAGAGTTGAGCAAAATAGTTTTTTGCCTCTGTATAGACGTTTCCCTCAAGTGTTTTATCCGCGATAAACTGCTGCAGATTCCCCTGTAGCTCCCTATACCCAGCCTGCTGTCGCTCACAAAAAGAAATAATCTGGTGTGACTGCTGTTCAACAGAAGATAAGTATAATGAAACATTCATCTATATATCCTCCAGCCTAACCATCATGCGTCTCTTTTCGTAGTAAATCTCATTTTCCCGACTCTCAAACTCTTTTTTTCTTCGAATCAGTATATCTTTTTCTTCTTCCATTCGTTCAAAGATGCGTTCCTGCTCCATCTTTACTTCTGTACATATCTCATCAAAGACTGGCTTCGACCGACTTTCATGAAACATCTCCTCCAGCTTAAAAAATAAATGGGAGGATTGATGAAAAATCCCTTCATATCCTTCTTGAATACGGTTCATTTCACGTTCCGTCTGCTCTGCTTTATAATGTGCATTTGCGACTCTGTTTTCTTCCTGTTCAAGTTCAAATAATAGTTCATCTTTTGTCTTCATTGCCATATCCCCGTTCTTTCGACGCTTGTTTGGATAGATTGGTCAGCTTTTTCCAATTCAGATGATACATTCAGGAGATTTTTAATATCTTGTGTAATAAGCGCATTGATTTCTTTGCTGATTTCGTTCAGCTGTTCAACAGAAGACTGAGCAGAAAAACTGGCAGCCACCGTTGTCTGATAATCCAGCTCAATTGCAGCTGTCTCATTTATATATTCAAGGGAAGAAGCTATTGTAGAGACAAACTCTTTTACCAGTTCGGGTTGATTACTCATCCGCTCCATTATTCTCTCTCCTTACAAACGTCATTTCCTTTGTTAAAAATTTATTTCACCATTTAATGATATCACATAAAGAATGAATTTTATACCATAAGATAGTAATTAATCCTATTAGAAATTTTTAACAAAAAAATACCATCCCTGTAATTTTTACAGGGATGGAAAAGGAGTTAAATGAAAAATAAAAAGGGTTGTTAGTTGTTGTGAGGTTATAATACTACCCTCATAATAAAATTGCAAACAATAACACTTTGCGAAATAAAAAAATCTTTTTTCAGCTCCTTCAGTCTATGAGCATACTCATTAGGCGGACCTTGAGAAACTCACCTTCGTCAGTCTTTGCCCCTCGTTCCATGACTACTTCAGTTTTAAAGCCCAGCTTTTCATACAGATGAACTGCCCGCTGATTTCTATCTTGAACGGTTAGCTCCAGACGTCGAATAATACCGCTGTCTTTTGACCAGTCAATCAGTTCTTCCATCATAAGTCCGCCAAGTCCCAGTCCCCAAAATTCTTTTAAAATACTAATTCCGATTTCACCAATATGTTCCATTCGCTGCTTTGAAGACGCCTTAACTGATGCAGTTCCAATAACTTGTCCATCAGCGACAGCCACCATCAGTACATTATTCAAAGACTCATAAAGTTCAGCCAAGTTGTGAGCCATTTCTTCTGTGTCAACCCCTGCACCATTCTCATCCATAACAAGATATGGTGTTTCACTGCCGATTTTATAAAACACTTGAATTAACTGCTCCGCATCATCCGGTATGGCCTCACGGATGATTATTTCTATTTCTTCTTTACCCATTGGCTTCCTCCGCATTCTTTATCCGTTCTAAATAAGCTTCTCCCTTCATACCAACTCCAGTCAAAACAGCCAGCCGCTGTTCTTCTTTTAAAGCATCTTTGTCCAGTCTGATCAGCAGGTACTCCTCAGGTAAATAGTCTTCCAACAGTTCACCCCATTCAACAACACTAAGCCCTTCTCCTTCAAAATATTCATCCAGAGCTAAGTCATCTCCTTCTCCGCCCACACGATAAACATCCATGTGATATAACGGCAATCGTCCGTTTTGATATTCTCTCACAATGGTGTAGGTTGGACTTTTAATCATCTGGTCGATTTCCAGCCCCAAGGCAATTCCTTTTGTCATCGTTGTTTTTCCTGCGCCTAAATCACCTGACAGGATAATTACGTCTCCAGCTTCGGCTAAAGCACCGACTTGTTTTGCAAAAGTCTCCATTTCCAGAAGACCATCTATTTTTCGTTTCATAGTCTCTCCTCTCAGCAAGCTTTGGCAGCTGCTCTTTTATATTAGAGCTAAGCTGTATTTTCTTTTTGGTGAGTATATCACAAAATAACTATCTATAGCAGCTATCTATACAAATATCTTTAATATTGAGTATCCAAATCTGAATAAAAAAAAGGCTAAAGGCCCTTAGTTCCGAGAATTTCCATTCTAAGTATTTTTTGCAAAGCTTTGGTATCCTCCAAGATTATCTATGGTTCTCACTTTGCCTCAATCCTCAAAGGATAAATGGGCGTTAGAACACCATATATTCAGATTTAATACAAAAAAAGAGCTTGGGCTGTTATTTTTACGGCCCAAACTCAATAAATTTTTATTTATTTTTCCATTACTGCTTGTGCAGCAGTAATGATAGATAATTTGTATACATCTTCTTCATTTGCTCCACGAGATAAATCTGAAACGGGTTTGTTCAACCCTTGCAAAATTGGACCAATTGCTTCGAAATTACCTAAGCGCTGTGCAATTTTGTAGCCAATATTGCCAGACTGCAGCTCTGGGAATACAAATACTGTTGCTTTACCTGCTACCTCTGATTCTGGCGCTTTCAGCTGTGCTACTGACGCTGCATAGGAAGAATCAAACTGCAATTCACCATCAATTTCCAGTTCTGGAGCCATTTCCTTCGCAAGTTTCGTTGCTTCAACTACCTTATCAACTTCAGGTGCTTTCGCTGAACCTTTGGTCGAAAAGCTCATCATAGCAACCTTTGGTTCGATATCAAACAACTTAGCTGTTTTCGCACTTTCAATAGCAATTCCTGCTAATTCTTCCGGATTAGGATTCACATTAATCGCACAATCAGCGAAAATATATCTTTCCTGGCCACGACCGCGGAACATAATCATTGCTCCACTTGTACGGCTAACCCCTGGCTTAGTTTTAATAATTTGTAATGCTGGACGTACTGTGTCGCTAGTAGAATGAATTGCTCCACTCACCATACCATCAGTGATACCCATGTATGTCAACATTGTACCAAAATAGTTTACATCTTTAAGGATTTTTTCTGCATCTTCTTTTGAAACCTTCCCTTTACGCCGCTCTACGAAAGATTCAACCATTTCATCCCAACGGTCAAAGTTATCTGGATCTACAATCATAAAATTAGATGTTGTAAGTCCGCGTGCATGAGCAGCCTTTACAATTTCCTCAGGCTTGCCAATCAATACAGGTTCTAGAAGTTCTTCTGATTTCAAACGAGCTGCAGCACCTAAAATTCTTTGGTCCAGTGCTTCCGGGAAAACAATTTTTACATTCTTATTAGTGACTTTTGCTTTTAAGCTATCGAATAAATCCACGATACACCCTCCAATATTGTTTTTACTTGTTCAATCATACACTATTTGAAAAGAAAATAACAGTTTTTTCTTTCTGTACTAGTGGAAAACCCTTATTCTGATAACATTTTCACAAAGTCCTTATCCTATACTACAACAGTTGCAATCTGTCTTATGACACAGATTCCGGTAATTGCCAATTAATCGGTGTTTCTCCTAATGCCAGTAGTGCATCGTTTGCCTTTGAAAAAGGACGCGAGCCAAAAAAGCCTCTATGCGCAGACAACGGACTTGGATGTGGTGACTTAATAATCACATGTTTACTTGTATCAATCATACGAATTTTGTCCTGAGCTGGTTTTCCCCATAAGATAAATACAATGGGCTGATCTCTTTCATTCAGCTTTTGAATAATAGCATCTGTTAATTGTTCCCAGCCCTGTCCTCGATGAGAATATGCCTGACCAGCACGCACAGTCAATACTGTATTCAGCAGCAGAACCCCTTGTTTGGCCCAACTTTCCAGAAAGCCATGATTCACCGGCTGATAGCCCAAATCAGTCTGTAGCTCTTTATAGATATTAACCAACGACGGCGGCGTCTTTACTCCCGGCTGCACCGAGAAGCTCAATCCGTGTGCCTGATTGGGACCATGGTATGGATCTTGACCCAATATTACCACCTTTACCTTTTCATAAGGGGTAAGCTCCAAAGCAGAATAAATATGATACATATCTGGAAATATAGTTTGTGTCGTATACTCCTGCTTCAAAAATTCTCTCAATTGACTATAATAAGGCTGATTAAACTGATCCTCCAACTTCTCCTGCCAGCTATTATGAATAATTGTTTTCATTTCATACGCTCCTTCTTCTTTCGCTAGATTTTTTAGTATTTAAGTGTTTTTTCTAATTTTTCATTCATTTTTTATTTATCATTGCCTGTTTTTAGATTCAGATCAATCTGAAAACAGCTGCTTATTTCTGCCCGCTATTTGAAGCTGCTGGAATGTCTGTTTCACTTTACCTATTTAGAATAACCAAGTTCTCAGAAACTTACAAGAGAATTTTATTATAACGATAAATAGCAAAACATGGTAAACTATACATAAGTAAATTGAATGAGGTGGAAATAGTTTATGATTAAGTTGATTGCTTCAGATATGGATGGTACTTTATTAGATTCAAAAATGGCTGTCTCTAAAGACAATGCTTCTGCCATTCGCGAAGCAGCTCGTCAAGGAGTAGAATTTATGGTGGCTACCGGCCGCGCTTACACCGAGGCGAAGCCTCCTCTTGAAGAAGCTGGAATAGAATGTGCTATGATTACTTTGAATGGGGCACAGGTTTTTGATAAAGATGGTAATTCTGTTTTTGTTGCCGGAATCGAGAAGGACACGGTCCATGAGGTTTTAGATATGCTGGACCAACACGAAGTTTATTATGAGATTTCTACAAATGAAGGAATCTTTTCAGAGAAACAAGAAAAACGCATTGAAAATTTTGCGACTCATATTGCTTCAACGATGCCCCATCTTACCTATAAGGTAGCAATTGCTATGGCGGCCGCTCATTTGTCTTTATTGGAGATTACCTATGTTAAGGATATGCGCGAGCTGATAGACAGGGAAGATATTGAAGTTCTTAAAATTATCGGCTTTAGTATTGAGGGACCAAAAGTCTTGGGGCCCGTCAGTCTCAAGCTAGACAAGCTTCCAGATGTTGTTGTCACCTCCTCAGCACAGAATAATATTGAAGTAAACCATAAGAATGCTCAAAAAGGAATTGCTGTTGCCAATATTGCCAAGAAAAAAGGCATTTCAGCGGATGAAGTAATGACCATCGGAGATAACTTTAACGATGTGAGCATGCTGCAATGGGCTGGGGTCAGCTTTGCCATGGGAAATGCTGAGGTAGAAGTGAAGGATTATGCAAAATATACAACCGCAACGAACTTGGAAAACGGTGTTGGTGAAGCAATTTTACGGGCTATTCGCGAAGATTTGTAATAGTTGTCAGTGAAACTGAAAAGAGGTGAAGCTTTGTGTCTGAATATTTTATTCAGGAGCAGCAACTGAGCAACGTGACTCGAACCATTGTTAAAGATGCAGATGGAAAATCATTGTTTTTATTGGTGGGCCGCTGGGGAACCAGAGGAGATGCCCTATCTCTTTATGCGATGAATGGTGAGCTAGTTGCCAGTATCAAACAGCTGTCACTATTTTTCGGAACTCGTTTTGATCTGTATAAAGGCTTCGATAAAGTTGGAACGCTCAAAAAGATTTTAAATTTGAACATTGATTTTTACTATATCAATCAGCTGCATTGGACAGTAATTGGAGACATACAAAATCATTATTATTCAATCCAGCATAACAATCATAAAATCATGGAAATGAGTAAGGCCACATTATTTTCAGGCAACTACTTCTGTCTGGAAGTAGAGAATGATGAAGACGCTCCCTTATGTATTTGTATTGCAGCTGTTTTGGATTACTGGGTATACAATAAAAAGAAAGACAGCAATTCCCCTCTCTCAACAATTGGCTGGGGTTCTTGCTAATTAGAACGAGTTCGTTCAGTCTTAATCTATAGGCACAAATCAGCCTCCTGACAAAGAGTATCAGGAGGCTGACTTGTGCTTATTTTTTTAAAGAGCTTTTTTGTGCAGCTAGACATTGCCTAGATTTTCTTCTGCATATGGTCATACAAATGTCCGCTGATCATACGCTCTGCCACATCTTTGAACCCTTTACGTTCATATAAGCGTCTTGCATCAGGATTCATTTTATCTACGCTTAAACCAATTACTGATTTACCAGCTTTTTCAGCCATTTCCGGTAATGAGTCCAACAGCTTTGAGCCAATTCCATAGCCTCTGTATGCTTCATCTACTGCGATGGAATCCAGATACCATTCACCCGGCAGTGTTTCTTCATCTATGAATAACTGAAGATTCATATCCAATCCATATTTGATCAATATCTGTCTAAGCGGCTCATCAATAACCGACTCATCTTCAGCTGGATAGCCAAAGGCAATTCCCACTACTTTGTTATCCAGTTCATAGACCAGCCCTCTTTTATAGCCATATCGATAGTCCGGATTAGCAGCTGCTTCTTCCAGAATTGTTAATAATAATGTTTCCGGCACTTCTTTTAAAAAATCCAGCTCCATATCTTTCAAAATCACAAGAACCAGCGGAGCAATCATTGGTCCGTCTTCTTTTTTTGCAAAACGAATCATTTGTTTCCCTCACTTTCTTCAGTGAGTGTAACACTTTTTCAAGGTCATTTCATTGTTTTTGATTTTTTCTTTTGTTATTTTTCCATCTTTTAATCAAACTTTAAGCTGAATATTTTTTTATTTTTTCTAAAAGTATTCTACTTGTTTCCGCCCGCATTTAATTCAAGATTTCCTGAGGATAAGTGATGAAAAGGCTTACCATATAGCTGATTTCATCATCCGGTATTTTAACCTCATATTTTTTTTCCAGATCATTGAGCACCTTTCTAATGACTGTATGCTCCTTTAAATATTCTGCTTCGTACTTTTTCTGTTCTGGAAAGCAGGTTCCCCGCTTGTTCTTTTTTAAACCATCAACCAGACAACAAATATGAAAAATCGCGCCAAAAATTGTTCGCTTATGAAATTGACGCTGAAGTTCTTTTTCAAGGCAGGGAAGAATATTTTTTACATCTTTAACAATTTCTGTACTCTTAATCTCTGTCAACTCGGTTTCCAAGGTTTGATCGATTGCCCGATAAGTATTATCTATATCAATAATCTCCTGTATCTTCACCAGCGCCTCATTTTGGAACAAATCATATAACTGAAACTGTGGGACACTGGTTTGTATTGGTAAAGAGGAAACTACACATAGAACCGTATATTTTTTCTGCATAGCAGATAGATAATTACCAACACTTTCGTTGTGAAGCAGCGTAACCGGAATGATAGTCAAATCGGTTTCTTCTAAAGAAAGTTTGCTAAGCAGAATATTTTTCATCGTTACAGCTGTTCCTTCCCCTGTCAAACAGAAAGTTAGAATTACCGATTTTTTTTCGTCATTCCAGGTTGATGCGCAAATTGCTGGCTCGATTGAGGCAGCGTAATCATTGACCTGTAAGGTTGAACGATAAATTTCTTCCAGTGAGATACCAAGTACAGCCTTGCGGGTTGCCTCAAGAACATGAGATGTGCTTACCAAACCAATTGTAGCACAGCGGTTGCCCAATTCTTTCTCTATCTCGTAACCAATATTATTTAATGAACCCATATCTACTAAAAATAATAAATCTTCTTTTGTATTACTTTCAGTCAACAGCTGTTTCAGCCGTTGCAGCATCGCATTGGGACTTTCCTCCAAGTCCATATTTATCCCCCAAGCTCCCTGTTCAACATTCAACAGACGATTAACAAAAGTAGTCATTGAAGTAGCGGTTGAGGCACCATGGGCTAGAACAACTACCTGAACCTGCACAGATTTTTCAGTAATTTCCTCACTGTTGTAGATAAAAAACATTGCCAAAAAAACAGCTTCTTCATCTGGAATATTAATATCTAATGAACAATTTAAAAATAGCAGACACTCCTTTGCAATACCAATGTAATCCGGATACTTTAAATCAATTTCAAGATAATCAGGATGTGTTTGAAGCTGCTCTCCCCGCCGTACACGGTCATAAGTATTTAGCAAATGAATAGCCAAACTGGTTTTTATTTTTTCATTTAGCTTGCGCTTCAGTAATTCTTCTGCTAAATGAATGGTTTGAATACAGGTTTCATACAAGGGTTCTGAAAAAACAGTCCTTAGCTTTTTGATTGAACGTTCTCCCGTTTCTTCAAACTGTAAGGAAAGGTAATTTTTTTCTACAATTTTAACCAGCTCTTCATAGCTCAATTTCCCTGCCTTTACATCATCTGTCTTTTCATTCAGAAGCTTGTATATGTTGCTCTGAAAGGAAGATTGCTTTTCAACAGAGTATTTCTCCGGCTGAAACAGAATATACCTCCCCACAGTCGTTTTCATTTTCTGCCAGATAATCCGCTTGTCCGGCTCTTGATAAAGGCCATTCAAGATATGAGGAGGCAGTTCCGGACTATGTATGCGAATATCATCCTGACCATTGAGTAGAAAATCAGCGTATGCTTTAGCGCAACAGAGCTGAATATCGGTTTTCAGCTGTCCGATATTGTTTGGGCAGTGGTAGCTAATCAATGCCCTTAAACTGTTTTGTGTAATTTGTAGGGGTTCGTTCAGCCGGTTTGCCTCTTCCTGTAAAAATAGAGAGACCAATCCCGCCCGTTCTTCCAATGTGCGTTCGGCTAAGCTGGGAATCTTTAAAACCATTGGGATGCGCCGCTGAAAGGTTTGCAGCAAAGCTGAATTAGGGGCTTCGGTTGTGGCTGCTATCAACTGGACAGTCGCTCGTCTTTCTTTAGCCGTTTCTCCCAAACGATTATACGTTCCATAATCAATAAACGTAAACAGCATCTCTTGCCCTTCTGGCGGCAGACGATGGATTTCATCTAGAAATAAAATACCGCCGTTTGCTTTTTCAATCAATCCTATTCGATCTTCATCCGCTCCTGTAAATGCACTTTTAGAGATACCAAACAACTGGCCCAGCAACAGCTGGGGGTTGTTAGCATAATCTGCACAGTTGAAACGGATAAACGGGTACTCCTTTTCTTTTCGTTTTACTGTTTTAGCATAGTCATAAATATACGAGACAAACATGGATTTTCCCACGCCTGTTTCTCCATAAAAAAGCATATTCAGCCCATTTGGTGGATAAAGAATAGCCGCCTGCGCCTGGTTGACAATCATTTTTAATGAAGGATTTTTCAGCACAAACTGTTCTAGTTCTGTCAGCTTTACAACTGGATGATACAAAACCGGCTTTCCGACTTCCTTTCTTGCTGCTCCCTGCACAACTAATTGGTTTAAGTCACTGCTGACATTTGCCCGCGACAGCTGAAGCTTTTCTGCTAATTCATTCGTTGTTATTCCTTCCCCTTGATATAGCGCTTTCAATTCTTCAAAAATAATATCCATCCGTTTCATCATTTCACCTCTTTCTCTTTTTATTGTAAAGCGTTTTCTGAAAAAGTAAAGGCTATCTGCATTTATGTGTTTTATTTTCTCACTAAAATCAAAACACTTTTTTTTAATCCTTACATAAGTTCCTAGCAAAAGGGTTTTAAGTAGAATATGTGTTTTGGCACGGTTTTTGCTCTTTATAAAGAAAATCAGCTGAATAAGGAGGGGCATTATGGAAAATAAACTTATAGAGGAGGATTTGATTATCGGTCTAATTTTACAGGGGGGAAATGCAAGAAGTTTTGCAGTACAGGCTATCGATCAGGCAGCTGAAGGAAAGTATGATTTATCTAAAAAATCAATGCAGCAGGCTCATAGAGCCATTAGTAAGGCACATGATTATCATGCCAATCTAATTGAGGAAAATTTGGAAGAAACAATTCTTCCCTCTCCTCTATTGTTGATGCACGGACAGGATCATTTGATGAATGCACTCAACATGATTGATATGGCTGAACGAATGATTGTCCTTTATCGACGTCTGGATAAAGGAGGAATTTGATTTATGCTTCGAATTACAGTTGCCTGTGCTGCTGGAATGTCCACTAGTCTGCTCGTCAGTAAGATGGAAAAATATGCGGCTTCTATACAGCTTGATGTGCGAATCATTGCTGTTCCTGAAAAACAGTTTGAAAAGCATTTAGCTGACACAGATATCCTGCTGTTAGGCCCTCAGATTTCTTTTCTGGAAGAAAAATATCAGGAGAAATTTAAAGACAAAAATTTAATAGTCAGTACAATCTCCATCATCGACTACGGTCGAATGGACGGAAAAAAAGTTGTAGAAATGTCACTGTCATTATTAGAAGGAGGACAAAAAAATGAATAAATTTATGGATGGTTTGCAGGACAGACTAGGACCTATCGCCTACAAACTTGATTCTAACCGCTACCTTTCAGCAATTAAAAACGGATTCTTTGTTGCTATGCCATTATTAATCATTGGTTCTTTATTCCTGCTGGTTACACAACTCCCTTCCCAAGCCTATCTGGATTTTATGGCTTCTGTATTCGGCGAGGGCTGGATGGATCTGTTTTTACAAGTAAACAATATGACGATGAATGCCATGACGATTTTTGTTATTTTGGGAATTGCCAGTGAACTAGCAAAGCATTATGAAGTGGACCGAGGTTCATCACAGGCTATCGCGATTGTTGCCTTTTTAGTCCTGACCCCACTGACAGCAGATGATACCGGCGCGATGTTTTTACCCCTTGGAAATTTTGGCGCTTCCGGTCTATTTGTCGGAATGATTACGGCAATTTTGTCTGTTGAAATTTTCCGCTGGGTTACACAAAAGGGCTGGACAATTAAAATGCCTGAATCTGTGCCTTCTAATGTCTCTAAATCATTTTCTGCCTTGATTCCAGGCTTCTTTGTAATCGTAGCATTCAATTTAATTCGTATTGGCTTTACCTTTACAGCATTTGAAACGGCGCAAAACTTTATTTTTGAAGTATTGCAGACACCTCTGCTTGCTCTTGGAAGCTCACTGCCGGCAACCTTGATTGTTCTGCTGTTTGAAGCTTTGCTTTGGTCTTTCGGTATTCATGGATCAAATATTATCGGTGCAGTGATGACGCCTATCTGGACTGCTTTGGCAGTGGAGAATGCTGAAGCCTTTGCCCGTGGTGATGTTTTGCCAAACATTGTTAATGCTCAATTTTATGGAAACTTTATCAAACTAGGTGGATCTAGTGCCACAATTGGACTGGCCATTGCTTGTCTGTTCTTTGCTAAGTCTTCCCAGTTTAAAACTTTAGGAAAATTATCATTTGCTCCAGCTATTTTTAATATCAATGAGCCTTTGGTCTTCGGTATCCCTATTGTATTAAATCCAGTTATGCTGATTCCATTTATTATCGCTCCTCTATTAATGTGTATTATTGCTTATGCTGCAATGGCAACCGGACTCGTACCTATAACCAATGGTATTTTGCTCCCATGGACCACGCCGCCTGTCGTCGCTGGATTTCTGTTAAGCGGCTGGCGGGGAGCGATTCTTCAGGTAATTCAAATTTTATTGAGCTTTGGTTTATACTATCCATTCTTTAAGATGGAAGACCTTAAAGCCTATAAAATTGAAGCCGAAGGCGAGACTGCTTATGATGCAGAGATGGAAGCTGAAATTGCCGAAGCTGAATAAAATAATGGGAGAGCCTTGACATGGGAACATTCCCATACCTTATTGTTTATCTAGTTAGAAAATAAGAAAGGATGTTTCAGAATGACAAATCATTTTCCAAAAGATTTCTTATGGGGTGCAGCAACTAGTGCTTATCAAGTAGAGGGCGCCTGGGATGAGGACGGAAAGGGAAAATCTGTCCAAGATGTTAAGGTCCTTCCCGAAAATACCAGCGATTTTAAAGTAGCAGCTGATCATTATCATCATATGAAGGAAGATATCGCTTTATTTAAAGAGTTGGGGCTAAAGGCCTATCGTTTCTCTATTGCCTGGACTAGGGTGATTCCAGATGGCGACGGCGAAATTAATCCTAAAGGGCTGCAATTTTATAGTGATTTGATTGATGAATGTCTAAAGTATGGCATTGAGCCTGTTGTAACCGTATTTCACTTTGATCTTCCAGCAGCATTGGATGAAAAAGGCGGTTGGAAAAATCGTGAAACTATCGATGCATTTGTTCGTTACTGCGGCATTTTATTTGAGCATTTTGGTGATCGTGTGAAGTATTGGCTGACGATCAACGAACAAAATATGATGGTACTGGCAGGTGCAGCAGTAGGAACCGGCGACCGCTCTTTTAAAGAGCTTTTTCAGGAAAATCATCATATGCTCCTTGCTCAGGCAATGGTCATGAAAGAGTATCATGATAAAAACTACAATGGAATGATTGGTCCTGCACCTAATATTGCCTTGGCTTATCCTGAAACAGACCATCCTGAGGATATGCGTGCTGCCCAGAATTTCAATGCGCTAAGAAATTGGCTGTTTCTTGATGCAGCCGTTTATGGTGTTTATAATCATCAGGTGATGACTATGCTAAAAGCAATTAATGCCGAACCGGAAATTACAGATGAAGATTTGGCAATCATGAAGAGCGGAACCTGTGATTTTATTGCATTTAACTACTATAATACCGGCACAGTTAAAGCTAGTCCTGTTGCCTCCACTGCCTCTGAAAAGAATGATCAACAGAAAGGGATGAATTTGCCGGGATTTTTCCAAGGAGTAAAAAACGAACACCTGTCAGTGACGGAGTTCGGCTGGGAAATTGATCCGGAGGGCTTCCGAACAACTGCCAATGAAATCTATTCCCGTTACCATTTACCTATGATTGTCACTGAGAACGGTTTGGGCGGACGAGATGAACTAACTGAGGATGGAAAGATTCATGATGCCTATCGAATCAGTTATCTACGTGATCATATCCAAACCATGAATCAGGCAATCGGAGATGGTGCAGAAATTATCGGCTACTGCCCTTGGAGTGCGATTGACTTGATTAGTACCCATGAAGGGATTAGAAAACGTTACGGCTTTATCTATGTTAACCGCTCTGATTTTGATATGAAAGACCTGAAACGCTATAAAAAGGACAGCTTTGCTTGGTACCAAAAAGTGATTGCGACAAACGGAGCAGACCTAGACTAAAACATTGTATTAGGTTGGTCGTATCAATAACTAAATGGAATTGAAGAGCTTGGAACAATCATTAGTGTGTTTGAGCATTTCCATCAACATAAAACAGTACAGAGACAATAAAAATAGAGACTAGCATGATGAACCTAAAATGCTAATCTCTATTTCATTTTTCCGCATATATTGCTAAACTAAAGCTTTATTGAAAAAAACTAATACCAAGCCCGCAAATCTTTTTCTGGAAAACAGTCAGCTTCAACGTATTTTCTTACCTGACTTATTGCGTGGCCAACATAGCTATGGCCGCTTTTCGACTGATCCAGCTCTTCTATATAATATTGCTCAGTCAAACGATTGTATCCTATGCTTCCGGTAAATTCATTTTTACCTTCAACAAGATAACGATAAACCACCCGATCTGATGAATTTTCTAGTAGTATTAATTCAACCAACAGTCCCACTCCTTTGCCTACTTAATAAAAAGCTTTATCCTTGCTTTGTAATCAGTACCTCATCAATACGATGATCCTGCATTTTTCTGATCTCTAATTCAAGCGAAGATAGACTCAGTTTTTCCCCTGCTACCGGTACATGTCCTAAAGTCGTCATAATGTAGCCGCCCAATGTGGATGAGGTTGTATTGTTTACTATCCCGAAAAGATCCTCAAGAATTTCAAATTCAGTTGAGCCCTGCATCACATATTGATTCTCACTTAACTGATGAAAATCCGGCTTCTTATCATCAAATTCATCCCATATCTCGCCAACCAGCTCTTCAACAACATCCTCCAGGGTCACTAGCCCTTCCGTTCCGCCGTATTCATCTACAACAATCGCAAGATGATTATGCTCTTCCTGAAATTTTTTCATCAATTCAGAAATACGCATACTTTTCGGAATAAAAATGACTGGTTTGACAATACTTGCTAGTTCCTTTCCATCTACAAGCACCTCATAATAGAAATCCTTCTGATTAATGACGCCTAAAATTTCATCGATAGACTGTTCATAGTACGGCAATCGGGATAAACCTGTTTCTCTAAACAGCTCACCGATTTCTTCCATACTTTTTTTACAGTTAACAGAGACAATTTCCAATCTAGGTGTAAAAATATCCTGAACTTCTAAATCATTAAATTCCACAACATTTTTTATCAGTATCTCGTCTTCCTCATCAATTGATCCTTCCTGTACAGCTTCTTCTACCAAAGTCAGCAGCTCTTCTTCTGTAATTGAAGGTCCCACTTCCTTACTAGGCAAAAGCCAGATTAAAACAGACTTAATACCTGAAAAAAAGATAGTTAAAGGATAAACAATCATTGTCAACAGCTTTAACGGCCGGGCAAACATCAGCGCAAAATATTCCGGTGATTCTTTGGCAATTGCTTTTGGTGAAATCTCTGCAAAAGTCAAAACAACAATCGTCATGATAACCGTAGAAAGTGTTACGCCCAGGTTTCCAAAATACGCGACAAACAAAACCGTCGCAATAGATGAGCTGGCAATGTTAACAATATTATTTCCGATTAAAATTGCAGACAACAGCCGGTCAAAATCACTTAATAGATTCAGCACAACCTTTGCCCGCCTATCTCCAGCTTCTGCCATCTTCATAATTCGAATTCTGTTTAACGAGGAATAGGCAGTTTCACTTGATGAAAAAAAAGCTGAAAGTACAAGTAGTACTAATAACACAGGCAACATAATGCCTATCTGGGGGTCCATAAAATATCATCATCCTTTTTTACTTTTATTCTAATTACTTTATTCAAGTTTCCTAAATCGGAATCATTTTTCCTAGCTAATGCTGCAGATACTGTCGGATTTCCCGCTAGTATTGAGTGATTAGCAAGAGGCGTTCTGTCTGCAGCATTCTATTTTGATTTCTTCTCTCATTTTTCTTTAATCGTATTATACTATAGTTAAGACCTCATAACTAGCACCTCTCACAAAGTGTCTCTCAAAGACTTAGCCCTTCTGCATCAAGTCTTTGTTCGATACAGCTAGCGACTATCAACCCATCAAAAAAATAACATTTGATTCAACCTTATAATCTATACGGCTAAGATTAGTTTTCAGATATTTAACAGCACCTTTTATTATAGCAAAATTAAATTCTTCGTCTATAGAATTTAAAAATAGTTCTTCCGTAAATAATGAATACATGCTACTCAAACTGAAATAAAGGCAACTCTTATCAGCGGTTTTATCGCAAAAATACTTTGCCCGCTAAAAAGCTACAACAGAAAACACACCTCAGCTTATTCTTAGCAGACCTTGGTGCTAAGAATAAGCTGAAGTGTGTCTATTTTATCTATCCCATAAAGCGTTCTTTTAAATAGGCGTTACTGGAATCCAGGTCTCCATATCTCCTTCTTTTCCATAAACTTCGATATCCGGACCAAATGCAAATTGATAGCCGCTGGTCGGTAGCCACTCTGTTACGATTTTCTTTTGAAACTGCTGTACCTCCTCCGGTAAACTAAGTTTATGAGGAAACGCCGCCCATGTCGCTGCTGGAACCGTTAATTCAAAGAATCCATCTGGTGTCTCTTTACTAGTAGCAGCACCAATATAATAATCAAATGTGCTTTCGTCCAGCTTAGGGTTATAGTCACTAATTCCTAGCAATCCCATTGGTTCTCTATCCATCAAAGATAAAATAGCTGGGACTTCGCCGCTTTGTTGTGTCTGCTGCCAAAACTTTGGTAATTCCTGATAACTCATGCCATTTTCCATCGTTGTATGAATTTTTTTCCCTACAACCTTAAACCCATCCATCTGAACAATTCGATAATTCAATGTATTAGCTCCTTTGATAGATAGTTCAAAGGAAAGCGGTGGATATGCCTTGACCATCACACCACCTTTTTTTATATCCTTTGGTGTAACTTCGTGCATTGCTTTAAAGGCTCTGCTAAATGAAGTTGGCGAGCTATAACCATATCGATATGCTGTATCAGTCACTGAGCTTCCGCTAATAATTTCATGAGCAGCTTTTGATAATCTGCGGCAGCGAATGTATTCTGAAATGGATACTCCAGCAACCATTAAAAATAACCGCTGCATGTGATAGGTGGAATAACCAAGAATTTTCCCCAGCTCTTCATAATCAATTTCCTCATCCAAATGATTTTCAATATACATCACTACTTTATTCATACCGTCCAGCCAATTTATCATTATTATCATCCTCTCTAATTTACTTTTTTCTAACTGGAACCCAGATTTCCACTTCTTCTCCAGCACTGTAAACCTCCATATCTGGTGCAACAGAAGTCATTTTTCCAGAAGCATAGCCAGTGTTTAATAAGTCATAGCCTGAATTTGGCGCCCATTTTTTCACAATGTTCATTTGTGTCTTCCCAGAAGTTTTTCGCGTGCAGGGAAATACAGCCCATGTTGCTGCAGGCACTATATAATCATTCATATCTTCTGGAGTTTCATGTGTAGTTGCAGCTGCGATATAATAATCAAATCTTTTACTGTTTTTACTGTCTACATTATACACGCTTGCTCCAATCAAACCAAATGGTGCTTGATTAATCAATGGTAATAATTGTTCATTTTTACCTTCTTTCATTATTTTTTTCCAGAATGAAGGACAATCTCTCATCCCTTTCATTAACGCATTTGTTGTATGCTTAACATAACCTGCTAATTTAAACTCGCCTAATTCTTCAATTCTATATTCCATAATAAATCGCTCCTTATTTCTTGATGTCTTAACTTTACCAAACATAAAAAAAGAAAACCTTACAATTTCGGTTAAGAAGTGTAAGGTTTTTTCAAATCCTGTATTTGATAATCTCAAGAATTTAGCTTTTTCGGCAGCCTTCCACAGAAAAGAGCAAAGTAAGCAGTACTTGGAGCTTCAGCCGAACTATCTTTTCGTATAATAAATCCGGTCCAAAGCGATAGTTGATAGAAGAAAGACCCGATGATCATGTGCATCATCGATTTCTATATGGTATTCATCGCCCCCCATAGTTAGTTTTCTTTTGTCGATATCACATAGAATATCCTTATCTAAAACAAGCTGGTGACTTCCGGTGGCTCCAAAGCCCATTTTTACTTCTCCCAAAGAAGAATCAATATTGAATTTATAAGAGAAGATATTCAATGAACGGGCAATGGATAAAACTTTTTGGTCTTCTACAGTAATATGATATTTTTTAAAATTATATCTCAAGAATGAGCCTAGCACACTCATAAAATTGACATCTGTTCCACACTTAGCTACGGTTTGGTTGTCCATATCTACAATCTCAAAGTTCTCACGGCCTAAAAAGCTCCCCTTCACTTTATAGACTGCATTTCCAGCGCCGTCTAAAATTTCATAGCTTGGTTTTAAAGCAACCAATTTTTGCTTGATAATAAATTTCATGATTCACACTCCATTAATAATTTCAATTTTGTTTTACTATCTATAGGAGGTTGTGACAGAAGTGTTCGCCTTATTGTCGAAGAAGTTACTTCTGAAACACCCTTTATTTGGCTTTAAGGGACTGAGGCATACTGATATCACAGCCCCATTTATCTTCATGATTTACTTAGAAGGTTCTTAATAAGACCTTGCTTCCGGTTAGATAAATCCGAATAGTTTCTCCAGCGTTTTCATAAACCAGCATTTCAAGTCCTTCATCAGCATTTGCCAGCATGTTTGTTAATTCTTCCTGCATTTTCTCTTGACTGCCGCCAAAAAAATTAACTAGCTTTTCCTGTGTTTTTTGGTCTTCAGCAGCACTTTGCAGCGTAGTCATGTCTGTAGTAAATTCCTGCATAACCTTTGTCATATCTGTTATTGTTTCTTTTGGCGCTCCATATGTTTTTGTCAAATCATCTTTACTAAGCCCTACCTGAATCTCATCAAATTCCCTCGACTTTTGATCCGCTTTAGTACTTTGCTCTGCCTTGTTCCCGCTTTGACTTTCATTTGATCCGCAGCCGGCTAATCCCAAACCTGTTAAACTTAATAAAACGGCACCTAAAATTATTGTTTTTTTCATCTTTATTCGCTCCCAATCTTAACTAATCTTGTCGTTTCTTTTTATAAAAAAAGAGAAAAGCTCTTTTTCGTCAAATCTTTTTACCTTTTGCTTAGTTCCTCTGAAGTTGGTACTGGGAGAACGACTCTGCTCAATAAGTTGTATTCGTCATCATAAACGGTTAATTCCACCGGTTCATTCTGATTGGACAGTAATACAGCGGTATAGTATAGCAGCTCAACATTTGGTTCCAACACTTCATAATTTAATGCACTAGGATTCAAGGATTCGTGTTCCCTAGCCAAAAAATTTGCAGTTAATTCCTCTTCCTGTTTAAAGAAAAAATAGGTTCGTATAGGTGGTACGGCGTTAACTTCCTTTTTATTTTTAAAATTGTAATACAAGATTAACGTCAGCCGCTCAAAGCTGTCATTGATTACTGCTGTGTCAATCAGTGTTATTTTATAGGTATCCGTTTCAATAATTTTTCCGTCCGCTGCCTTTTCTGAATCTGTTAGATGAACCTTTAGTTCACTTACTTCAATGTCTAAAACATCTACTCGTTCATTGTTGTGCACAGTAAACAAGTAACCAACTGGCTTTCCTGTAATCTGTAGAATATCACCATTTTTTGGCCATTTTTCTTTCTGAATATTCGAAATATTCAAATAAATGGGTGTATCACGATTTCTCATTAAATAAACAGGAATATACCATTGACCATTCAAGGTCTCATCGCTTGATATAATCTCTTCAGGTTCCCCTCTCATTTGAGCAACAAAGGTGATTGTTTCATCTATAATTTCTGAATAAGCAATCATCTTGGGCATTCCTGCATAATTCGCCAAATTTTCATATATCGCTTCTTTATTCATATCTTTTTCCGTTGAAATTTTCCCGTCATCTGTTGTCTCTGCTGATTGGACTGAAGATAACTTGTTCATTTCTTCTGTCTCAATACAACTCTTAGCACATCCTGAAAAAAGCAGGGAAACAGCTGCTACAAAAATAATAGCACTGTACTTTTTTGTCACAATCCTCCTCCTATCTTTTAACACCTACATCATGTAGTTATACTAACATAGGTATTTCTTTTCTGTCAACCGCTTCAAATACATTTTTCTTGACTTTAAAATCCAGGTTTCTTTTAAATAATTATCTCTGGTATAATGATTTTAAGAAAACAAGCTGACATACAGCTTTGAAAGCTATCTCAGCTTGCGGTAATAATAAGGAGGAAAATATGAATTCTCAAATCTCTGATTCTGAATTAGAAATCATGAAAATTATATGGGTACACGACAGCAAGATGATGCTGGCTGAAATTGTTGAAGAGCTTCATAAGAAAGGCTTTGAATGGAAAAATAACACGATTTTGACTTTTCTATCCCGATTAACTGAAAAAAAATTTTTAAAAATTAAAAAAAAGGGTAGAAAAAATGAATATATTGCTTTGTTGACAGAACAAGATTATTTAGGGGAAACAACAAAAGAGTTTGTAGGAAAAGTTTACGAGGGAGAAGTAAAAGACTTAATTGCAACATTAGTTCAAAATGACCTGATTTCCAGTAAAGAAATCGATGAGTTGAAAGACTACTGGGAAAATAGGAAAAAATGACAGCTGAACGTTTTTTAAGTATCCTTTTTTCTCTCAGTATTTCTGGCTCTCTCCTGTTTTTAGTTTGGAAAGCTGCAGAGCTATTCATGAAAAAGCGTTTTTCGCGGCGTTTTCAATATGTATTGCTGCTTATTGTCGTTCTTCGCTTTTTATTACCTATCACGCCTGCGTATAGTTTCGTAGGTACACTCTACTCTTTTATTCAATCAACTTCTGCCTATGAAGCCATCTTAGGCGGTCCGGCAAACCAGCCGGCTCCCCCAATTATTGTCGGCGATAATGTGGTGATTGGCGATAATATAGTTTTGGGGCGTGAAAGCAATAACTACGATCAATACCTGCTCTATGGCTGGCTGCTCATTGCTTTCTTCCTGCTGGTACAAAAGTGGACAAAGTATCAGAGCTTTAAAAAATATATTCGTTCTGACTGGCGCCCAGTAGAACGCCCGGAAGTATTAGATATCCTAAGTACAGTATGTGAGCAGAACAATATAAAAGGGGCTGTTGAGCTTTATGTCACGCCTCTAATTTCCTCACCTTTACTTTTAGGTATAAATAAAAGCTGTATCGTTCTTCCAACAGACGATTTAACGGAAGGACAGCTATATGCCATTTTATCGCACGAAATGATCCATTATAAAAACAAAGATCTTATCTACAAGTGGCTAGTACAATTCACTATCTGTGTTCATTGGTTTAATCCTCTGGTTTATCAATTAAGCAAAACAGTAAATAAAAGCTGTGAATATGCCTGTGATGAAGGAGCTATTGCTCTAATGAATCAGGAGGAACACTATCAATACGGTTTAACTTTAATCGAAATGACGAAATCTTCTGGTACCTATAATGAGAAGGTTGCTTCAGTCACTCTTTATGAGAATGCAAATGAAATAAAGAATCGCCTTGAAGCTATTGCTTCAAAACATGAGCGGAAAAAGAGAGACACTTTTATCTATTTAGTAGTCACCCTTCTCATGCTTGGTATTGCTTTAGCTTTGGGAGCTCACACTGGAAAAACAATTACTACTGCCGAAACAGAAGCTGCCTCCCCCATTGAAGAGACAGGGGCAACTAGTTCTTCTTCAAAAATGATTGAAGAAGAGTTGCCGCTGGGACGACACTTTTACAAAAAATAAGTAGTAAGAAAATCGGATTTTTATTAAATTGCCTCACAATGATTAGCTTTGCTTGTCTAACCATTGCGAGGCTCTTCATAAGATATTCTTTGAAAGAAACCAGCTCCACTTATCTGTCTATATCACGATTCACCTCTAGAGTTTTCCGACACCTTCTAGTCAGGAGGAATAAAGTATGCGTAATCTATTAATCTTAGAAGATGAACAAACACTATCCCGGGGAATTCGACTATCGCTGGAAGCTAAGAATACAAAGAATTCCGAAGCCCAGACTATCAGCTACAACAGCTACACTTGGTGTTCTCACTACCTGGCTGGTTTTCAAAATCACAGACAGTTATCAGATGGACTTTTTACTCCCGATTGTTCCATTAGCCATAATCGGCTTCGTCTTTGTCCTATTATGTGTAACCCTTCCTGTATTAGTTTTTCAAGTCTCCGTTCGAAAAAAACAACAGTCCAAAGTAATAAACAGCCGAATCTAAGGTTCTATAATATTTTGTGTTGGTGGAAAATCTGCCAACACTTTTTTGAGTGTTCAAACACAAAAAAGGAACAACAAACTGATAAAATGAAATCGTCCAAAACCACAAATCATCCGAAAGGTTGTTCCCCATGGATAAGAATACCAGAAAATTGCTCGGACTAACAGATAACCACCTCTCCTTTGGAGAGGATTGGCTTGAATATAGATCAATGAAAAGTGTTCAGGCTCAGGTAATTAAGGCTACCCTTACCTATCGCCCAATGCATTGTGAGAAATGTGGGGTAAAAAATCAAGGGCAAATAATTAAGAATGATCATCATCTAACCAACGCTCAACTTCCTGTGTTTAATGAGCGCTTGACCTTCTTCAAAAAACACAAACAAGGAATCACTAACGCTTTTCGTTATTCTTTCTCCAATGGTGTGACCGAAGGGCTAAACAACAAGATTAAAGTCATCAAACGTGTTGCCTATGCTTATCGCAATTTTTATCATTTTCGCTCAGGTATCTATAGTATTCAAGGCCTTATTTTTTCAGAGCATGAAAAAGAGAAACAAGCGACTATCTCCGCAGCTTTATAGGTAAATCGGGAATTACCAGTTCCACTTGTGTAGGAACATTTAGTGGGATGGTATGCGTACAATGATAGATGAATGTGTAACATTCATACCTTATATTAGAGCTAGCTGTCCAGCTACGAATATACCTTGTGGAGCCTGCCTCTGCGATTACTCGAGGCAAAGCATAATAAATTTATAGGCTTAGCTGCCAAAATCATTCGCTTTATTCTCGCTTTTTCAAAAAAACTTGGAACAAAATCAGAGAATCTCTGTTTTTTCATTCCAAGTCCTTCTATTTTATTCAGTTTTTGTCCTACCAACACAACTTGACGTAGAACCGAATCTAATGATGTTTTGAAAATCATAAAAAAGCGTCCTGCTCGAATTGAGCAGGGCGCTACTTATTGATTGGTTATTATTTGCTTAAAGCAGTTTTTGACTGCTCAGCTAATGCAGTGAAAGCAGCTGCATCATTAACAGCTAAATCAGCAAGCATTTTACGGTTAATATCGATCTCAGCCAATTTCAAACCGTGCATCAATTTAGAATAGCTTAAACCATTCATACGAGCTGCCGCATTGATACGTGCAATCCATAATTTACGGAAATCACGTTTCTTTTGACGACGATCTCTGTATGCGTAGCTGTAAGATTTCATTACCTGTTCTTGAGCTGTTCTAAATAAAGTATGTTTTGATCCGTAGTAGCCTTTCGCTAACTTAAGGATTTTTTTACGACGTTTACGGGTTACTGTTCCACCTTTAACACGTGCCATGTTGAATTCCTCCTAAATATCTATCATTTCTTTTTGGATTTTATTTTTCGTTACAAGAATTGGCTGGTTAGAAAATCAAGTTCAGCCTTTTAAACTTTTTAAAGTTTAAATGAACGGTGTTCCTAAAGCAGCTCTTTCGGAAATATGCTGTACTGGCTTATTTCTCAGAGCTAATCGCTTTTATCACGACCTCGATTTATTTCATCCCTGCTAACTGTTGGCGAATACGTTTGAAATCGCCTGCTGATACCATTCCTGCTTTACGTAATTGACGACGTTGTTTTTTTGTTTTGCCGTGGAAACGGTGACTTGTAAACGCACGGAATCTTTTCAATCCGCCCTTACCAGTACGTTTGAAACGTTTTGCTGATCCGCGGTGTGTTTTTTGTTTTGGCATGACTAATTTTCCTCCTCAAAATCTTTTGCTCTCTCGAACAAATCCATCGATATTTCTCAAATTACTTGTCGTTTTTAGGTGCCAGCGTTAGAAACATGCTGCGTCCATCCATTTTCGCTTTCTGTTCCACTGTAGCAATATCTGCAGTTTCTTCAGCCAGGCGATCAAGAACTTTTTGACCAATCTCTTTATGGGTAATGGCACGGCCTTTAAAACGGATCGAAGCTTTCACTTTGTCTCCCTTTTCCAAAAACTTACGTGCATTACGAAGTTTTGTGTTAAAGTCATTGACATCAATAGTCGGACTTAAACGAACTTCTTTTACGCTGATCACTTTTTGCTTTTTACGAGCTTCGCGCTCTTTCTTCTGCTGTTCAAAACGGAACTTTCCGTAATCCATGATTCGTGCCACAGGTGGTTTAGCGCCTGGTGCAACAAGGACTAGGTCTAGGTTTGCAGTTTCAGCGATTTGCAGCGCTTCTGACTTTGTCTTTACACCTAATTGTTCCCCATCTTGCCCGATCAAACGTAACTCACGTGCACGAATGCCGTCGTTCACCATCATATCCTTTGCTATGGTCATTCACCTCCAAGTTTTTTAAGAGAAAGTATAGCGGAAAGCTTTATCATTTCCTTAAGTCAGCAGATAATCGCATAAAAAAGCGGGCTCCATAAGAACCCGCGTAAAGTCTGACTCATATCCTAACTGATATAAGGAATCCTCTTATCTAGCCCAGTGATGTTCTCAACTAAGGCGAGAAGCGGGTGCTTCTGCTTTTATTTTCTCAACTTCAATAGTATATACGATAGTCCTCAACTTGTCAATAACTACTTTGTAAAAATCACAGCAACCACATAAAACATGCAAACAAATGTTTATCACTCTTTTTTCTTTGAGTAGTATTTATCTCATGCTTTGATTCTATCGGAAATTAATTTGCTGCAAGCAGCTCTTCAATTTTTTTCAGCACGCCGCTTTCATCGTTTGAAAGAATTACTTCTTTTGCCGCTTCCTTTACTTTGGGATGTGCGTTGGCCATCGCAAAACTATAGCCTGCGTGCTTCAGCATTTCAATATCATTACCGCTGTCGCCAAAGGCGGCAATTTCTTCGGCCTTGATGCCCCACAGCTGCTGCAGCCGTTCAAGTCCGCTGGCTTTGTGCGTGCCTTGAATAATCAAGTCCACATCCTCATGACCACTGGATACAGGGACTAATCTCCCCTCCAGCACTTGTTCCAACTCTTCAACTGCTTGTTCAACCTGACCAACTGGAAAACTCAACGCAAACTTAAAAAATACATCATTTTCTACTTTTTTTAAATCCGGCACCTTTTTCAAACGATGATAGTATTTACTGCCATAGGCTACAAAGCTTTCAGATTCATCCTCTCTAACATAGGCGCTAGTTCTCCCGCAAAGAATTGTATGAGCGCCGTTAAAATGATAAAGTACATCCAGCACATCATCAACTGTTTCCTGCATCATTTCACCATAGAAAATTTCCTGATTCTCACTAACTACATATGCGCCATTTTCTGCAACGAAGGACAATTCCTTTTCAATCTCAGGAAAAAAAGATTTCAGCTGGTAATATTGATTCCCGCTGGCAACAACGAACCGTATGCCTTGCTCCTTCATTTTTTTATACAGCTCAGCAAAGTGTTCCCTATCATAATCCTGCATGCTATTCAAAAACGTTCCATCCATATCTACTGCTATCATTTTAACTGTCATAATTATTCTCTACCTCCAATATGTTTAGCAAATAATCCGCTCTCATCTATTGTATCATGTTCAGCACCTGAAATTACTCTTTCTTATAACAAAAAACTCATCTTTAGCCTTTACCAAAGATGAGTGACTATATCCCATTTAATAATTAGTGAACTGCCTTGAATCCAATCAAAAGCTTCCCAGAAAGAGGTCTTTGCTACCTTATATGCCCTGGGCTAACCCTGTAGTCCCTACAGTTTTTCATACTTATTTCCTCAAGCCCTGCCGCAACAGCTGAATACTGGCCGCAGTCTCCCTGTCTGCTAGACCCCGCTCCTCATCAATATCACAAATCAGATGAGGATTGATTGTTTCACTAGATGTGACTGCTTCCCCGTTTTTTTTGAGCTTCAGCAATTGCTTTTCATGCCACAATGCTTTGTATTCAAGCTTGGACACAAATAAAGACCATGACACATCAGAAACTCGTTTATTCAGCTTATCATTACGGCAGAAATCTTCTTTATGAATATCCTCTACACAAATAAAGTCATATTGGTTAATCAGCTCTGTCGTAACCTTATTGAGGAAATCATGACGCTGATTCAAAAGCTTCTCTCTTAACTTAGCAACCTTTATTTTCTGCTTTAGATAGTTCTTCTGCTTTAATAAATCCAGCCCTCTTGCAACTGCCAGATTCTTTTTCCTGACTAGTTTCTTTTCCTCACGTCGAATTTTCCGTTCGATTTCTTCTGTCAGCTGATCATTATCTATTTTTTTCCCATTTGATAAGACAGCAAAATGAGAACAGCCTAGACTGATTCCTACAGCTTGATTAGTTTTCTCTTTGCAGGCAATAGTTTCCTCGCATAAGATTGATACAAAGTATTTTCCACTGGTTGACCGTGAAATTGTTGCTGATTTTATTTTTCCCTTTAACTCTCTGTGAACCTTCACTTTTATCAACGACTTTAATTTTGGAATTTTCAAATAATTTAAAGCAACAAATTTTATGGTTCCATTTTGATTATTCGTTGTATAGGAGGTCACAGGATTTTTTTTAGTTTTCAGTTTGGGAAAACCGATATTTTTTCCATTATAATACTGCTTCAGTGTTCTTTCCAAATGTATCTGAGCATTAGCCAAGGCTAAGCTGTCCACTTCCTTCAGCAATGGATATCGTTTTTTATATTTTGCCGGTGTAGGAATTTTCTGGAACTTACTCCCATTCCCAGTTTTTGATTCTTTGTAAAAATGAATCCTATCCTGCAGCAGCAAGTTATGAACCATACAGACACAAGAAAAAGTTTTTTCAAAAAAATCGATTTGAGGCGGCGTGGGATAAATTCTGTATTTATACGCTTTTAGTACCTTCACCAGTCCACCGTCCTGTTCGAACAGTCCGACACCGATCCGCATGCTATAGTTGTTTCATTGGTTGCGGCCGCTGCTTAATAAACACCTGGTCAGACCACTTCTTCATTTTTTCCTTTATTAAGCCCGAATATAAAAGTAAGTGGGACAACCAAATGCCCACTCCCTTTTCATCTTTAGATACAAACAATAGCTGAAACAAAAACAGCAATTTTGAAAATAGGCTGAATCTCTCTATTTCTAAAATTAGTATTGTCCGTTTTCAGCAATTATCTATTAGTAAATCTGAAGAAACAGACCCACATCCATCCGTTTCTCCAGATTATTGACTCACTAACTATACCGATTAACGGCGTGCCTGAGCTTTTTTGGTTGCAATTTTTTCACGGAATTGTTCCACTTCATCTTCTGAACAATATACGTAGTGCTCCGGAGCCACTTCACGCAGCTGACGATCTTTTCCATCTTCTTTCTGCGGTGTGTAAACAATCCGTTTACGTGACCGCTCATAATCTGGATCCGGAAGCGGAATTGCAGAAAGCAGACTTTCTGTATATGGATGAACACCAAAATTATAAATGTCATCACTTGAACCCATTTCCAGCAGTTTACCGCTATGCATAACCCCAATACGGTCACTGATGTGTTTTACCATAGAAAGGTCATGAGCAATAAACAGGTAAGTTAATCCCGCTTCTTTTTGTAAATCCTGCAGCAAGTTTACAACCTGTGCCTGAATCGATACATCCAAGGCAGAAATTGGTTCGTCACAGATAATGAATTTTGGATCTACTGCTAAAGCACGAGCGATACCAATCCGCTGACGCTGTCCACCTGAAAACTCATGAGGATAACGAGAAGCATGACTTGGATCAAGTCCTACAACTTTTAACAGCTCTTCAACTTTTTCTGTGCGTTCTTTATCATTTTTAGCCAAATTATTGATATCAATACCTTCAGCAATAATATCATTAACCTTCATTCTGGGATTAAGAGATGCATATGGATCCTGGAAAATCATTTGAACTTCTCTGCGGAAGGACTGCATCTTCTCTTTTGAACGAATGTCTGCAATATTTTCCCCATCGAAGATAATTTCTCCGCCGGTTGGGTTGTATAAACGGATTACGCTTCGTCCAGTAGTTGATTTACCACTTCCTGATTCTCCTACCAGTCCAAACGTTTCTCCTTCATAAATATGAAAGCTGACATCGTCAACCGCTTTTACTTCATCAGGACGTCCAATATTAAAATACTGCTTTAATCCTTTAACGTCTAACAGTTTTTTACGTTTCTCAAGATTCACTGTTCAGCCCTCCTGTTTCAGATTCTTTATGACGCTCTTTATAGATAGCCCAGCGTCTTTCAATTTCTGCCGGAGGTGTTACTTTCGGCGCTTGCGGTGCCAACAGCCATGTTGCTGCTTTATGCGTTGGAGAAACCTCAAAATATGGCGGCTCCTGCTCAGCATCAATTTTCAACGCAAATTCATTCCGCGGATAGAAGGCATCTCCCTTTGGAGGGTCCAGTAAATCCGGAGGTGAACCTGGAATTGCATACAGCTTATCCTCTGTTCCTTCAAGAGTCGGCATAGAGCCTAGCAATCCCCAGGTATATGGGTGCTGCGGATTGTAGAAAATTTCTTCAGAGGTACCTACTTCAATAATTCGACCGCCGTACATAACAGCTACACGGTCAGCTACATTTGCTACCACCCCTAAGTCATGGGTAATAAAAATGATTGAGGTGCTGATTTTTTGCTGCAAATCTTTTAATAATTCAAGAATTTGCGCTTGAATAGTTACATCAAGAGCTGTTGTCGGTTCATCTGCAATCAGGACTTCCGGGTAACAAATCAACGCAATTGCAATAACAATCCGCTGGCGCTGCCCGCCTGAAAACTGGTGAGGGTAGTTTTTCAGTCGTTTTTCAGCATTAGGAATCCCTACTAATTTAAGCAGTTCCAATGCCTGAGCTAAGCCCTCAGCTTTTGATACTTTATTATGTTTAATCAAAGACTCTGCAACTTGTCTGCCGATAGGCATTGTCGGATCTAAAGAAGTCATTGGATCCTGAAAGATCATTGCAATTTCTTTTCCTCTAATTTTCTGCATCTCTTTTTCTGTTTTATGGACAATATCTGATCCTTTGAACAGGATTTCACCACTGTCGATATTCGCATTACTGCTCAGCAGGCGCATGATTGTTCTTGTCGTTACTGACTTACCACTTCCTGATTCACCAACAATTGCTAGTGTCTCACCTTTATGGAGGTCAAAGTTCACGCCGCGAATAGCTTTAACTTTTCCTGCGAATGTATCAAAAGAGATGTGTAAATCTTTTACTTCTAATACTTTTTCCATAGTCATTCACTCTACTCTTTCATCTTAGGATCTAAGGCGTCACGCAAACCGTCAGCCAGTAAATTGAAACAAATCATAATCACAGATAGTGTTGCTGCCGGAATCCACATCAGGTACGGCAGGAAGCGGAACGTTTTGTACCCTTCATTCAACAGTGTACCTAGTGAAGCGGTTGGCGGTCTCAAGCCCAATCCAATGAAACTCAGAAAGGCTTCGAAGAAAATAGCAGACGGAATACTAAACATCATTTGCACAATGATGATACTTGAAATATTAGGCAGGATGTGTTTAACTGCAATTTTCAGACGGGATTCCCCTAAAGTCTGTGCAGCCAATACAAATTCCTGATCCTTCAATTTCAAGGTCTGGGCTCGGACAATCCTGGCCATGGATATCCAGTTCGTTACAACCATCGCTAATACAATGGAAAGAATTCCCGGATCAAAAACTGTCAGCATCAGAATCATTACAACCAGATTTGGGATACCAGATAGAATTTCTAATATCCGCTGCATTACAGTATCTACTCGGCCGCCAAACAGTCCCGATATCAGACCATATGTTACCCCGATAGTAATATCGAGAATAGCAGCGATGAAAGCAATCAGCAATGATACTCGTGTTCCCATCAGCAGACGGCTTAAAACATCCCGTCCCAAGCCATCAGTTCCAAGATAGAAATTCAGATTTTCGGGAACTTTTGCTTGTTCATATTTATCAACAATTTTACCTGCTACAACGGCTTTACCATTCAGACCGTCAACACTTTCCAAACCTGGAATTTTCGGCGGCAGGTTAATATAAGCCACATTCTGTTTTGTCGGATCCTGTGGGGAAATCCAGATAGAACCGATTGAAATTAAGATGATTATAATCAAGATAACCATTGAGATAACAGCGGCTTTATTTTTCTTTAGACGACGCCATGAATCTTGAATAAAGTTTAACGACGGCGCAGCAATTCGTTCTCTTTCTTTGGAAGTCGACGCATCTAAAAGCTCAAACTCTCCAGAAGGAATCCCGCTTACTGATTCCGGTACTGCATTTCTTTTGATTGTTTCCATTAGCTACGGTCACCTCCTGAAACACGGATTCTTGGATCGATTAATCCATAAAGCAAGTCAACAACAAGAATAACAATAACCAGCATTGTAGAATAAAGAATTGTTACGGCCATAATTGTTGGATAGTCATTGGTCATAATCGATTTAACAAACTGCTCACCGATACCCGGTATTGCAAAAATGTTCTCTACAACCAGCGACCCTGTCATCAAACCGACAGCTAAAGGTCCTAATAATGTAATCAATGGGATTAAACTATTTCTTAATCCATGTCTAAATGCTACTTGCCAGCGGCTCAACCCTTTTGCTCTCGCCAGTTCTACATAGTCACTATGAAGAACCTCTACCATTTCGGTTCGAATAAACCTGGCCGAGTCAGCCAATGGACTCATTGCTAAGGCAAGTGTCGGTAAAATCGTAGACGCAAAGGTTTCCCATTTTGCGATTGGCAGCCAGCCCAGCTTCATTGCAAATACATATTGAAGCAGTACGGCAAAGACGAAGTTCGGAATTGAACGGCCTAAGATGGCCATTAAAGTCGCTAATGTATCTACCCAAGTATTTTGACGCATTGCTGCAATAACACCGAGTAAAATACCGACTAATGTTCCGAATAGAATGGCTTGTCCCCCCAGTTGTACTGAAGGTCCAATCCGGTTTACTAATAATTTAGCTACCGGCTGATTTTTAAATTGGAATGAAATCCCAAAATCACCGACTACAAGGTTTTTCAAATAGATTCCGTATTGAACGAGAACCGGCTTATCCAGTCCTGATTGTTTGTTCAACATGGCAATGGTTTCTGGACTAAGTTTTTCTTGGTTGGTATATGGAGTACCTGGTAATAATTGCATTAAGAAAAACGTAATCGTTGCGATTAACCACAATGTGATTATCATGAAAAAGACACGTTTAAGAAAATACTTCCCAAAACTGTTCAAGAATGACACCTCCGAAATTATTTTGACTTCAACAGCTGTTTTCGATAAAGTATAGACAATAAAACTAATATAGACAAGGATGAACCCATGAAAAATTTAAAATGGCCATTTGCCACTTTCCTCATTTCCAGTTTTGGTATATTTATCTATTTATTTTTAACTAAAAAATCAGTTACTGCCCAATCAATATCGGACTCCTTCTTTATCGTCTCTCTTTTCTTTCTCATTATCGGAATCGCACTTTGGACTATGTCCTCTGGCTTTTTTGATAACTTTCAGCGTTTTATGAAAAACGCGTTTCATTTAAGAAAGAAAAACGAGCCGAAAGAATTCATCCCGTTTTCAGAAATCGGCATTGCCCATCGGTATTTCTGGCTCGTTACCGGAGGATTTCTGCTGATTCCAGCTATTGTTTCCTTACTATTTTACTTTTTCTAAGCAAAGATAGCAAGAGGACCGTTGCCTTTTCCTAAAAATGGCAAGGGTCCTTTTGCTATGAACGGGTCATTTCAGATTATTCTGAAATGTATGTCCATTTGTAATCATATTGCGCTCCAGCAGGGTGGAAGCCAACATCTTTCACTTTCGCAGCTCTCATGTGTCCTTCTGCTTTTTGGTAAATTGGCATAACACCTAGCTCGCCAGTGATAATCTTCTCTGCATTCACCATGTCATCCCAACGTTTTTCAGGATTGTTGGCATTTGTTGTTGCAGCAGAGTTCACATATTTGTCATACTCTGTATTGCTATAGCGTCCACGGTTATATGAGTTGTCTGTGATAAACAAATCAAGGAAACTACTTGGATCAACATAGTCAGCGCCCCATCCGCTTAATACTACATCAAAGTCGCCTTTGTTTGAACGGTCAAGACGTACAGAGAATGGTACTGGACTTAATGTTACTTTCACGCCGTCCAAGGCTTCTGTAACAGCACCCTGAATGTATTCAGTTACTTTCTTAGAAGAATCAGTATCAGAAGAAAGGATGTCAAACTCGAATGAAGTAATCCCTAATTCTTTCTTCGCTTTTTCCCAATATTCTTTTGCTTTATCTTGATCAAATTCAATTTCCACGCCTGCATCCTTAACGAAGTCAGCATCAGTATCAGGGTTATGAGACATGTCTGCTGGAACCAATCCTTGAGGAGCAACTGATCCGTCACCTAGGATTTGGTTAACCAATGCATCACGGTCGATTGAATAAGAAATCGCTTTTCTCAGGTTTTCATTTTTGAATGGAGAATCCGCATCTCTTTGGTTGAACTCCATGTATTGTGTACTTGCTTCTTTTTGGATAACATATTCAGGATCACTTGCCATTTGCTGTGCAAGCTCACCAGTCAAGATAACATCATCAGCTTGTCCATCTTGGAATAAGTTTAATGAAGTAGGTGCTTCTTTAACAACACTTACTTTTACTTCGTCCAGCTTAACAGTGTCTGCATCCCAGTAGTCTGCATTTTTCTTGTAAGACCATTCTGTATCAGTACCTGGTCCATCAAATCCATCTAATACGAAAGGTCCGTTATAAACTGCTTTATCGCTAGTTGTTGCGTACTCTTTGCCATACTCTTCCACGATGTCTTTTCTTTGTGGGAAGAATGATGGGAATGCTAACAGATAGTCAAAGTAAGGTGTTGCTTGCTCTAATGTAATCTCAAGCTCGTAATCACCAACTGCTTTGATACCCAGTTCTTCAGGTTTTGCATCACCTTCAGCAATTTTAGTTCCGTTTTTAACAGCACCAAACATATAGCCGTATTCTGAAGCTGTTGCCGGATCAACCGTACGTTGCCAGCCATATACATAGTCTTCTGCTTTTACAGGTTCGCCATCAGTCCATTTTGAGTCTTCATTCAGCTTCACTTTGTAAACTGTTCCATCTTCGCTGACTTCAGCCATTTCTGCTGCACCTGCTGTAATAACTTTATTATCTAAATCTAACCGGTAAATACCTTCATATACATTATTCAATGCAGTAAAACTAATTACGTCTGTTGCGATAGATAAATCGGCACTTGGCATTTCTTGCTGCTCAATCACACGATAGATTTGTTCTCCGCTTGCTGTACCCTTTGATGATGAATCTGCAGACTTAGAGTCGTCTGTTGTTCCACCGCCGCCACACGCAGTAAGTACTGCTGCGCTAAGTAAAGTTACTGTCCCTAAAGCAAATGACTTTTTAAACTTCATTCCCATGTCCTCCTAGAAAATTCTGTTCTCATTTTTCTGAAAACTCAGAATTTAATAATTATTTATTGCTATGAGGTATAGTTTACCCGCATAACATTAAAAAATCAAGAAAAATCTTATTCTCTCCTAATAATTATAAAAACGTGATACTTCCAGCTATTATTTACTTACTTTTTATCGTATATTATTCAGCCTTCTTATTTCCAATAACCCGAATGATAGTATAAATTATTGTCTTTTCTATCGCATCTATCGAAAATTACCGTTCATTCCTTTAATTTTTTTCGTATTTCAGCATATTTCCCTAAAAAAATGACTTTTAATACTTTTTTCTTGCTGTCGACAATAAACTCCCTCCCTCTTATTATTCACTCATCTTATTCTTAGAAACCTTTTCAACGGCTTTTTTCCTGTTCCATGAGAAAAATAATTTTAGTATATAATAGAAAGACAATTATTTTCGAAAGAAGGTTCAAATATGAAAGAAAAGAAACGAATTTTGCCAGTTTTGCCGGCAAAGCTGCCACGCCACGACCTTGAGCTAGAAGATGAAGGCATTGTTGAAGCGTCTTTTATTGAGAATCAATTGTTAACAGAGATTGATTTTCATCACCTTTTTTTCAAAGAATGTCATTTTAAAAAGCTGCTGCTTCCCGGCAGCCGACTTCGACATTTTGAATGTGTAAATGTTGTCTTTGAAAACTGTGATTTTTCAAATGCCGACTGGATAGGGTCGAGCTTCCATCAGGTAGAGTTTAGAGGGTGCAAACTAACTGGTATTAATTTTGCTGAAGGCTATTTTAAAGACTGTCTGTTTGACGACTGCATGCTGGATTATGCTTCTTTTGCTGCCTCAACCTTAAAAGTTACCCATTTTGAAAAGAATCGTCTGAATCAAAGTGACTTTACTGAAGTTGACTGGCAGCATTTAAAGCTGACAGACTGTGAACTAACACAAAGCCAATGGTTCCATACTAAGCTGAATAAGCTTGATTTGTCGGAAAACCGTTTCGATGCCATTGCTTTTTCACCAGAATCGATTCGTGGACTGATAATTAATGCCGAACAGGCTTTAGTTATTGCCGGAACATTAGGTGTAAAAATTAAATAGCTTGCCATAAAACCAACGCAGCATTTATATAGGAAGAAAACAGCTTAACGTTTTCTTTAGAAATGAGCGTAAGAATTTTACTTGCTATTCCTTTTTCGATAAACTAATGAAGGTTGACCTTACAAGTTTGTAAGCAGCCTGATTAAATAATTTAGGATAGTGGTTCTTAACGAAGTCTGTATTTTTTAGACACTTCCTTTGTTATGGTTATCGAAAGGAGAAAAAAGTGAAAAAAGAATTTATTGAGATTTGGGGAGATCTGGTAAAAATCAGCGACTTGATTCTTTCCGTTCTAATCTGCAGCGGCTTAACTATGGGCGGCTATTTCCTGGCCCCTGCTGCTGACCAGACAAAACAACTATTTTTCGGTCTTGGCGGTGCGGTACTGGGCTTCCTCCTATCGACTTTTTTAATTAAGCCAAAGCGCATAGTGGAGGAGGAAAATTAGTATGGATGCTTCTCTCTTACTTCAAATGCTGCTGGCAGTTCTTGGAGCAGTCGTTCTCTATACATTTATAGGTTTTGTTCCTGGTACAGATGAAACTTCTGTCTTAATGCCGGTGACCTTAGCCCTTGTTCTTTCAGGGGTACAACCTATCGTAGTCTTAACTTTTTTTATCGCTGCAATCGTGACTCTAAACCTGATGAATGCAATTCCGACTGCTTTAGTTGGACTGCCGGGTGGTGTAATGTCCACTCCAATGATTGAGCATGCACTTTTTCTAAAAAATCAGGGAATGGCTGCTACCAGTATTAAAAAAATGGCAACCGGCTCTATTATTGGAACAGTAATTGCTATTCCAGTCAGTTTGCTGCTGGCAAATATTCTTGCGCCTTTTTCCGAATCTGTAAAATCCTATGCCGCACTTCTATTCGTGTTTGGCGCTGTTTTTTTAGCTCTTATCGGAAAAAATAAATTATTTGCTCTAATCAGCATTATTCCTCTGGCATTACTATTTCAAGGTTTGCGCTATCTTTATTGGGGAATTGGTGCAGTTCCACAGGAAAAAACCGTTACCACTTCTTTCTTTTTAGGTATTACTATCGGACCGCTGATCGTCTCCCTGCTTGGTCTATTAAATGAGCAAAAACGGGCAGCCTTACCGAAATACGCTAAAAAGAAGATAACCATTAAGCATGTGGATGAAGAAGCTGCATTGAAGCATCCTCTTAAGACAATTACAAAAAAAGAAGCTGGTACAAGTGCTGTTGTTTCTCTATTGTCTAACTTCCTGTTCTTTCTAAGCCCAGTGGGTCTGACCATTCTATTTGGAGAAATCGCTGCTAACAAGGAAAAAGATCCTGTAAAAAAAGCCAGTATGGCAATTACTTCGATGAGTGCTTTATCTCATGCAACGTATCTTTCAGGTGTAATCATTCCTTTAATTGCCTTGGGTATTCCTTTGTCGCCAGTTGCAGTAGGACCAGCAAATGCATTATTTAATGCCCCGCCAGTCTTTACTTTGGATAGAAACATTCATCATCTGCTTACAAAGGGAGAGTTTGTTTTTGCGATTCTTTTTGCTGCCGTAATTGCTTCTGTTATTACCTATTTCATCGCAATGAACTACGCCCAGCAGATGACTGCTTTTGTTTTAAAGAAAATCCCTCATGAAGCAATTTTAGGATTATTCATCGGCTTTATCCTGCTGTTGGCTTTTATGGATGCAGGACTTGTTAATATATTCGGTGTTCTTTTAGTTGGGATTGTCTGTGGGACGTTAAACAAGATGGGCGTCAACTATGGTGTCCAGTTCATGATTCTCTATGCGGCACCATGGATTACCTCACATTTGATATTTTAGATAAAGGAAGTTTTTTATAAATGAATAAGCTAACGAGCGGAACAGGTCATGCAACTGGAAAAATCATTTTGATTGGCGAGCATTCTGTCGTCTATGGCGAACCAGCTGTTGCATTTCCCTTCCAAGCGGCGCAGGTAACAACTACAGCAGTTCCTGCAAAAGAAATGACAATTGACTGCACTTATTATAAAGGACTGCTGGCGGATGCACCGGCAAAACTGAAAAATATTAAAGAAAGCATTTATCAAACACTAAATTACTTAAAAAAAGCTGAGTCTTTTACTTTTACTATAGATAGTACAATTCCACCAGAAAGAGGTATGGGCTCAAGTGCCGCAGTTGCAGTTTCTGTGATTCGCAGCTTGTTTGACTACTACAGCTATAGCTATACCAAAGCGGAACTAACTGTTTTAGTTAATCGGGCGGAAAAAATTGCTCATGGGAATCCCAGCGGGATTGACGGAGCCGCCACCAGCGGCTCCCAGCCACTGTTTTTTGTCAAGGGTAGCGAGCTTGAAACCTTTCCTATGAAGCTGGAAAATGCCTACCTGATTGTCGCAGACACTGGCATCAAAGGGCAGACAAGAGAAGCTGTCAAAGACGTCGCTCATCTCTTTGATACTAATAAAGCAAAAATCAGCCCAAAAATTCAGCAGCTGGGAGAGCTGACAATTGAAGCGAAAGAAGCAATTTTAGCTAATGACGTTCGCAGGCTTGGCACTATTATGAACCAAGCTCAAATGTTGTTGGCTGATTTGACTGTCAGCCACCCAATGATTGACCGGCTGCTGGAAGCTGCTCATAAACAAGGGGCACTTGGAGCCAAGTTGACTGGCGGCGGACGCGGAGGCTGTGTTATCGCTCTAGCGGAGACACCAATTATTGCAGAAAAGATTGCTACGGCAATGAAGCAGCATGGCGCTGTAAATACCTGGATACAGACACTGGGGGATCTAGCATGAAACACATTGGAAAAGCACGGGCCTATACAAATATCGCCCTGATTAAGTACTGGGGGAAAAAAGATGAGCAGCTGATTCTACCTATGAACAGCAGTCTATCCCTAACATTGGACGCTTTTTATACAGAAACAGAGGTCACCTTTGACTCCGCCCTTTCACAGGATTGCTTCTATTTAAATGATCGTCTTCAAAATAAAGAGCAGACAAAAAAAATCAGTAAATTTTTGACAATTTTTAGAAAGAAATACTCTATCAGCCACTATGCTTCAGTCGACAGCCGTAATTTTGTTCCTACAGCGGCTGGTTTAGCATCATCTGCAAGTGGTCTGGCAGCTTTAGCAGGTGCCTGCAGCGCTGCTCTATCCTTGGAGCTATCTCCTCAAGAGCTTTCTAAGCTGGCAAGAAGAGGTTCGGGTTCCGCCTGCCGCAGTATCTTCGGCGGATTTGCTGAATGGCGGAAAGGTGATTCAGATGATACCTCTTTCGCAGTTCAAGTTCCTGCTTCTTCGTGGGAAAATGAACTGTCTATGCTGTTTATTCTTGTAAATGACACACAAAAGGATGTTTCCAGCCGTGATGGAATGAAGCGAACGGTTGATACCTCGATTTTTTATCAAGGCTGGCTAACAGGGGCAGCTGACGATTTGGAGCTGGCTAAACAGGCGATTGCAGAAAATAATTTCAGCGCACTAGGTGAAGTCGCTGAATCAAATGCGCTTAGGATGCACGGTACAACACTAGGTGCTGTCCCTCCCTTTACTTACTGGTCACCAGATTCTCTCAAAGCGATGAATCTGGTTAGAAGCTGCCGGATGCAGGGCATCCCTTGCTACTTTACAATGGATGCCGGACCAAATGTTAAAGTACTTGTTCAGAAGAAGGATCAGGAAAAGCTTTATCATTTCTTTTCTGAGCATTTTAATGAAAAACAGTTGATTTTAGCCAATACCGGTCCTGGTTTGGAAATACTTAAACCGGAAAGGTTGATGGACAATGATTGAAGTATCTGCTCCCGGAAAGTTATTTATTTCTGGAGAATATGCTGTAGTAGAACCTGGTCATCCAGCAGTTATTGTGGCGGTTGATCAGTTTGTTACCGTTCGCCTGGAAGAGTCAACGGAGAATGGCAGCATTCAGTCGGAACAATATCGTTCAATTCCTGTGCGCTGGACTAGAAAGGATAACGAGCTGGTTTTAGATACTCGGGAGAACCCCTTTCACTATATTCTTGCAGCTATCCGTTTAACAGAAAAATATGCTCAGGAACAACAGCGTTCACTATCGTTTTACCACCTAAAAGTAACCAGCGAGCTAGACAGCGCCAGCGGTAGAAAATATGGACTGGGATCAAGCGGTGCTGTTACTGTAGCTACAGTGAAGGCTCTTAACCAATTTTATCAGCTGAAGCTGGCTAATGAGGAAATATTCAAGCTTTCCGCATTAGCTCATCTGGAAGTTCAGGGGAACGGCTCCTGTGGGGATATTGCCGCCAGTTGTTACGGCGGCTGGATTGCTTTTTCTACATTTGATCATCATTGGGTGAGGGAACAAAGTCATCAAGCCTCTCTTTCTAAACTGTTGAATCAGCAATGGCCTAATTTAATGATTGAGCCTCTTCCGGTTCCCGAGCAGCTGCGGCTGCTCATTGGCTGGACAGGCAATCCTGCTTCTACTTCTGATTTAGTCGATCAGGTACATCATTCGAAGAAAGAACGCGAAGCTTCTTATCAGTCCTTTCTCTCCAGCAGCAAACGCTGCGTTGAAAAAATGATTCGAGGCTTCAAGGAAAATAATCTCACTGCTATTCAGACGGCTCTTAGAGAGAACCGGTTGCTCTTACAACAGCTGACTTCTCTGACAGGTGTAGTCATTGAGACTCCCGCACTCAGAAAACTGTGTGATTTAGCCGAGGAATTCGGCGGAGCAGCGAAATCTTCTGGAGCTGGCGGCGGCGATTGCGGGATTGTTCTTTTCAAGCAAAAAAATGGTATTCTGCCTTTAGTCAGTGCTTGGGAGAAAGAGGAAATTACTTTACTGCCATTACATGTTTACTTTTATGGAGGTCATGAATATGAACAACCGCAAAGATGAACATTTATCTTTAGCTAAAGCTTTTCATAAAGAACAAGAGAATGATTTCGACCGTTTACGATTTGTCCATCATTCACTCCCAGAAGCGAGTACAGAGACTGTAGATTTAACCACGCATTTTCTCGGCTTTTCTCTTCCACTACCTTTTTATATCAATGCCATGACTGGCGGGAGTGAAAAAACCAAGAAAATCAATCAGCAGCTAGGAATCATTGCCAGAGAAACAGGAGTGTTGGTGGCTACAGGCTCTGTCAGTGCTGCATTGAAAGATCCGACTCTGTCAGACTCCTACAGTATTGTCCGCAAAGAGAACCCTAACGGGAAAATCCTTGCAAATATTGGAGCCGGTACTTCGTTAGACGATGCAAAGAGAGCTGTAGAGCTTTTCAAAGCGGATGGTCTGCAAATTCACTTGAATGCCCCCCAGGAACTAGTTATGCCTGAAGGGGACCGCGATTTTACCAGCTGGCTTGAGCAGATTGAAGAAATTAATCAGCAGCTTGATTGTCCTTTAATGGTTAAAGAAGTCGGCTTTGGTATGAGCAGTCAAACTCTTGCACAGCTATTTTCGATTGGTATTCAAACTGTTGATGTCAGCGGCCGTGGTGGAACCAGCTTTACACAAATTGAAAATGCCCGTAGAAAAAAAAGAGAACTTAGTTTCTTAAACGACTGGGGACAGTCTACAGTTATTTCTCTATTGGAGTCTTCTGGTCATCGTGATAAAATGACAATTTTGGCTTCCGGCGGCATTCGAAATTCTCTTGATATCATAAAAGCTCTAAGTCTAGGTGCTAAAGGCGTAGGCATTTCGGGGACTATTCTTACTTATCTTATGAGTAATGGTCTGGATGCTGCTATCGCTCTTGTCCGGCAATGGCAGGAAGAATTAACACTGCTTTACACCTTGCTTGGAAAACGTACGACTGAGGAACTGACGACCACCGACCTTGTTTTTGACCGTTCACTAATTGACTGGTGTGAAAGCCGGGGTATTCCTTACCAATACTACAGTCAACGAAGCTCGTCCTTTTAAGGTTGGTGAACAAGAATAGGGAAACTGTAGACGCAAAAGCTACTTCTTCGAAAATAAGCACTCTCTAAGTATCCCCCTTACTATTTCTTGATATTACTGAGTCTATAAATACAACTAGTCTAGATTCCCTTTACCAATAAAAAAGGATTTCGGAAAAATTCCGAAATCCTTTTTCTTATGCTAAATCAGCTCCATTACTTGAAATAACCTTCTTGTACCAATCAAAAGAATCTTTTTTCGAGCGTGCCAGTGTGCCGTTCCCTTCATCATCCAAATCTACATAAATAAAACCGTAACGTTTAGACATTTCACTAGTGCTTGCACTAACTAAATCTATACAGCCCCAAGGTGTGTAGCCCATCAACTCTACACCTTCATCAATGGCTGCTTCCATTTCTTTAATATGATCTCTTAAATAATCAATCCTGTAAGAATCATGAATGCTGCCGTCTGCCTCAACAACATCCTTCGCTCCCAGTCCATTTTCAACGATAAACAACGGGATTTGATAGCGGTCATATAGTTTATGCATTGTAATGCGTAATCCTACTGGATCAATCTGCCAACCCCAGTCACTGGCTTTAAGGTATGGATTTTTCTTAGAGCCCAGCAAATTACCACCTACTGTATCTGCTGATTTTTCATGAGTGGCGATGCTGCTCATATAGTAGCTAAAGGACATATAATCTACTGTTCCTTCGCGAAGCAGAGCATCATCTCCTGCTTCTTTCTTAATAGTAATTTGATTGTCCCGGAAAAATTTCTTCATATAGCTTGGGTAATAACCGCGAATCTGTACATCTGAATAAAACAAGTTTGTATGGTCACTATTGATACTCTCCATTACATCAAGCGGATTACTCGTATCAGGGTAAGCTTCCATTCTAGCAAGCATACAACCGATTTTTGCATCCGGGATAATCTCATGACAAGCCTTTACTGCCAGTGCACTAGCCACAAACTGATGGTGGGCTGCCTGATACTGTGCTTGTAACATATTATCTGTCTGATCAGCTAAAAGACCGCCGCTCAAGTACCCTGTCATACCGATAATATTGATTTCATTAAATGTTAGCCAATATTTCACTTTATCTTTATAACGATTGAAAAGAACACGGGCATATCTTTCAAAAGCAGTTATTGTTTTCCGACTTTCCCAACCATTTTGCTTGAAAGCTAATTCTAATGGAAATTCATAATGAGAGATTGTTACTAAAGGCTCGATTCCGTATTTCAACAGTTCATCAAAGACTCTATCATAAAAAGCCAAACCGGCTTCGTTCGGTTCTGCTTCATCACCATTTGGAAAAATCCGCGGCCAGGAAATAGACAGTCGAAACGTTTTGAAGCCCATTTCTGCAAATAACGCGATATCTTCTTTGTATCGATGATAAAAGTCAATCCCATGGCGTTTAGGGTACACGCCTTCCTGATCAGCCATCGCTGCTTTAACGTCAGCTGTTGTCATTGGCTTAGTAATAGCATGAATATCTGTTCCATTCTCCTTGATATAGCGAGCTGTGTCAGCTGTTGACCAGCCTTTTCCATCTTCTAAAAAAGCACCTTCAAATTGATTGGCAGCTGTTGCACCGCCCCATAAAAAGTTTTGAGGAAACCCACTCATAGTTTTCATCCTTTCTTTTCCGTTCTAGTGTATAATTGAATCATCTTAGTTATCATAGCACAGGAAAACCTCGCGGGATTTTCCTGTTTGTCTTTCTATTTTCAAATTTATCCGTCATTTTCACCATGATGAAAATGAACTTGTGATTGGAGTGCTTCACTGATGTTTGATATCTATAATTTTCTGACTTACTTGAATACCCACGAAAGAGAAACCAGCTATTCAAAAATCATTCTTTATCTATTGACTCATACAGAAGAAGTACCAAAACTGACAATTTCTGAAATTGCCCAACAGTGCTATGTGTCTCCGGCAACGCTGACTCGCTTTAGCCGCCATTTTCAGTTTGATTCCTTTGCCTCATTGAGAAAAGCACTCACTGCCCTTATTTCTTTGTCTCCCTACAACGCATTACGGATGAATACCGTCCAATTTCAGCTGTTGAAGGAAGAGCCCGAAAGCTATCTAAAAAATTACAGTGAAGAGATTACCACTGCTGTGCAGGATGTTTTGCAAACGATAGATATTCGTGTCATTGATGAACTGCTGCAGGAAATTCATAATGCCTCCACCGTTGTTTTAATCGGCTATAGTGCAACACTTGAGCTTGCCAAAGATATACAAACTTCACTTTTATCTAGTAAGAAAGTTGTTTTTTTAGGTGAAACAGAGGATTTGCAGCAGAAGCTGATTACATCCCTTGATAAACAATCGGTTATTATTGTCATTTCTTCATACGGGACGCTGCTGACAAAATCCCCCGAACTGGTTCAAATGATTAGTCAAAGTCCTGCAAAATCGGTTTTCATTACTCAAAATACCAAAAATATGCTGACAAATCAGTTTAGTCAGACAATTCATGTCACAACAGAAAATTATGTCCAGATTGGCACATATCCTTTAACATTCTTTTTTGACTATTTTACCCGAAGATATGCTGCATTATACGGAAGCTAAGGAAAAAGAAGTTCTTTTTATAACTGAAATAACCTCATCAATTTTGCTTAGCCTGGCAGGAGTTATTTATGCCTCACCGCTGATTCGATTTTAGGTATACTAAAAGTCTGGGAATTTATTTATCTCCCAGACTCTACGATACCTATTATTTTTTGCCTATCAAAACAAGTTAACGTATAACACTTTTTGGGTGGCTCCATTTTTTCTAAACTGCTTGATTTATAGTCTGCTAAAGCAAGATGATTGACGGTTCAACTATCTGAGAATCTCATTTAGTCAGCTAAAATCCCTGAGCATAGTCAGCTCGTTTTCATCATCCTTTTCACCAGTCTCTTTGAATCCCAGTCTACGATATAACTGCAAAGCCTGTGTATTTTCTTCATGACAGGAAAGTCCAATACTTGTTCCTTTGCCAAATGGTTCCGAGCGGAAATAGTCCAGCACCAGCTTCAATCCTTCATAGCCATATCCTTGCCCCTGTTGGGCTGAGTCAATCAACATATGCCAGACACAGTACATACCGTCGGAAGGATCATAAATTGTTAATACATAGCCGACCATCTGCTCTTCTGCATAAATACCAAAGGGCTGCACTTGATCCCTGTTTACATAAGCATACGCCAGACTCTTTTCAATTGGTGCAACATATCTATGCTGCTCTTCTGCCACGTTTAATTGGAACGCAGCTTCTATATTCTCCTGTTTAATGGGTTCTAAATGAACATTTTTCATTCTATTTCCCCATTTCCATTTTTTTGTTTTTCAGTACCTCTGCCCAATCTGTACCTACATCTACAAAACCAGCATGTTTATATATATTTCTAGCAGCGGAATTCTGGTTGCTGACCACTAAATAGAGTTCATCGTATTTCATACTAGCTAAAGATGCTGCTGCAGTTTTTAGTAAAACGCCCGCTAATCCCTGTTTCCGAGCCTCTGGAGCTGTTGCCAGATAGACCAGAAGTGGCAGTCTTTTACGAAAAGCCGTTACCATTGCTGCTGCCTCAATATGCCCCGAAGCGTCCATCACTATAAAGGAATGCTCCTCGAGAAGCTCACCGTATTTTCCAGAAAAGGTTTCTGCTACTTCCTGCTTCATCTCTTCCAGCGTTTCTCCCTGATCATCCTCTGTTCCCTGAAATGCCTGCCAGAGCATCTTGCCTAACTCCAGCTTTTTATCATTTGACAGATTTACCATTGTATTCAATTTTAGCCCGGCTTTTTCAGCCGATGCTTCCAACATCAACAAATCCTTTTTCATGATGCTTCTGTTTCTTGTCTGTGTCATTTCTCTACCTCATCCTTTAAAATTATATAGCGGGCGAATAATCTCCTGTACCTCCACTGCCGGTTCGATATCAGCCAATAACTGTTTCACCGGCTTATAAGCTTTAGGTGCTTCATCTATTGTTTTTTTGGAAACCGAGGTTGTCCAGATTCCTTTCATAACATGTTGATAGCTTTCCAGACTAATCTGGCGTTTCGCTTCCGACCTGCTTAGCTGACGGCCAGCTCCATGAGGTCCTGAATAGTTCCACTCAGGATTTCCTTTACCTCGTCCGATGATACTGCCGTCCTTCATATTCAAAGGGATAATCAGCTGCTCTCCTTTTTGAGCAGAGACTGCTCCCTTTCTCAAAATACTCTGCTTCAAATCAATATAATTGTGTGGACAATCAAATTGTTCAACTACTGATTTTTTCCACTTCATCCCTTTTAAGATGATTTCTGCCATTAAGCGGCGGTTTTCAGCAGCGTAGGCTTGGGCAATTTTCATATCGTTCAAATAGTCAGTTAATCCTTGACCAGACAAGTAGGACAGTTCGTAAGGTATTTTTGCTCTTTCCCGCTCTTCTTTCAGCTTTTGGACTTCTTCAATTTCGCCATTTTTTTCTGCGGTTTTCATTTGAAGCTTTAGCTCTTTTCTAAGTGTAGACAGCTCCTGATATGCTGCTTCCTGGTGATATTCGGCAATTTCTTTCCCTAAAATCCGGCTGCCGCTGTGAATAACGAGATAATAGCCGTCTTGCCCTTCATTTACTTCGATAAAATGATTACCTCCGCCGAGTGTTCCTAAGCTTCTAAGTACCCAGCCTTTATGAATTGGCGCCAATACCTCGCCTAATTCAAAATCACTGACTGGTTGTTTATGAGCCTGATTACCACTTGGTATTCTAGAGCGAATGATTCGGTCCAGCTTATCAAAATTCAGTTTAATATTCTTTTTGATTTTTACCGCATACAAGCCGCAGCCAATATCCACTCCAACCAGATTAGGAATAAGCTTATCGCTAATCTGCATTGTCGTACCGATTACACAGCCTGTTCCACTGTGCGTATCCGGCATAATTCTAATTTTACTATCTTTAGCAGCTATTTGATTACATAAGCCAATAATCTGACCAATCGTTCCATCACTAACCTGATCAGTATAAATGACTGCCTCGTTGTATTTTCCTTGTACTGTTAACATTCTGTTTCCTCATTTTCTTTTAAATTAGAACGCAGAATGCCTGCGTTCCTGTTATTTTTCTCTAAATTTTCCTTTTTTTCCACTCATGGGTAGCACCTCCGCTAATTTTGGGGCATACAAAAAACCTGACAACCACAAAAAATGATTGTCAGGTCTACTAATCTAAAACTACACACAGACTGATAACGAGACGATTCTTCGTCTTGTTTTCTCTACTTACCGATTGAACAAATAAATTATCTAGCTCAATAGATAGCTAAAAACCAGCTGTATACCTGTTTTAGTTTTTTGAGAGCGCATGAAAACAACATACGGATAACTCAAAAACACTAGCATATACTCGATCATTTTTTGTCTTTTGACGCATTGATTTGCTTACTGTAGTTGTCATCATACTCTCTCCTCCTCTGCACGTTATTTATTTTATACTATCATGTCAGTTTTACCTCTGTCAACATTAATTTCATTTTCTACTTTTAAAAAAATCGCTGACTTACAGTTTCCCGCAAAAGTAAGTTTCTTATTCTAATGCTTGAAAACCAACCACCTGCTTTGTTAGAATTAATAGTTAGCATAGCTATATAAAGGAGTGAAGAAATGAACTATGTAAAGAATTTTTTTATTGTTGTCGGTTTATTTATTTTGAGTCAGGTGAGTATGACTGTTTTTGGTGTGCTCAAGGGGATGTCTCTAGCCAGCGGGCAGGCAGCAATGTCCAGCGTTAATACGCTAATTCTTATTCTTATTACAGTTGCCAATATTGTTTTATTGATGTGGCTGGCAAAAAAACTGGGTCTATGTGAGTTTACATTTGACTGGATAAACAAAAAAAATGTATTAATGATTGCTGTTCTGTATTTTGCAGGAAGAATTGTAGCGATTGGCGGTACTTATTTGGGGCAACTTGTAAATGGGCAGGAAACTACTGCTAATGATGCGATTATTGATTCTATCTTTTCCGGTGAAAGCTCTGTTCTGTTATTTTTGTTGATTGCAGTTTCAGCACCAATTATGGAGGAAATCGTTTTTCGCGGCGGCATTATGGGTCTGCTGTTTAAAAATCAGCCATTTATCGGAATGGCTGTCAGCTCAATTGTTTTCGGATTGATTCATACAGCGACTACGTTTATTGATTTCATGCTCTATGCCTTACTTGGTCTGATTATGGCTTACCCATATTATAAAACGAAACGGCTGGAAGTTTCCATCGCGGTTCACTTCGTCAATAATGCCATTTCAGCAATTGCAATGATTCTGATGATGCAGTAAATCGTGTGAACATAGTAGTTATTTAAATCCAAAATGAAAGAGTTCAGGACCTTCTCAAAGCCTTGAACTCTTTTTTTCGTTGCTATCTGAATAAATCGTGGGAGCTCTCCTTTACTAAATACAGATAGTCAACGAAAAATCTCCAAGGCAAGATTAGCAGTTTCATTTACTGTGCTTTCAATAAAGTCTTACTTAATTGATAACCACTTCATCCGACATTTTTTCTTCGTCTATAATTCTTCAGCTATGCCTGATGATTTATCGAATAATCCGCATTTTCCTGCTAAAGTGACTGCTGGTATTTTCTCCTTTTTATATGTGTTTCAAGATCTGCATATCTAGTCGGCAGCGGTAGTCTGCTGTTTTTTTCAATAAAGTGCATGGTAATCTTACAGGCGGTTGTTAAATCAATCCAATTTCCACAAGAAACAAAAATAGGTTTGACATCTTTTCTAGAGCGAACTGCTGCTCCGTATTCTTCACTATTTATAAGAATCTTTGTTTTTGCGCCTACTTCATTTGCAGGCATTGTAAAGTCTGTACCAGCAATTTTTAAATAGGTTTTCGCTACACCAATACATGGTGTATTCAAATAAAAAGAAGCATGAGTGGCAATCCCCATATGTCGATAATGAAGGTAACCGTTTCCGTCAAACATATAAAGGTCTGGTTTTTTCGTCAGCTTTTTTACTGCTTCTAAAATAAGCGGCAGCTCTCTAAAGGCTAAATAACCAGATATATATGGAACCTCTATCCTCGAAAAATGATCCACTGTTTCTACAACTTCCTTTGTATGATAGTCAATCAATACGATACAGCAGACCCCGTATTCCTTGCCTTCATGTTCCCAATAGGCAAGGTCCACCCCTGCAACCAGCTTTAGATTTTCTAGCTGAAATGTATTTTGCAAAGAAATACCAGGCTGCCACTTTTCCTGTTCCTGTTTAAACTGTTCTTCTTGAGACATATACTCCTCCTAAAATAATTACTCTTGATAAAAATTATACTTTATCAGCTGAGACTCTGCTAATTATTTTCAGGCTCCATTGCTTTGTTTAATCCCTCAACAGTCATAGAACCCTCAGCTTTCAGGAAATTTCTCAACAGAATACTCAATTTTTATTTGATTACTTTCAAAATACGTATAAGCTCCCTCTGGCAGCTGCCAGTTAACCTGAACCTTCCCCGGCTGCCAGAATCCATTTTGATTTTGATAATTCGTATAAAGCACATACCAAGGCACGAGCTTGCTACCTTTTCCATTATCATCCATGTAGCGGTCGTCGGTATCAAATCGTATGATATTCCCTTGCTCATCGAAGCTGAAACGCCCGGCTGCTGAGATATTTTCCCAAGTAATACAGCCTTCTACAGTTTGTTCATCAATGGTTCTCCAAGTAACGAAATCTTGTACAAACAACGACGGCAGATAAACGGCATCTGCCAGGGCCGTAATCAACTGCCCCTGATCCATCTCTGCCCCAGTAGACCGAAACAACTGAAAATGCTTTGACAAAACTCCGGTCATTGATCCAATGCCAGCAATCACACTGTCTTTTGCCTGCAGCGGCAGTACACCTGCCATTTTGGCTGTTAGAAAAGCATGACGATCAGGGCGTCCGGCAAAGTTCAGCTGTTGAAATTGAATAGGCATTGTTTTCTTATCTGGTGATAACCGAAACTGTGTATTGATAAATTGGATAAACATGTTGCTCATTAGCGGTTTCTCTAAATATCCGCCATTGGTAATATGTCTTTGAAGCAGCGGCGGCAGCTGAGCAACAGTATCCTTTGAAAACTTTCCGGAAGGCTCACGGCTGCCGCTTATCTCTGCAAAAGACTGCTCTGTGTCTGCAAGATACTTCTGCCACAGCTTTCCTCCCGGTATTAGCAAGTAAATACAGAGCAGCACAACGACTAGTCCAAGTCCTCCTACAATCTTTATCATAATGTCCCTCCTCATAAATCATCTTTCTTTTCAAGCTCTTCAATATTTTGTTGGAGAAGCCTAAGCCCCTTGTACAAACCTGCTGTCGCTTCTTCATCAAACCCCTGAAAAACAGCAGCTAAAAATGTCTGTTCACTCTCATCTCGTTCAGCAAAATAGTTTTTGCAGTAATCTGTTAGACTAAGCCTGACCACTCTGCCATCTTCTGGTGCTTTGGAAAGCGTTAAAAATCCTTGTTTTTCCAAAATAACTGCCATTTTTTTGATATTTTGATGTGAGCTGCCAATAACAGCTGCAGCTTCACTAATTGTCAGCATTTGATTTTCCGCTTTTGTAACTACAGCAATCAACATCCATTGCTTTATCGTCATATGGTCATCCAGCTTGTCGCCTAGCCTTTGAAGTCGGTTAGCTAAAGTAAATATCCCTGCAAAAATATATTCCTGTTCACCCATCGCTGTATAATCCATCAAAACACTCCTTCAATAAAGATAACTAGTTACATAATTATATAACCAGTTACCTTTATTGTCAAACAAACAAAAATAATTTGTAATTTCTTTATCAAAAAATGAACGTCAATGCCTACTCAGCACGAACGTTCATCTTTTAAACACTTCTAAATTATTGGAAGACAATCACTACCGACTGACTTTGATTGCCTTTATCGTCCTGACTGATTAAATGCAGCAGCTCCTTTTGTTCCTTATCTACCATGAGCTGGAAGCTGCCGGATTCAGTTACTACAGAAGTACTTATGACAACTCCATCTGAAGTTTCAAGTAAAAGCTTTGTGTTGGCCTCACCTGTGCCTTCAATCTGATAGCTGTCACCAGCTAAGGTGATTGAAGTAATACTTGGTACCTCTGGTGGCGTACGATCTGCATTTACAACTTGTATGCCGGAAAATGTTGTAAAGGTATAATCTCTGGAAATGAGTGTTTTATAGCCTAGTTTAGCTCCTATACTGGCACGAATCTCACCATCTGTTTCTGCTGTGTATAACAGTTTTTTACTTTGTTTCTGAGTTGCACTCAATCCTTCATCTATCCTCTGGTTTCCCAAACTATATAGAACATTCGGGTAGGTCACCAAGGCTTCTGTATCATTTTTTACATTAAAAGAGAGCTCATATGTCTCACCAGCTTTCACTGCAAGCAACTGACCAATAGCTCCTATATTATTATACTGCCTATTAAAAAAGCGCAAACCTTCCTCCTCACGAAAAACAGTAACCATATCCGTAAGTAAAAGCTTTTTCAAAACGAATTCGTTTAACCCGTTCTTGCTGAGCGGAGCATTACTAAACGCTTGATTATCAGTACTGGTTTCCCAATCAATAAGGTGGGTCTCATTCGTTTCAAAATCAGTATTTTTCAATAAGTTCACATCCAGAGCTACTACTGGATTTTTAACAGTCATATTATCAACTGTTTCTAAAAATGAATGAACCGTTGCGGTATATAAAGCCTCATCAATATAAATCGACTGACCATGCTCCGCCCCTGCGACGGTTAGCTTTTCTTTGTAGCCGATTGCTTTATCATACAGAACCTCTTGAGCCACTGGTGGAATAAACCAGTCCGCATCTCCATGAATAAATAGCTTTGGTACACCCGTTTTGTCTACAGCATTAATCGGAGCAACTTGATAGATATCCATTTTCAGGATTGGTTTAGTTTTCTCTTCATTCAGCTTATTAATCAGCTGACCTTCCTTTCCAGTCCAATCGTAATCCTTAACTAATGGAATATATTTAAAAAATTGGGTAAACAGGTTTAGAATATCGTGGAATTGCTGCTCAGTTGAATAGTAACCGCAGTCTTCAATATAAGCCGTCACATTGGGATGGGGGGTAGCTTGAGAGAGCATAGTTGTTGCTGCACCCATAGATATTCCAAAAAGAATTATCTCCTGATCCGGTCTGCTCTGTACCTCCTGATTAATCCAGCCAGTCAAATCCTCTTTCTCATAGTGTCCAAACGTAATATATTCTCCCTCGCTATCTCCGTGAGAGCGGGTATCCGGAATTAGTACATTGTAGCCCATATCAGAGAACAGCTTTACATGGGTTAAATTAGAGTTTTGTCCGTCTCTGTATCCGCTGTGCACAACGACTGTTTTTTCGGAATGATTGTCGATGTAACGGGCATAAAGCTGAATGTTTTGACCCGTAGGCTCATCGTACACAGTTTGATATCGTTCCGAGGTATTCGTCAGTGCCTTATACCAGTCTGTATAAGGCTTTTCTTCATTATTAGAACCAGTTAGATTTTGAATCAGCGTGAAGAGAACACTCTCTCTTTTAAAAGCCGTATCAAAAGCTAGTTCAACTATTGCTCCATCAATCACATCTCCAATCAAACCCCGATTTGTCGGCTGCTTTGACAGATAGCTTGTTAAGTATTGTTCGATATACGTCACAACCGCTTGCTCTTGCGGCGTAAGACTTTGCTTCCCATCTAAAAAGTAACTGGACATCCATCCATTTTCAGACCCATTTGCTTTAACCTGAGCCGCTTCTTTATCTACTGAAAAAACATTGGGACTTATCTCTTTATACGTAGCTGTCTCCCCATAAACGATTAATGGTCTAAAAATACCTGCGGCCAGCAGCAGTGCTGCCATTCCCTTAAAAATTACATACTTCTTCACTTCTTTTCCTCCTTGTTAATAATAATTTCTCAAAGAGAATAGCAGTTACCTTTTTTAAAAGCAAATAATATGGTAAAAATTTTTTAATAAGAGTAAGTTTTAAAACGCTAAGATATTATGTATTTCTCAATTAAATCGTTCTAGACTATTTTATATTGTTTAAAACTCCTTATGATATTATCATAAGACTAATCCTGACTCTGCGATTATTAGAGTCAAATTGACACCCTGTCATTCAAATACATTGGCAAAGTTTCTCTCCTTTAATTAAAAGAGCTAGAAATAGAAACAACTGTTTCCTAGACAAAATTATTTGGTGTAAAAATTAAAATTTGAAGTCATAATTTTGGCATAACAAAAAAACCGAAAGAATGAATCTCTCATCCTTTCGGTTCATCTTGTTCATTAGTTTAGCTTATCCGTTGTAAGCATCGATAATGATTTGTTTCAGTTCACTAATCAACGGCTCTTTAGGGTTCGCAGTTGTACATTGGTCTTCATAAGCTAATTCAGCCATACGGTCAACTGTTGAATCAAGAGTTTCCTGAGTAACACCTTGTGCTTTCAGGCTCATGTCAATTCCTACAGAAGTACCTAAATCAGCAACTGCTTTAACTAAAGCATCTACTAATTCCGCAGTCGTTTTACCTTTCAGACCTAAGAATTTCGCAATATCCGCGTAATCTGTATCTGCACGGAAGTAGTCATATTTAGGGAACATTGCATGTTTTGAAGGATCTTTGGCATTGTAACGGATAATATGAGGCAATAGAATTGCATTCGTACGTCCGTGAGGAATACCATATTCTCCACCAATTTTGTGAGCTACTGAGTGACAAATTCCCAAGAATGCATTCGCAAATGCCATACCAGCCATTGTAGAAGCGTTATGCATTTTTTCACGAGATTCCATATCAGGAGTTTTCACTGATTTTTCTAAATAGTCAAAGACCAATTTAATTGCTTGTAAGCTCAAACCACGTGTGTAGTCAGATGCCATTACGGATACATAAGACTCAATCGCATGTGTTAATACGTCCATACCAGTATCAGCTGTTACAGATGCAGGAACTGACATAACGAATTGCGGGTCAACGATTGCAACGTCTGGTGTCAATGCGTAATCAGCCAATGGATATTTCACATGTGTGTCGCTGTCAGTAATAACCGCAAATGGTGTTACTTCTGAACCAGTACCTGAAGTTGTCGGAATACATACAAATTGTGTTTTAACTGCTTTATCAATTTTATACGTACGTTTACGGATATCCAGGAATTTTTGTTTTGCGCCGAAGAATGATGTATCTGGGTGCTCATAGAACATCCACATACCTTTCGCAGCATCCATTGCAGAACCGCCGCCTAATGCGATGATTGTATCTGGTTGGAAGTCTGTCATTACTTTTGTTCCAGCGTATACTGTATTTGTTGACGGGTTAGGTTCCACGTCAGAGAATACTTCGATTTTTACATCATTTTTACGTTTTAGTAATTCTTTACGAACTGTATCTGCATATCCGAATTGAACCATGCCTGGGTCACAAACCAGCATTACGCGCTCAACGTTTTCCATTTTTTGCAGGTACTGTAATGAGTTCTTTTCAAAGAAAATCTTTGGTGGTAATTTAAACCATTGCATATTATTTCTCCGTTTCGCTACAGTTTTGATGTTAATCAAATTGATTGCAGATACGTTTTTAGAGACAGAGTTTTTACCGTAAGACCCACAACCTAATGTCAATGATGGAATCATTTCGTTGTAGATATTACCAATACCACCTTCAGCTGTTGGTGTGTTAACCAAAACACGACAAGCTTTCATGCGGATACCAAATTTAACCTGTAAATCTTCATCTTCTGTATGGATACATGCAGTATGTCCTAATCCACCCAATTCAAGCATTGCTTCACACAAATCAAGAGCGTGGTCTGTATCTTTTGCTTTCATCATCGCTAGAACTGGAGAAAGTTTTTCGCGTGATAGCGGATACTCAGGTCCAGCCCCCTCAAGTTCAGCAATCAGAATCTTCGTTCCAGCAGGTACTTTGATTCCAGCTAAGCTTGCAATATGTTCAGCAGAATAACCTACAATTGCAGGATTTACTGCGTATTTACCTTCGTTCATTACTGCATCTTCAAGTTTTTGTAATTCGTTAGGTTTTACAAAGTATACTTGATGCGCTTCAAATTCAGCTTTTACAGCTGCATAAACTTCTTTATCTACAATTACAGCTTGCTCAGATGCACAAATCATTCCGTTATCGAAAGATTTAGAAACGATTAAGTCGTTCACCGCACGTTTGATTTTTGCTGATTTTTCAATGTATGCTGGTACGTTACCGGCACCAACTCCTAAAGCTGGTTTACCAGTTGAATACGCAGATTTAACCATTCCAGGACCGCCAGTTGCTAATACGATTGCAACGCCAGGATGATTCATCAGCATAGAAGTTGCATCGATTGACGGCTGTTCAATCCATTGTACACAGTTTTCAGGAGCTCCTGCTGCGATAGCTGCATCACGAACGATACGAGCTGCTTCAGCAGAACATTTTTGTGCACTTGGGTGGAAGGCAAAAATGATTGGATTAGCAGTTTTTAAGGCGATCATTGCTTTAAAGATTGTTGTTGAAGTTGGGTTTGTTGTAGGAGTTACTCCACAAACAACGCCGACTGGTCCAGCAATTTCAATTATACCTGTTTGGTCATCTTTATTGATTACACCAACAGTTTTATCATGTTTAATGCTGTTCCAGATATATTCAGAAGCATACATGTTCTTAATTGCCTTATCTTCCACAATTCCACGGCCAGTTTCTTCAACTGCCATTTTAGCTAGAGGCATATGCTGATCTAGCGCAGCCATTGCCATTTCGTGAACAATATGGTCAACCTTTTCTTGATCGAAGCTTTCCATTTCTTTTAATGCAACATTTGCTTTGGCAGCCAGCTCGTCGATCATTGTTTGAACGTCAAGAGTCTTAGCTTCCTCTTTTTTCTTTGTTTTCGCCATTGTAATCCTCCTAAAATAATTTATCAAAAGTTTACTTGTTAACTATTTCACATACACATCATACACCATTCTTTTTTTCTTGTAAATAGTTTTTTGTGATTTTTTTCACAGTTTTTTTATTTAAATCGTTTTCATTAGAAAAGGCAATAATATAAAAGTAAAGGGGCTGTGACATTAGTATGCCTCAGTCCCTTAAACCCGGATAAACGGTGTTTCAGAAGTAACTTCTTCGATAATAAGGCGGAAATTCGCAAAAATTTGTAGAACAATTTTCGGAATTTCCGCATTATTGCTTGAAGCTGAACACTTCTGTCACAACCTCTTTGCTTTGCAAGGTATTCAGTCAAGCAATTGTTATCCAAGACTTTTCAATTTGCTCATTAGTGTACAATTAGCTGTATATTTTCACACACCAGCCTTTAAAAAGTTTGGACAGTCCAATTAAACACAACCTTCATTTTCTTCTTTTATAATACATCCCCTCTGATTCGGGTAATGTTTCACTAAAGCCATATTGCCGGTATAACTCTTTTGCCTGACCATCAGCCATTAAGCTTACATAGGCAGCTGAAGGGATTTTTTCATCTATGTAGGTTTTCAGTGCACTCATAATTTGTTTTCCTAATCCCTGTCCCTGATAATCAGGTCTAACCGCTATATCAACAATTTGAAAGGCAGTTCCCCCGTCACCAATCAATCGTCCCATTCCAACAAGTTCATCCAGATGATTCCAAAGTGTTATGCAGCACCAGCTGTTTTCAAGTCCTTTAGCAATAGAATCTATATTTCTCGGTGAAAGTCCGGCGTTTACTCGTAATTGCTGAAATTGCTCGGGTGTGGGTCTCTTATTCGTTAGCTGTACCTTTTGATTCATCAAAGTTCTCCCCTGCTTTCTATTATTTAAATAAAAAAAGGAACTGCTGTGAGTTCCTTTTGACTCCTACTATTTGTTTTCAAGCAGCATCTTCCAGCCTTTGACTCGTTGCTAAAAAACTACTATAGTAAATCTTCGATATCATGCCAGTCGTTAAAACGAAAGGGACTGGTTTGTGCAATCAGCTGCTGGTAATCAAAAAAATCATTTGGCTGAATATGTAAAATATCATTTTTGCATTCTTTAATTGATAGTTTTGGTTTACTCTTCCATCGATAAGAAAGCAGATAATTCAACAGCTCCTGCTCATTTACAGACGTATAGCCATCTTCATGAAAGGAACGGCATTTAGTTTTTATTTCTTTTGATAAAAGCATCTTCTGATGCCAAGACAGCTTTTTCATCATGTTCCCCTCTCCGTATCATTTACACCTAAAAGTAGTTTGGTCATTTAGCATCCTTAGCTTTCTAAAAAAGCCTAACACTAAAATCTTGCACTACATAGGCCGCAAACAATAAGGCTGGAAGTTATTAAGTTCCAGCCTTGTCAATTCTAAGTTTTTTTGCTTTCTCAAAGCTGATCAAGCAATGAACAGGCTTTTCTACCTAAGCATTATTCTTTTGTTTCTGTTTCTTTTGGTGCTTCGTCAACAGAAGGTTCGTGTTTATCTAAATCAATTTCTGTTGTTTCTTCTACAACATCTACCATTGGTGCGTCCGCAGTGATGTTTGGTTTTACAGTACGAATTGCCTGACGGTCAAACTCTAAAATAATCCCTTCACAGTCGACAAAAACCGTTCTGTTCACATCGTCAAATTCTGAAACTACGCCATGTAGTCCGCCAATCGTTACAATACTGTCTCCGATTTTCATACTACCTAATAAATCCTGACGTTCCTTCTGCTGTTTCTTTTGAGAACGTGTCATAAAGAACATCATTCCTCCAAGAACTACCAGCATTAAAATCATTGAAAATCCGCCGCCCATTCATTTCACCTCATTAATTAATATAATCACATTTAACTGTAACAAAAAAACGTTGATAACACTAGTGATTTACCATAATTTTTAGAAACTTTTCGCATTTTCTTTATTAAAGCCGTACTCTTCAAAAAATGCCTGCCTAAATTCCAGCAGCTGATCATCCATAATTGCCTGACGAACCTGCTTCATCAAATTCAGCAAGAAGTATAGATTATGATAAGAAGTTAAGCGGATACCAAAGGTTTCATCACATTTAATTAAGTGGCGAATATACGCTCTCGTATAGTTTTTACATGTATAGCAATCACACTTCTCATCTAACGGTCGAAAGTCTCTGGCATACTGAGCATTCTTAACAACTAGGCGTCCTTGAGAAGTCATACAAGTTCCGTTGCGGGCAATCCGTGTCGGCAATACACAATCAAACATATCCACGCCGCGAATGACACCGTCAATCAGCGAATCAGCGGTACCGACACCCATTAAGTAACGTGGTTTATTCTCAGGTATCAATGGTGTTGTAAATTCAAGCACACGATTCATTTCTTCCTTAGGTTCCCCTACTGATAGTCCTCCTATTGAATAGCCGGGAAAATCCATACTGATTAAATCTTTTGCACTTTGTCTTCTAAGATCTTCATAACCAGCTCCCTGAATAATACCAAATAGGCCTTGGCGGTCAGGATTTTTATGTGCTTTCAATCCCCGTTCCGCCCAGCGGCTGGTTCTTTCGATTGAATCCTTCACATAGCTGTAGCTTTCATCAAATGGCGGACACTCATCAAAGCTCATCATGATATCTGAGCCCAGCTTATTTTGAATGTCAATAGCTTTTTCCGGTGAAAGGAACATTGGTGAACCATTCAAATGGTTCTTAAAATGTACCCCTTCTTCAGTAATGTTTCGCATATCACTAAGTGAGAATACCTGAAAGCCGCCGGAATCTGTCAGAATAGGCTGATCCCAGTTCATAAATTTATGCAGTCCCCCTGCTTCTTCTACCAAGTCTTCTCCGGGGCGAAGCCACAAATGATAGGTATTGCTTAAGATAATACCGGCACCCATCTCTTTTAATTCTTCCGGAGCCATGGTCTTTACTGTTGCTAAAGTTCCTACAGGCATGAACATTGGTGTCGGGAATGTGCCATGGGGCGTGATTATTTCACCTAGTCTAGCTCCTGTATGCTTTTCTTTCTTTATTAAACGATAACGAATGGCTGGTTCCGTCATTCATTTCCCTACTTTCTATACAAAATTAGTCCTTTCCCATAATACTGTTTTTCCAGTCGCTTTGCAAGATTTCTCTTTGTCCACTTAATAGGAAGCATTTTGCCAGTTCCACTGGTGTAGGAACCTCTAGTGGAGTGGAAGGAGAGGCTATAGTTCCTCTTTATCTCAAAGGCTACAGCAGCAGTTGTCTTTTAGTTAATTGAGATATATCTAACTATTTAAGGTATAGTTTATAAAAAAGACGACTTGCGTTTTCTAGAATCACCAGTCGTCTTTTTTAATTATTTTATGAAATTATCTTAATTTTTTTGCTGCCATATACTCTTCTAATTTAAGCATAGCCTGTTTCACAACTTCTGGAGTAATAACTTCCTTCATATAATGAATCGTCTCATCGGGAGCTGCTGCTCGAGTAGAGACCAAATCGTACTCTTCTTCAGACAGAGAAAAGTCCATATCCTTCAAAGAAGCAGGTAAACCTAATGAGCGGTAAAAAGGTAGTAGCTGTTCTATTTCTTCCCATTTTTCTTCAATTACAAGCTGAACGAAAACGCCGTAAGCTACTTTATTACCATGAAGCTGATGGTGGCTGTCTGCCAAAATCGTCAATGCATCATGGATGGAATGAGCACCTGCGGTTCGGCCGTAATCATCACCGAAGCCACCGACCATACCCCCAAGAAGAATATTAGTCTCGACAACATTTAGAAAGGGCTGATTTATACGTCCGCCTGTCATTGCTTCTATAGCTTTTTGGCTATCTCTCAGCAAAACATCACGGCACTGACGAGCTGCATAAGCCGCTACGCCAATCTCAATCGGCTGTATATCTAGCTGAGAAATCATAGTATCTGCTTCATACCATTTTGCTAATGTATCACCGATTCCAGCAATCATTAGATCTACTGGAGAATGCAGCAGTACTTCCGGTTCAATTAATACCAGTGCGTTGCTGACTGGAAAGATATCATAACGGTCCATCGAACCATCCTCATTGTACATAACACTTAAAGGAGTATAGGCTGCACAGGTAGCAGCCAGCGTCGGTAGAATCAAAACTGGTATCCTGCATTTATTTCCAACTGCTTTGCCTAAATCAGCAACTTTGCCGCCGCCTACAGCAACAATACCAGTCAAAGCCTCAGCCTCAATGAGAGTTGAAACAGTTTCAACTTCGTCATCCGTACACTCTCCCCGGTATGTCATAAAGCTGGTATACGTGTTCACTAGTTTAGGGAAAAAAGGCTTTGCAGCTTCCCAAGAAAACTTTCCATGCAGCACCAGCACCCGTTCGATGCCCCTTCTCTGTAAATGATTTTCCAGTCCTTTCCAGGCTCCGGAACGACATTCATACTCCTGCGGTGCTCCTCTAACAATTAATGATTGCTCCATGCACATTCTACTCCTTGGCTGAGACGTATCTGAAAAATCCGGATGCCGCCGATATTTTTAGATACGACCTAATTTTTTATTCATTTTTTTGATTAGTTAAACATTATATCTTTTCGTTTATTACAAACTATGATATGATAAATCACATCGAAAAACAATAAATTTTTATACATTTATTCAGTTTTTCAGCATAATTATTTATTAAATAACTAAAGGAGTTCGGCACATGAAAAAATGGAAGAAAATAATTGCTTTTATTCTGCCGCTTTTAATGGCATTCATTCCTTTGCTGACTGTTCAGACGGCAGCAGCAGAAGAAACAGATTCTATCTATGACGGGATTATTCAACGCGGTGAACTAATCGTCGGCTTGTCCGCTGACTATGCCCCTTATGAGTTCCACACAGATGTTGATGGAAAAGATACTATCGTCGGTTTTGATGTTTCGATTGCCCAAAAAATCGCAGACGATATGGGTGTTAAGCTAAAAATAGAAGAGCTTGGCTTTGATGCCCTGTTAGGTGCTTTAAAAACCGGCAAAATCGATCTGATTATTTCAGGAATGGCTCCCACTCCTGAACGGCTAAAAGAAGTCGACTTCTCAGATCCTTATATGACTGTCCAGCAACGGGTTATCGTCCGTAAAACAGATCAGGATAAGTTTCATTCAACGAGTGACTTTAAAGATGTAAAAGTCGGTGTTCAAAAACAGACCACACAGGAAGATCTTGCAAAAAATGAATTGCTTGGTTCAATACCAACCTCTCTACAAAAAGTACCTGATGTAGTGATGAACCTGAAGAATAAAAAGGTTGATGCAATTATACTTGAAGGTCCTGTCGCCGAAGCTTATGTTGATCGAAATGATGATTTAGTCTTTGCTGATGTATCTTTCACTGAAGGTGAAAAGCAAACAGCGATTGCGATGGCTAAAAACACACCTATCTTAAATGAAAAAGTGAATGCTTCCATCAAAACGATTAATGACAATAATCTTTTGGATGGCTATAAAAAAGAAGCTGCTGAATTAATGTTTGACGACAACGAAGGCTTCCTTCAAAAATATGGCAAATTCTACTTGAACGGTGCCGGTTATACTATTTTTCTAGCCTTTATCGGTGTGTTGTTCGGTGCGTTGTTTGGTGGTCTACTAGCACTTATGAAGCTGTCAAAATCCAAAATTTTACGTGCTTTAGCGATTATCTATATTGAATACGTTAGAGGAACACCTTTGCTAGTTCAGATTTTTATTGTTTACTTTGGTACAGGTGTATTAGGTCTGGACTTATCAAAACTGGCAGCCGGCTGTATTGCCTTAACTTTGAATAGCGGCGCCTATGTTGCTGAAATTGTTCGTGCTGGAATTAACGCGGTGAATAAAGGACAGCTGGAAGCGGCCCGTTCATTAGGTATGAATCAATCTCAAGCCATGCGCTTTATTATTCTGCCTCAGGCAATTAAAAACATTTTACCAGCCTTAGGAAATGAATTCGTTACAGTTATTAAAGAATCTTCTGTTGTATCTGTTATCGGTGTTTCCGAACTAATCTTCCAAGCTGGGAATGTTCAGGGTGCAAGCTTCAAGCCATTCCTGCCGTATCTGGTCGTTTCACTGATTTACTTTGTCCTAACCTTTACAATTTCCCGTCTGTTGGGTGTAGCCGAAAGGAGAATGAGCACTAGTGATTAATATTGAGAACTTATATAAATCCTTCGATAAAAATGAAGTCCTTAAAGGAATTGACTTAACTGTAAATGCTGGCGAAGTGGTTGTAATTATCGGCCCTTCCGGAAGTGGAAAAAGTACCTTTCTGCGCTGTCTGAACTTATTAGAACAGCCGACAAAAGGCCGAATTGAATTTGAAGGTAAAAATCTTTTAGATAAAGATACGAATATAGATGAACTACGGCAAAAAATGGGCATGGTTTTTCAGAGCTTCAATCTGTTTCCTCATAAGACTGTTCTTGAAAATCTGACAATTAGCCCTATTAAGGTAAAAAAAGAAGACCCTGAACAGGCGAAACAAAAAGCACTCAGTCTTTTAGAACAAGTGGGGCTAGAAGAAAAAAGCAGCAGCTATCCAGCTAGCTTATCAGGCGGACAGCAGCAGCGTGTAGCAATTGCTAGAGCCTTAGCCATGAATCCGGATGTGATGCTTTTTGATGAACCAACCTCTGCTCTTGATCCGGAAATGGTTGGAGAAGTTCTAGCCGTTATGAAAGCTCTGGCTGAAAAAGGAATGACTATGGTTGTTGTTACTCATGAAATGGGCTTTGCTCGTGAAGTTGCAGACCGCGTCATCTTCATGGATGCAGGCGTTATTCAAGAAGAAGGAACGCCTGAAGAAATTTTTGGTCAACCAAAAAATCCTAGAACACAGGACTTTTTGAGAAAAGTTTTGTAAAACAACCAAAAACAGATAGTAAGTCGAAACAGAAGTGTCAGACATAGAAAAAGACAGATTTCAGCAGTAAATGCTTCTGTTATTTCTTAGCACCATTTTAGTCTGCTGCATCTCTGTTTCGTCTTTTTCAATAAGCAGCTAAACTAAAAACTGTATTTCAATTCAAGAATATGTAAGGAGATGTTTGGATGGATTCTTCCAAAATTGCAAAGCGGCATCAGCAGCCGGCTGAAAATATTTTAATGGATATTGCTACACTAGCAAAGCAAATACCTAATTTAATTGACCTTTCTATAGGAGATCCTGATTTAATCACCTCTGAAAAGATTATTGATGCGGCATTTGCAGATGCCAAAGCAGGACACACCAAATATACTGCTTCCGGCGGCAGCAGCGAATTCTTAGACGCTGTTATCCAATTTTATCAAAAGCAGTACAACCTCCATTTTTCGGTTGATCAGGTTCGAGCAACAGTTGGAGCTCTTCATGGCATGTATCTCGCTTTACAGGTAATTCTTGATCCCGGCGACGAGGTGATTATCCATGAACCTTATTTTTCTCCCTATAAGGATCAGGTGCTGTTTGCAGGAGGAAAACCTGTTTTTCTTCCTACTTTTGAAGAAGATGGTTTTCAAATCAATATTGATTGCTTAAAACAGACCATCACGGATAAAACGAAAGCTATTATTATTAACTCGCCGAACAATCCGACAGGTGCGGTGTTTGCTCCAGAAACATTCAAACAGATAGCTGAGCTGGCGATTGCTCATGATTTCTATATTCTTTCAGATGAAGTCTACGAAGCTTTTGCCTTCTATGAAGATTTTGTTCCTATGGCAGTCTTTGCCCCTGAGCATACAATTACCTTTAGCAGCTTTTCAAAAGCCTTTGCTATGACTGGCTGGCGGATTGGCTATATGATTGCTCCTTCCTATATTAATCAAGCTGCTAAGCTAATTAATGAAAGTGTTACTTATTCAGCACCTTCACCTTCCCAACAAGCTGGCATTTATGCTCTAGCTCATGCAGAAACTCTCATACCAGAGGTTGTGTCCGTTTTTAAAGAGCGCTTGGAATATGTAGAAAAACGCGTGCAGGAGATTCCTTTCTTATCGATGCTGCCAGTCCAAGGTACTATGTACGCCTTTATTAATATTGAACAGACTCAGCTCGGTTCAGTCGCTTTTACTGAAAAGCTGCTGAAAGAAACAAATGTTTTGGTTATTCCCGGAAAAGCTTTTGGTGAAACAACAGGAGATCAGCATGTGCGTCTAGCGGCAACACAAAGTCTAGACGTTTTAAAAGAAGCCTTTGACCGGATTGAAAAGTTGACGTTTAATTAAACAGGCAGGGCTAATAGTCTTTTGCTTCAAGAACCAGTGAGGTACTGTTCAACATCAGCTCATACCTCACTGTGTTTCTCAGAAATAAGCCGTACTATACGAAAATGGGTCTTACCACACATTTTCAATATAGTACGGCTTATTTTTGAAGAAGCAGCTTTTGAACCGCCGATTATTCCAGTTTAGACAGACTCACCAAATACTTTTCAAGTTCATATAAACAACAGTGCAAAATTCATGACTTATCCTCACTTGCTTACAGTAAGTTGCTACAGAAATTATACTGGCAGGAATAAGATGAATACGTTGTCTCGTCTTTTTTGTTATAAATTATTTTGTAAATATTTTTTTGCATTCGTAAACACTGGAATGTCAAAAGCCTTACTAAGACTGCCCGCAAGAAAATAAGCGATATTGAAGTCCACAAGGCTGTGAATGATTCCGCCGATTCCCATTAACAGCAAAATAGAATAAATGTATCCATCAGAGTAATAGGTTTCCGGTAGATTCCCCATTGTATAGAAAACAGTGATGACTACCAGTTCAACAGCAGAGTGAATAAGGGCAATGACTAGGTTAAACACTTGAAACCGTCCGTTTAATAAAGAAAACTGTTTAGATTGCAGTGCTACTTCTGGATGCTTTTTCAAGTAAACTGAGCCGATAACTGCGAAAACAATATGGGACAATGCCCGTAGTGCAATGATTGGTGTGGCTGATAAAAAGAAACCAAAACCTGTTCCCAAGGCCACAGCTACTGCTGCTTCAGGTGAAATAAACATAGCTAAAAATAATGGCACGTGACTTGCTAGTGTAAATGATGCTGGTCCAATAGTAATTCGGGGCATTACCATTGGAATAATAATTCCCATCGCAATTAATAACGCTGAAATTGTCAGTTGTCTGACAGAGTTTTTTCTCATTTTCTTCCTCCTAAATGTGTCTTGACACATATCATGAATCCTATTCTAATCAAAAAAAATAGAGGTGTCAAGACACACGTTGCTTTGAAAACCCTTTTATTTTAAATATAAAAAAACACACGAATCATTCTGAAGATGTATCGACTCCCAAAAGCTAGATTTTTGGTCTAACTTTTTTGAATCGGTACGTTCCTTCATCTATTTATGTGTTTTTTAATAAGAAACAGCTGTTTCTATTTATTTTTTTCAAGTGTATTGCTGAGACGGGCAAATTCTTCTAAGCTTAGTGTTTCACCTCTGCGGGAAGGTTCAATTTCAGCTTCGTTCAAGCTGATTTTTAACCAAGTCACTGTTTTTTCATCTTTCCCGTAAAAATGAGTCAGATTATTCCATAGCGTTTTTCTTCGCAGCTGGAATGATGCCTTTGTCAGTTTGAAAAACTCTTTTTCATTCGTTACTTGAACTGCCGGTTGAGCCCGTCTTTTCAATGTAATAATCGCAGAATCAACATTCGGCTGCGGTACAAAGACTGTTTTCGGCACGATAAAAGCTACTGCCGCTTCCATGTAGTACTGAACGGCGATGGACAACGAACCATAGGCTTTGGTTCCCGGTTTTGCAGAGATTCGATCTGCTACTTCTTTTTGCATCATCACAATCATTTCGGCTATTTCTAAATCCGATTCCAGAAAGTGCATCATAATCGGTGTCGTAATGTAATACGGCAGATTTGCCACGACTTTTATGGGCAGCTCCTGCTTAAAAACCCGTTTTATCTCTGTACTTAAGTCCGCTTTCAACACATCCTGATGAACAACAGTTACATTATCATAAGGACTTAACGTATCCTTAAGTACAGGAATCAATCGATCATCAATTTCAAAGGCTAGAACCTCTGCTCCATGACGAGCTAAATGCTCTGTGAGAGCACCAATACCAGGACCAACCTCAATCACATTTGTCTGTCGATCAATTTCCGCAGTCTCGACGATTTTTCTTAATATGTTGGGTTCGGTCAGAAAATTTTGTCCTAGGCTTTTCTTAAATGAAAAGCCGTGCTTTTTTAATATCTCCTTCGTACGGGAAGGGGTCGCAATATCTTTATAATCGGTCACAGTGATTCCTCCACTTTAGCCATCGCTGCTTTCAGCTCGTCTTCTGTTATACGGAACATCTGCAGCCTTTTTATCAGCTGCTTGCTGTTGGTATACCCAATCCGCAGCTCGTCACCCAGCTTTTCTCTGCGTTCTTTTGCATTGGCTCCTGCTATTAAACCATAGTCAAGCAATACTTGTCTAGGTATGTCTTCATAATCATCTTCTTCATTAATTGGTGTAACTACTAACTTAAGAGCCTCAATGATTGCTTCATCACTGGCGTGCTCTACTCCCAGACTACTTCCCCGGCGCTTAGGTTCAGCCAATCTTCGAGATAAAAAAGCGTGCTTGGCGTCCGGCACCACTTCCATAATGGTTTTCCGAATCTTTTCTCCTGAATAATCCGGATCAGTAAAAATAATCACGCCCCTTGTTTCTTGGGCATGTTCAATCTGAGTCAGGATGTCTTCATTAATTGCTGAACCTATTGTTTCGATTGTATCCACCTCAACGACTTCTTGTAACCGTCTTGTATCGTCCTTACCTTCAACAACAATAATTTCTTCAATTTTCAATTTATCTATCATTCTGCTATTCTGAACAGCTTGTGTGCATTTTTTGTTGTTTGCTTTGCAAGCTCTTCCCACTCCATATTTCTTAATTCCGCTATTTTTTCTACTACATATCTGGTATAGCCGGGCTCATTTCTTTTACCGCGGTAAGGAACTGGTGCCAAATAGGGTGCATCCGTTTCAACCAATAAGCGGTCAATTGGCGCGTTAGCAGCTGCTTCCTGTACATCAGTTGCCTTTTTGAAGGATACTACACCGCTAAAAGAAATATGCATGCCCAAATCTAAAAAGCGTTTCATCCACTCATCATCTCCACTATAGCTGTGCATGATACCGCCAATATCCCGAACATCTTCTTCTTTTAATATCTGATAAGTATCTTCAATAGCATCCCGCATATGGATGCTGATTGGCAAATTCATTTCTTTGGCAATAGCGATTTGACGGCGGAACACCTTAGCCTGAAGCTCCTTTGGATCCTCCATCCAGTAATAATCTAAGCCAATTTCGCCAAGAGCCACAACTTTTGGCTTAGTCAGCTGCTGCTGAAGCTGTGCTTCTATCTCTTTGGTGTAGCTCCCAGCTTCTGTCGGGTGCCAGCCAATGATACTGTGTATATTTGGATATTCCTGACTAAGAGCCAGCGATTTCGTAATTGTTGGTGTATCAAAACCAACAACTGCCATTTCTGTTACACCTAATTCTGTTGCTCGTGCAACAGTTTCCGGAATATCTTCTGCAAATTGTTCTGCATTCAGATGTGTATGTGTATCAAAAATCATTTTTCTTCCTCCCTGCCTGTTCTACTCTATCATATTTTACCAGAAAGCTGAATAAAACACTTGAAATAGAAAAAATGTTCTATTCAAGATTAGTAACAAACCATTTTACAGCTGCTGTCTTATCAGTCCCTAGTCTGATGTACATATCTTCAGTTCCTGTTACACTTCATCTACTAGATAAATCTTTTAAACGGTTGTCTGTATCAAGCCAGTAGGATAGCTTGCCTTAAAAAACAGGCTGCTCCCCCGCCAATGCAGCCCAATTGTTTTTTTCTCAGACTATCTAGTCAAAAGAAGCTTTTTGGAAAGTATAGACAAAAATGCATAGCCAGCTACGCTTCTTTATCAGAAATCATCTATTATTGTTAGGAGTTGATGTTTATGAAACATATAAAGCAAACCATTTTCTCTTCTGACTTATTAAAATCGTCTATTGAACAAAAAGTAATCAGCCGCAGAAAGGATCAGACTCAAACAATCTGGCATTGGGGACTGTTGACGCTATTTACGCTACTCGTCTACGCCAGCATCACCCATCAGGTACTATTGATTCTATTCTTAATCGCTCTAACAGCATTTATTAAGGGACCGCTGATGCTTATTTGGGGAAGTCTTTATTCCGCATTGATTGCCTTTTTTCCGCCTATCGCATTACTGCTGTCGGTCCTCTTTTTCATACTAAATATTGGCGCTGCTATTAAAAACTGGCGAATTACTCTAGTGGGAGTCTTTTTTTACCTGTATCCTCTCATGGCTCGTCTGGGGCAAGCGCTGCTGTCGCTTGATTCACGCTGGCTAACACTTGTATTAGTTTTAATCGGTATCACGGCTTTTCATTTTATGTTGAAATGGCTGTATCAATATAGCTTTATCAGCAGAAGTCTGGCCGGCGCTATCATCAGCATGCCTTACTCCCTATTCCTAGTATTCTTACCAAAGAAAATTCGCGGTCTACGCAAATCTAAAAAAATCAATTCTTAACAGGTTTTAATTGGAAAGACTGAACGAACATATTCAGTTCTTGAGCAATAGGTATAAGAATACTACTCATGAACGAGGTCTTAACTGCTAGCTACCCGTGCTTTCCTTCGATAGTACTACTATAAAAATTTTACCAACAAATAAAAAGTTCAGCAATAAGCCGTACTATACGAAAATGGATTTCATCACACATTTTCAATATAGTACGGCTTATTGCTGAGAAATACAGTGAAGTATAAGCTGATGTTGAACAGTACCCCACTGGCTCTTGAAGCAAAACTCTTTTAATCTTGTTGCTTTTGAACGGAGTTTATAGGAGATTCTATAGTTACACAAAAAATTTCAACGCAGTCATCATTTTATGAAATAATGATTGGTTCGAAACTAAATAATTGGTTCTTTAACGATTTGAGCTATTTTATTTTTTGTCTCTTCGCGCATAAACTTGAAGTCTTCATTTATAAATGGGAAACAATTTTATTTAAAACATCTGCCTTGTCAACTATATCCTTGATTTTTAAATGACGAATGCGTTTCCTTCCTTCTTTTGTATTTTTTCTATTCCTGGCAATTGTACAGGCTGTCTCCGCCAAATAGATTGTTCATCAAAGGTTGATAGGGCATCTCTTGCCAGATTATTAATTAAGACTGTCAGCGCCCCCACAGTCATCAACGACTGATGCCTACAAATCCATCTCTAACTGCTACTAAATACTTTTGAGAGCCAATTTTCGAAGCAATCAGGACTAGCTTTCGAGCAAATAAATTAATTAATTTTTTATTTTAGCCTCTCCTGATTTTAACATCAACCAATCAATGTAACTTGGTGCAAATCTGGAAAAATTTAGTTTCCAACATTTTTTCATACTGGACTACAGTTAGTTATAAAAACTGGTTTTCGAGCAAAATCCTCACTTATACTCTAATTCCTTCCTGTTATTGAGAATTTCCCACTACTTTTTTTGCTAAATATTGTAAATTTTGACAAATTCATAAATTTTTTTATAATCAGCCTTCTAGCTATTTTCCATTAAAAATTGAGTTCTCACTGAAAATATTAATTTTTTATTAAGATTAATCAGCACTACTCTTATATTCGTCGTATAATAGAGAAAAGGAGATGTTGAAATGATGCCTTCAGCGCCCCAAATAACCATGCTGCAAAAGATTAGATCCCGACAAATTCTTTTAGCTCGCCATTGTTCAGATTTAATTTTGCTGCATAAAGAAACCCTAGCCCATGAGGCTGGAGATGCTTCTGATTGTACCCATTGTAAAAAATTTTCAGCAATGCAAAAAGAGTTTTCTAATAATACAGAACAGCTGCAGCAGCTGATTCGATTAAAGAAAGAAGGAGAGCGGCAATGAGTTCATTTTCTAAAACAAGTTATGCACCATTTACTCTTTATCAGGAAACTTCCATAAACCAGAATTACAAGGAAGGTCAAATGATAACCTTTTACTCTGAACTATTCAACTCTTCGATTCATGGTATCCTTTCAAAAAAATACACAAATAGCTGTCTAGTGGATATCTCTGCCTGTCAGGAGCTGTCAAGAGAGAATAGAGAAAAGTATAATTACAAAATTGTAGTGAACTATAAAAAAATTTTTGAAGATATCTAATCCCTGATTACAATAAAAAATCCCCTCAGTTTGAAAAATTTTCTAAACTGAGGGGATTTTTCATGTTTACGGGCTCAAATTTCTATGCCGCTCTTCGCGTGTTTCTATTATGCGATGATTGAACCGTTCGGCATATCTTTTGGTGCTTCAACAATTTGAAGTCTGCCTTCCTTGTCCTCTGCTGAAAGAATCATTCCCTGGCTGATTTCGCCTCTCATCTTTCTAGGCTTCAAGTTCGCAACAATCGTTACCTTTTTACCAATTAATGCAGCAGGATCTGGATAGAACTCAGCAATCCCTGAGAGAATCTGTCTGTGCTGATTGTCACCAGCATCTAAGCGGAACTGCAGCAGCTTATCAGCCCCTTTAACTTTTTTACAGTCAATAACCTCTGCTACTTTAATTTCTACTTTATCAAAATCCTCATATTTAATCTGCTTTTCTTTAACAGACTCTAAGGTTGTTTCCTCTGGGTTCCATTTAATCTCTTCGGCTTCTTTCTTAGCGCCTTGAGACATTTTTCTCTGGATATAAGCAACCTCTGTTTCGATATCCAAACGAGGAAAAATTGGCGTACCTTGGCTAGTTACTCTTACATCTGCAGGGAATTCACCAAAATGAATAGATTCCATGTTCATAGTTTCAGGATCAAGTCCCAGCTGCTCATAAATTTTCTTAGGTGTTTCCGTCATCACGGGCTGCAGAAGAATCGCTACAATCCGCAGCGTTTCCGCTAAATGAACCATAACACTATCTAGTTCAGTTTTCTTCTCTTCATCCTTCGCCAATATCCATGGCTGAGTCTCATCAATGTATTTATTTGCACGAGAAATCAGCGTCCAGACTTCAGCAATTGCTGTATTGAATTCCATTTTCTCCATGGCTTCATGATACCGGCCAATAACATTTGCCGCAGTTGTCGAAAGTTCACTGTCAAATGGCGTCACTTTAGATTTATACGCTGGTACTTGACCGTCACAATACTTATTAACCATCGCAATTGTCCGGTTTAACAAGTTGCCTAAATCGTTAGCTAAATCATAATTCAAACGGGAAACAAAATCCTCTGGTGTAAAGATACCATCGCTTCCAAAAGGTATTGCCCGCAGTAGATAGTAGCGCAAAGCATCCAGTCCATAACGCTCTACAAGCATGTCAGGATAAACAACATTCCCTTTAGACTTAGACATTTTTCCATCTTTCATCATTAGCCAGCCATGACCAAAAATCTTCTTAGGTAATGGCAGATCCAATGCCATCAGCATTATCGGCCAATAAATTGTATGGAAACGGACAATCTCTTTTCCGACCATTTGAACATCTGCCGGCCAATATTTCTGGAACAAGCTATCATCCTCTGAACCATAGCCTAACGCCGTAATATAGTTGGATAGTGCATCAATCCAAACATATACAACATGTTTTGGATCTCTTGTTAAAGGAATTCCCCAGGAGAAGGTTGTCCGGGAAACAGCAAGGTCTTCCAAACCTGGTTTAATAAAATTGTTAATCATTTCATTTTTACGGGATTCCGGCTGAATAAATTCCGGATGCTCATTATAGTAGTCAACCAGTCGTTCAGCATATTTACTCATACGGAAGAAGTAAGATTCTTCTTTAACCAGCTCTACTTCATGACCGCTTGGCGCTTTTCCGCCAATTACTTTTCCATCTTCGTTGCGATATACCTCAGCTAATTGTGTTTCAGTAAAGTATTCTTCATCTGAAACAGAATACCAGCCCTCATATTCGCCAAGATAGATGTCTCCCTGATCCAGCAGCTGATTAAAAATCTGCTGAACGGTTTTCACATGATACTCATCCGTTGTACGAATAAACTTATCATAGCTAATATCCAAGGTTTTCCAAAGCTTTTGAACATCTGCTGCCATTTTATCAACATATTCTTTAGGGGTTACATCTAATTCCTTCGCTTTATGTTCAATTTTTTGTCCATGCTCATCCAAACCTGTTAGATAAAGAACATCGAATCCCATCAAGCGTTTGTAGCGTGCCAGCGCATCGCAGGCAATAGTTGTATAAGAATTTCCGATATGCAGCTGTCCACTCGGATAGTATATAGGTGTTGTAATATAAAATGTTTCCTTTTTTGTCATTTAGGAACGTCCTCCTTCTATTTTTTTCCAAAGTCCCTCTTTTTGCTCCTAAACAGTATAACATATTTAGCAATATCTGAACTATATAATTCCTGTAAAAGATTCTATCCTGAGCGCTGTTTTATCAGTTTCCTCAGCGGATATGCATCAGTTTGTCCCGCAGATACATGAAGAGGCATCCAGCAGAACAGCAGGCGAATGTTCTTGATGAGAAGTTAATGGAACTCCCTTTTCTTCAATGAGCTGTTCTTTAGAACAGTCAAAATCAGTTGCTAAAACATGCAGCTTCACTTGTCTATTCAACGTTCTTGTTCATATTGCTATGCTTGTAACCATATAGGAAATAGATAGCCACTCCGATTATCAAAGCAATGGCAAATACCTGCCATGTTGCATACCGCAGCTTCAGCATTAAACCAATACTAACTACGACCAAGATTAACGGCAGCACAGGAACAAAAGGTATGCGGAATTCCCCTTCTTTTGGTTCCCCCAGCATACGCCGCAGCTTAATAATACCTAGTCCCATAAAAATCAAGTACATCAAGGTCACAATGTTGGTCAGCTCAGCCAGCAGACTCAAAGGAAAGAAACCTGCAAACAGCATCGCAGCTGCGCCGGAAACATAGGTCGCATTCTTAGGCGTATGGTGCTTCTTATCAATTTTTCCCATAAACTTCGGCAATAGTCCATCTTTACTGATAGCATAAACGATTCTAGCCAGACTATACATCATTGCAATGGTTACTGTAAGCAGCGTCAAAATCGCGCCGACTGAAATAATCCCGGCTACAGCATCCTTTTGAATAAAGCGCATTGCAAAAGCTACCGGATCCTTCACCCCTAAAGAAGTATAAGGAACGATTCCTGTTAGGATCAATGTTACAACGATATAAAGAACTGTAGCAATAACAATCGAACCAATAATCCCTCTTGGGATGTCTCTTTGAGGATTTTCTACTTCTTCTGCAGCCATACTGACTGCATCAAATCCTAGAAAAGCAAAGAATACAATGGCTGCGCCTCCCAGCACACCATTAAAACCAAAAGGCATAAACGGCTGCCAGTTTGCTGGTTTTACATAAAATATTCCCACAAGAATGAAAAGTAAAATAATACCAAATTTTACAAAAACCATTAAATTATTTAAACGTAAAGCAGTCTTCGCTTCCAATGAAACCCAAAAAGTGACGAAAATAAGGACTAGTACCGCAATCAAATCCACGTAGCTTCCTGTTGCCGCATTATAAGCTCCGCTTAAGGCTTGAGGTAATGCTATACCCAAACTACTCAGAAATCCCTGAACATAACCAGACCAGCCTGAGGCAACCGAAGAAACCGCTAAGAAAAACTCACAAATAACAAGCCAGCCTGTCATCCATGCAGTGAATTCACCAAACACTACGTACATATATGCGTATGGTCCTCCCAGCACTGGTATCCTGGAAGCAAACTCAGCATAGCATAAACCAGACAAAACTATCGCTCCGGCTGCTACTAGAAAAGAAAGCGTCAGCGCCGGTCCTGCTGTTTCTTCAGCAGCGACTCCGGTGATAACAAAAATCCCTGTTCCTACGATTGCTCCAATCCCCAGCATAATCAGATCCATTGTTTTCAAATTCCGCTTCATGCCAGTTTCCTGTATCGGCTGAGCAGTTAGTGTTTTCTTTCTAAAAATCGACATACCTATCCTCCAAAAACTCCATAATTATACAGCTAAATACTGTTCAAAAGCAGCTGATTCTTTCCTCCAGCCTCAGTTGTGACGAAAATCGACTGTTCATTCGTTCCTCACAGACCATTTGAAAAGTGCACAGCTCCTGCTGAAAAACATTCCTTCAACAGTCTAACAAGAAAAAGGAGGAATATACAATAAAAATATGCTAAGAAATGAAAGGAAAATACTTGATCTATAGGATTTATCATAATTCCCTAGTTGTACCACAGATAAAAATACGTATTTACCATTTGCTGTATTTGAATAAAGCTTGGGATTTGCAACTACTTCTGGTTGACACATAAAAAAACGGGAAATTTATTCCTGCCTTTTTATTTAAAATCAACATATGCCTGTCTGTCACTAATCAGCCTTACATGAGAAAAAGTAATCTCTTTTTGATTAGCGAATCTCATGATAATACGTAACAAACGGAAAAAATATTTCTGCAGTGGTTCCAGCCCCTTCTACAGAAGCTATACTTAGCTGATGTCCCAGCTTATCGGCCAGTTTTTTGGCAAGATACAGACCCAAACCAGTGGAATGCTGATTCAGCATACGCCCGTTAGTCCCTGTAAAGCCTTTGTCAAAAATTCGTTGTAAATCATTTTGGGGAATACCGATTCCAGAATCCTCCAGCAATAATGTGATGCCCTCTCGGCTTCTACTAATCTTAACCTTAATTTCTCCGCCTTGAGGGGTATATTTAACTGCGTTACTGATTAACTGGCGAAAGATAAATTCTACCCATTTGCCATCAGTTAAAACAGTCTGATCTTCTCCTTCTATTGAAAAACGAATATTTTTCTGGATAAAGTAATAGGCTTGAGAGCGAATAACAGACTGAACAATCTTTTTAGCAGAGTATTCACGAATCAGATAATCTTTTGAAAAACTGTCCAGACGGGAATAATAGAGCACCTGCTCAACATACTCATCAATCTTCAAAAACTCGTTTTCCAATAGAGAATACGTTTCCTCAGAAATATCATCTTCCAGTGAATCCAGCAGCAAGTTGACAGCAGCTAAAGGAACTTTGATTTCATGAACCCAGGAATCAATATACTCTTTATGCTCCTGCTGATTGTCAATGACCTGCTCCATCACCTTCTGATGCTCAGTAAGTATACTGTTGATATATTCCTGCTGAAGCCGCTCATCTTCTCTTGAGGCATCCTTCAGATATTCCTCCAGCCTTTGCGAGGGATCTGTAATGTCTAATTTTTTCCACCAGCGTCTTCTTACCAAATAATCAATCGCCAGCACAACTACCAGTACCAGAAATTCCAACAAAATCAGATAACTGATAGAGGCGGTACTTAGCTTTACACTAGGTGTTAACCATAAAATCAGGCAGGTTACCCCAATGAAAAGCAGCCAGCCAATTAAAAATAACCAATGGTCCTTTAAATACTTTCTAGCTGTCATTGTCTTCTCCATTCATACTATGGGACGATATAGCCCTGACCAATTTTGGTTTCAATATAATCCTTGATTCCAGCTTGTTCAATCTTCTTTCTTAAACGGTTGATGTTTACAGTCAAAGTATTATCATCCACAAAACGTTCATCTTCCCACAAGGCCCGCAGCAGTTTTTCTCTAGTTAAAATTTTGCCGTGTTTCTTCATTAGTATATATAGTAGCCGATACTCATTCTTGCTCAAATCAATCATTTCACCGTTGATATCCATATTCCCGTTATCTAGATTCAGTTTAATTCCGTTATGTTCAAGAATTTCACTTCCTGGTTCAGAATAATTATACGAACGGCGCAGCAACGCATTAATCTTAGCAACCAAAACATCAATCTGAAAAGGCTTTGTTACAAAATCATCTGCTCCCATATTCATCGCCATAATCATATCCATATTAGTATTTCTGCTGGAAATAAAAATAATTGGTACTTTAGATACTTCCCTAATCTTTTGACACCAGTAATATCCGTCATAAACCGGCAAGTTAATATCCAGCAGCAGCAGCTGGGGCTCTTCTTTTTGAAAATCTTCAAGTACGTGATGAAAATCAGTTGTACCAAAGACATCCAACTGCCATTTTTCCAGTTCTTTCATTACTAAGCTGCGGATAGTTGCTTCATCCTCAACAATCATGATCTTAGCCATGTCCTGTCCCTCCATCATTCTTCTCCCTTTTATTTTACCCTATCCAATTTATTTTTTCATTTATAGCGGGCTTTATTGAAAGGATTCTTAGAAATCAGTAAAAAAAGAGACTGGAATATAGCTAAATGTATCCTCCTAATCCACATTGAAAAAACCCCTAAGTTAGATTTTTTGGTCTAACATAGGGGCACACCTCATGTAGCTATTTTCGTATGGTTTGGCTTATTGCTGAGAAACACAGTGAAGGACGAGCCGATGTTGAACAGTACCTCCCTGGTTCTTGAAGCAAAACACTTTTGCTCCAGACTCTCTCTGAGTATTCAAGTTAAATGACCCAGTCTATTTTCTCCAAGTTTTCCATTGAATCAAAAATTGAATTCATCGGCCCAGTCGAAATCCCCAGATGTTTCAATATTTTTTGGCCAGTGCGCACTCCATTCTGGTACACTGGGCGTTTCTACACGATCCTCGCTTGGCGTATACGGCTTGATGTCTAGCAATGGACTGCCATCCTCAGCATCAACATAGTCAACTCTTATCCGTCCGTTTACCTTATCCAATTCAAGAACTCCTACAGTAGAAAGAGCCAACAAATTAGGCCTTACTGGAGAACGCGTTGCAAATATTCCCAGAACATCCGGTGCTTTCTTATACGGACTAGCAACCTGTAAAATTTCTCTCATTTCCGGCTGATCCAGCTTATCCAACCAATAAATGATGTTTAAATGTCCAAAACCTTCAAGCCCTTCTAATGCCTCGGCATACTTAGGCAACAGCTGAATAAACGCTCCCTGCTCACCATTTTCGATGTGTCCAATTGTCTGTACAGTAAATGTTTTCTGTTCCATAATCATCCCTCCTGTACCTACAGGATAGACCCTCACATAATGGTAGGGTCAAGGATTTTTTTGATAAAAAGATTATAAAATTTTTACAGTTGCCTGCTCTGTAATATCAAGTGACAGCGAAGGAAGCATTGGGGCAAGTTCTAGCAAGCTTTCTTCAACAATAAGTCGTGACTACCTCATGATAAAGAGCATCATGTGGCTGCCTCGCGCTTATTGCTCGATAGCTGTACGAGCTCGTTCAGCTTTTCTAATCTGTCTAGCTTCACGAGCAAGCTTTCTTCAACAATAAGTCGAGGCCACCTCATGATAAAGAGCATCATGTGGCTGCCTCGCGCTTATTGCTCGATAGCTGTACGAGCTCGTTCAGCTTTTCTAATTGGAATTTGAATTTCTGTTAAATAATTATCCGGGTTGTCTTCGGTATCTGGTCCACGATGGGAAACCTGACGTGTTGGAATCAGCATTTCATACTCTTCATGCTCAGATAACCAATGCGCAAAATGGTGGTATGCCCCCTTAATATTGTCATAAGAACCAAAGACAAAGATTGAAGCAGCCAAAGGAATCTCTTTTGTCTCATAACAGTTCAAGGGCGGTTCTACCTCAGTTAGCCCTTTTATCTTTAGACAAATTTCAATTTCGACGCCTTCTTCTCTATAACACTCATCATGAAAAATAGTAAAGTTATCCGGAGACTGCTTTACAACGTCAACCTGTTCCTTCTTCAGCAGTCCTAAAAACTCCTGCCATAAAGCTCCTTCATGATAATAGCTAGGAATCACTTTGCGTAAACTAACAATTTTTTCCTGCGGCAGTGTTCGAAAAATGACATGGAGATCCCTTTTTTGAGGTTCCTTTACTCGTTCAATTGTATTCGCAAGCTCCAGTAAGCGTCGCTGCTCTGCTGCGATTTCCTGTTCAATTTGTTCATATTTATTCTTTAACTGTTCTTGAAAATAGCTATCTCCTAAATCTTCTCCAACCAGTGATTTAATTTCAGCTGTTGAAAATTTTAGATTTTTCAATAAGATGATTTTTTGGAGTAGCGGCAGCTGCTTTACGTGATACAGCCGATAGCCATTTTCCTGATCAATTTTTGCGGGCGGCAGCAGGCCCTGTTCGTCATAGTAGCGCAGCATTCGAATCGATACTTGTGCTAATTTTGAAAATTCACCAATTTTAAACATTGTTCTCCTACCTGTTTTCTTAGTCTAAATGCTTGAAAGAGCAGAGCCTTGCCTAATCAGTGCTGCAATAACAATAAAAGCACCATCAAAAAGTAAAATCAGCATATTTACGCCACAAATAATGGCAAGTTTTTCCAATCCTTGTATCTGCTTCTTTGCTTTGAGCAATCTGTAAAGAAAGAAGTTACCTCCATAAGTAACAATAAGCAATACCATTACCAACTCCACACCAACAATCATTCAAAAACACTCCCTATTTTTTCATTTGCTTCTATTGTAATCTACTTTCAGTAATTCTTAAAATAAAATTTTTGAAAATGAAAAAAGAGTTGAAACTTAACAACTTAAGTTCCAACTCTTTTCAAATGGTCTAATTCAAACAGATAATTTTATTGAATTTCTACACGAATATTGTGACGGCGTCCCCAGTTCACACATTCGGCAACTGAGTTGAAATGCACATCAATAATATTCCCTTTGATTGCGCCTCCGGTATCTCCGGCGATTGCATAGCCGTAACCGTCTACCACCACTAATGATCCCAAGGGAATCACACTTGGATCAACGGCAATCACATTGCTTTGCACGCGTAAATCGATTCCGATAGCCGTAATAAAGCCTGAACCTGGTTCCGTATACGAATACGCAGTAGACTCCACATACAAGACACGACCTGTACCGCCTGTTTCATTTCCACCAGTATTAGGAACTTCTGGTGTAGAAGGCTCTGTACTTGCTTCGCTTGATGGATCAGACGATTCTGTAGAAGAATTTGCAGTTTCAGCAGTTTGTGCTTCTTCTGCTGCCTTTGCTGCAGCTTGTGCCGCTTCAGCCGCTTTTGCTTCTTCTGCCAATCTATTTTGTTCTGTAATTTTCTTATTTGCAATCAGTTGAATAGTTCCTTCATTCTCAGATAACTGCTGCTTCAGTGCAACGACTTCAATGTCCATTGCCTGCGCTTCTTCCTCAAGCTTTGCTTCGTTTGTCTGAAGCTGTTCCTGAGTCGTTCTAACAGTTTCCTGAAGTTCAGCCAGCCGCTCTTTTTCTTCTGCTAGACTTTCAATTTTTTCATTTTCAGCATTTTGCAAAATTGTCATCACATATGCTCTATTGAAAAAATCCGAAAGACTTTCAGATTCAAGCAAGACTTGCCATGTACGTGTTTCACCATTCAGCTGGATCGTTTTCATACGATCGCCGACCGCAGCTTTGCGACGCTCAATACTTGATTCTGTAGCCGCTATTTCTGCTTCAGATTCTTCGAGAGTCTTTTCTGCATTGGTGATTTCTGCCTTCAAATTTTCGATCTCAGCATATTTCTTGTTTACATCTGTAAGTGCTGTATCTATTTCCTGATTAAGAATTTGTCCCATTTCTGTCGCTTGCTCTTCTTCCTGTTGCAAAGAGTCCAATGATTCCGCAGTAACCATAACAGAAGGGAAGGCTAGATTTAATAAGATGATTGCCGACAAAAACGGCATCAGCTTTTTAATACCCACTGAATCCAACACCTTTCCTATAATAAATCCTAACTCTATTCATTATACTAATCTTGAAAGTAGATATTGTTTCAACAGTGTTACAAATTATTACGTTTTAAAGAAAACTTAATATTCTCTGTAACATTGAGCTTTACCAGTTTAATTGGTGAATCTCATAAAAGAGCTTAATCTATCCCTGCACACCAGTCTTAACTTCATTGGTACACCTGAAGCTATCTGTTACATTTTTCTTGTTCTCTTCTTAATAGACGTAATCAGCTGCTTTACTGTTTCGGAATTATCGATGCGTTTCAGTTTCAAATTAGGGTAGTTTTTAATCCAACGGCGCTGGCTAAGGTTTAAACGCTGCAGCCGCTGTGTAATCTCACTATTCTTTTTAAGCTCCTCAAAATAGCTTTGAGATTTCGCTGTTCTTTCTGCAAAGCCTTTTTCAATAGATTTTTTCAGTTCGGCCACATCTTCTGACAAGACTTCTCCCCGAGCATTCATACTTTCAGATATTTCCTTGGCTTTCGTTTCTAGTACCGTATTAATTTCATCTGTAATATGTTTGAACGCCTGCATATTCGTTACTGTGTAGATAAGATCAATAAGGATCATTGCGGTTAGAGCAGCTGGTAAAATCCAGCCGAATGCTTCTGTTAGAAAATCAGTTGCCAGCAAAATTTTAGGATGAATAATTCTAACAATCAGCACACAGGCCAATCCCCAGAATGCAGAAACAGGCAGTGCGACCCTGCCGTTGATGTTTAAAGGCACATCTTTGTAATCCCACCATGAAGCATGGAAGAGCTTTTCTAAAACAAAGCTGGTCAAATACTCCAAGACAGTCACTAGTAGAGCTGAAAGAAAATACAATAGAATCAAATTTCCTTTAAATGGTTCTAAAAAATAAAGTACTCCTAAAATACCAAATCCATAAATAGGACAATAAGGCCCTGTTAAAAATCCTCTATACATAAACTTCCCTGCCCGAAGCGAGCAGTACACCGTTTCCCAAAGCCAGCCGATAAATGAATAAATAAAAAACAGCAAGACTAATTCAATCCATTGATTCATTTCGTTGCCACCTTCCTCTTCAACATTGTAGCAAATTGTCAGGGCTAAAAGCGAGCAACTTTATTTGACCGATAAGTTGAGATACAATAGAACAGATAAAGGGGGAAGAAAATGATTCAATTATTAAGATACGCAAAAAACTATAAAAAACAGATTATCTTAGGACCTTTCTTTAAGTTTTTAGAAGCCTGTTTTGAATTGGTTCTGCCGCTGATGCTGGCTCGGCTGGTCGATAACGGCATTCAGAATAATGATTCCGCCTACGTTATAAAGATGGCTGGCTGGATGGTCCTTATGTCTGTGATTGGATTAATCTGTGTGATTATCTGTCAATACTATTCTTCCATTGCTTCCCAAGGATTTGGTACTGAGCTTAGAAATCAGCTGATGAAGAAAATCAATCGTTTATCTCATAATGAGCTGAACTTATTTGGAACAGATACATTGATTACCCGCATGACCAACGATATTAATCAGCTCCAGCTGGCTCTGGCTATGCTAATCCGCTTAGTTATCCGGGCACCGTTTTTAAGCATTGGCTCAGTCATCATGGCTTTTTACATTGATTTTAGCGCCGGATTGATTTTTTTACTTCTGCTTCCTGTTTTCTGTATTATTTTATTTATTATTATCAGACTAACTGTTCCTTTATATAGACAAGTTCAGGAAATGCTGGATAGCCTAAATCAAAAAATCAGTCAAAATTTGACCGGTGTTCGTGTAATTCGGGCATTCGCACAAAAAGAGACTGAAATTGAACATGTAGATCAAACAACAGATGATTTAGCAGCCCTCTATGTAAGAGTATCAAGAATTTCTGCTTTCCTCACACCTGCGACAACTCTGATTATGAACTTGGGAATCATTCTCCTGCTTTATATCAGCGGCTTTAAAGTCTCAGTGGGGAATCTCCAGCAAGGAGAAGTCTTGGCGCTAATCAACTATATGAATCAAATGCTGCTGGCCTTAATCGTGGTTTCAAATCTTGTACTGATTTTCACTCGTGCCTCTGCTTCTGCCGCACGGGTCAACGAAGTACTTACTGTTGATCCCAGCATCAGGGAAAAAACAGATGCCAGCTCAGCGCCTCAACCAACGAATGACGAAATTGCCTTTGAGCAGGTCTCTTTTCGTTATCATGAGTCTGCCGGGTTAGCATTAACAGCTATTGACTTAGTGATTCCAAAGGGAGGTACACTTGGCATAACCGGTGCCACAGGCAGTGGAAAAAGTACCTTGATTCAGCTTATCCCCCGCTTCTATGATGTCAGCGAAGGACGCGTCGTCGTTCAAGGACGAGATGTTCGTGACTGGTCGCTGGATGAGCTCCGCAGAAACATTGCAGTTGTGCCTCAAACCTCTGTTTTATTCAGCGGTACAATCCGGGAAAATCTGCAGTGGGGCAAAGAAGATGCTACAGATCAAGAATGCTGGGAGGCTCTAGCTATTGCTCAATGCAGTGAATTTGTTGAACAGCTTGAAGCTGGTCTGGATACACCTGTTTATGAAAGTGGGAAAAACTTCTCCGGCGGGCAGCGGCAGCGGCTGACAATTGCACGCGCGTTAATTGCCAAACCAGCTATTTTGATCCTCGATGACTCTTTAAGTGCATTGGATTATCAGACTGATTTAAACCTGCGCATATCATTAAAAAAGGAAATGAGTGCAACTACTCTTATTATTATTTCTCAAAGAATCAGCTCTATTCGGCAGTTTCAGCAGATTCTTGTATTGGATGAAGGAAAAATGGTCGGACTGGGAACACATGAACAGCTGATGACCAATTCTCCACACTATCAGGAAATTGTAACTTCGCAGGAGGAAAATGACCATGATGACTAAAAAAACACCTACTCAATCATTAAAAAAATTTCTTCCTTACCTGCTTTATTACCGCCGCGAGCTAATTTTATCGATTCTACTGGGGGCTGTCAGCGGCTTTGCTACAGTCTGGATGACAGATGCCTTTGGAAAGGCTGTTGATACCATGATTGGCGAAGAAAATGTTGATTTTTCCAAATTGTATGCAATTCTGGGACTGCTTTTAGGTATTTTAATCGTTACTGTCATCAGCCAATGGCTAATTCAGCTTTTAGGAAATCGTGTTTCCTATTTATCTGTAGCTAGATTAAGAAAAGACACTTTTTCTAAGCTTAACGAGCTGCCGTTAAACTATTACGATCAACAAGCACATGGTGATATAGTCAGCCGTTTCACAAATGATATGGATAATATTTCCATCGCCTGCTCAGTTGTGTTTAATCAACTCTTTTCTGGAGTAGCGGTTGTGCTTATTGCCCTGGTGTTTATGGTTCGTCTTAGTGTTACCCTCACAATTGTTGTGCTGGTTACCACACCAATTATTTTTATTGTCAACTGGCTGGTTGCAAATGCGTCTCAAAAAAACTTTGCAGCACAGCAGAAAATTGTCGGCTCCATTTCCGGATTTGTTTCCGAAATGGTAGGGAATCAAAAAATTGTTAAAGCCTTTCGCCGCGAAGCTCACGTACAAACACAGTTCGAGCAGTTGAATCAAGAATTATATGTTGAAGGACAGAAAGCACAGTTCTCTTCTTCTTTAACAAATCCTTTATCCCGCTTCGTAGATCATTTATCCTACATTGCAATTGGGTTAACAGGCGGACTCCTGATTCTTTCCGGAAATACAGCCGTTTCTGTCGGAGTTATTTCCAGCTTCACTATCTATAGTGCTCAATTTTCAAAACCATTCATTGAATTGTCCGGCATGATTACCCAAATTCAGACAGCTATAGCAGGAATCGACAGATCCTTTGATTTATTAGAGGAGCAGCCGGAAAAACCAGATGAAAAGAATGCTTTCGTGCTGACAAAAGCCAAGGGAGATGTATCCTTCAACCATGTATACTTTTCCTATATTCCGGACAAGCCATTGATAGAAGATTTCTCTCTCGCTGTTCAGGAAGGAGAAACAGTAGCAATCGTCGGGAAAACTGGTGCAGGGAAATCAACTTTGGTCAATTTGCTGATGCGCTTTTATGATGTTGATCAGGGGAGCATTACAGTTGATGAACACAGCATCGCTGAGATTACCAGAGACAGTCTTAGAAAAAGCTTTGGCATGGTTCTACAAGATACCTGGCTGTTTGACGGTACGTTGAGGGAGAATCTGACCTACGGGAATCCTCAGGCGACAGCTAGCGAAATCAAGACTGCGCTTGAAAAGACACATACTGCTGAATTTATTCAACGTCTGCCCAAAGGACTTGAAACGGAAATCGGCAGCCAGGGAATTAAAATCTCAGAGGGGCAGCGGCAGCTTTTAACTATTGCAAGAACAATGATCAGCAATCCGCCAATGCTTATTTTAGACGAGGCAACAAGCTCTGTAGATACGTTGACCGAGAAGCAAATCCAGTCCGCTTTTCTGGAAATCATGAAAGGGCGAACTAGCTTCGTGATTGCCCATCGATTATCTACAATTAAAAATGCTGATAAGATTTTAGTAATGGAGCAGGGAAAAATCGTCGAAATTGGGGATCATCGTACACTTCTGACGATTCCAAATGGGCATTATCAAGCACTTTATAATGCTCAATTCGCGAAACAATCATAAAAAAACAGCTTTCCGGGGATGGCGGAAAGCTGTTTTTTTATTTATTATATGAAGCTGTTACTCGTTCAATCAATTGCTTATATGAGATTCTGGTTCCCATATAATAAGTTGCTGCTACCTGTATTGGGAAAAATATAAGGTTTTTAATAATTCTAGGTACCCACCAGGCTAAAATTTTCAAATCAATATTGTAAAGCATTCCTAGCCACAACGGCGTTAAAATCAGATGTACAATCACGGTTACCAGCAATGTCGCTGTAATAACCCGGGGCCAGGTGATTTCCTTTTTATAATAAAAGAAACCATAAATCGCACCAGTAATAAAAGCATTCAAGGTAAATCCCGGGAAATATGCTCCTGTTTTTGGAAATAACAGAATACCTACTGTATCAGCAATTACACTGCCGATTCCCGTCCAAAATGGGCCAAAAAGCATACCCATCAAGGTTTCCGGAATAAAGGTCGCACTAATCCTCAAATCTTGATTTTCAAACGAAAGAAAACGGGTAAATACGACTACCAATGCAATCAATAATGCCAGTACCGTTAACTTTCTTGTTTCTAAAACTCGTTTCTTCATCCTTAGCATCTCCTTTAAGAGCTGCTACAAATCAATGCAGCGAATGCGAAAATAAAACCGCGGATTTCCATCCTTCGTCCACAGGGCGACATCCCATCCCCGCAGCACTTAACGCTTTATCTTCTACTCTGTATTTATTTTTAGGCATAAAGCCTAAAAGGACTATAGCATAGACTGCGCTTAAAGGCAATCCAACCGCCGATTTCTCTATAAGGAAATTGGACGGTTGTCTCCTTCATGAATGACTTCCCGAAAATCAGCAAAGCCTGCTTCCAGTCCACGAATTAATATCTCTGCAGTACCGATATTTGTGGCAAGGGGAATTTCATAGACATCGCTTAAACGAATCAACGCATTTACATCTGGTTCATGGGGCTGGGAAGCCAACGGGTCTCTAAAGAAAATCACCATATCCAGATTATCCTCAGAAATCATTGCTCCAATCTGCTGGTCTCCTCCAAGGGGACCGGATTTAAAGCGGTGAACCGGAAGCTTTGTAGCCTCAGCAATTCGACCGCCGGTAGTCCCCGTAGCAAAAAGTTCATGCTCCGCTAAAATATGCTTATATGCCAAAGAAAATTTTACCATCAAGTCTTTTTTTCGATCATGGGCAATCATTGCAATTTTCATCTTTGTCATCCTTTCTTTTTATGGAAAGCGAATTTATTTTTCAGCCGGCGGCTATTCTACTTCTAGTTGAGATTTCTCCAGTTGTTCAGCTTTCCCTTTTTCTTTCAAAAATCCCTGAGCAGCCTGATTTATCTCTTTTAAATCCACTCCCTGCTGCTTGGCAGCAAACAGACAGCCGCAGTAACACTGTCGATAAATATCATACTCTTTACACAATTCAATCGAACGTTTATAACCATTATTCTTTTTAAAATCACTAGGCAGATAATTGGTTTGATAGAATTTTTGAATATCAATGCCAATTGAATTAATCAGCTGGCTATCTTTTTTAGGCGACAGCGTCAACGCACTGCCAAAATAATCGTAGCCTAATTCCTGTGCCTTTTCTGCAACAATGTCCAAACGCATCTGAAAACATGAAGCACATCGCTTACCTCCCTCGGGAGATTCCGTCAACCCTTTTTCCTGAACCATTTGAATAAATTGATTTGGTTCATACGGTGCTGCCAAAAATTTGACCTGATTACCAGTCTGCTGATTGAACGCAGCTACAAACTCCTGCTGAACGATTTCTCTGCGCTTGTATTCTGACCGCGGATGAATATTCGAGTTTGCAAAATAAATTGTGACGTCTGCATAGCTGGTTAGGTATTCCAGCGTATACGTGCTGCATGGCGCACAACAGCTATGGAGTAAAATCGTCGGTTTAACAGCAGCGTTTTCCCATTCCTCAATCATCTTTTTCAGTATACGGTCATAATTAATTTTTTGATTTGGTGCCATTTTCTCAGTAATTTCAAGTATATTAAGCATCTTTATTGTTCCTCTTCATAGTCTCCGCCCTGAACATCCAGATATTCCTCCAGCGTCAGATTTTTTTCATGGATTTCCTCTGCGGCTTCTTCCCCTACATACCGAACATGCCAAGCTTCAGCCATATAGCCGGTAATCGACTCCTGTCCCTCTTTATACCGGACAATAAACCCATACCGATGAGCATTATCACGAATCCAAGCAGCTTCTGTTTCCGTGTTTGCTAATTCACCAGCAGTATCAATAAAATCAAATGCAAGACCTGTTTGATGTTCAGAATAGCCTGGACGTGAGGAATAACGTTCTGCCGTTTCCTGACCATCCCCTTCAACATAATTTTTATACAGCTCTTCCTGCTCTTTGTAGCTTCGATAGCCGCTGTATTCTTCTGAAATATTTAGCCCAAGATTACGCATTTCTTCATTCATTTTTTTAAAGGCTGCTAACGCTTCTGAATTTTCCCCGGGATCATAGCTTTCGGGTAGTGGATAGCGCTTATTGACAACCACAATTCCCTTCACTATTTTCGGTTCTTTTATTGTTTGAGGAGAAAGCACTTCTTCAGAGCTTTCAGCTACTTCAGTCGAAGCGGTTGTGTCTTTCGTCTGGCTTGCCTTTGTCTCACTTGAACGCTCTTCACTATCCACAGATAAGGAATAGGCTGTATTTACTGACTGCTCCACCTTTTTGCGGTTATTTTCATAGTAGAAAAACGAAACCAGCAAAAGGGCGATAGCCAGCACACTTAACTGAAGATAACGTCGATTCCTATTCTTCATATATATGTCCACCTGTCTCTATTAAAATCCCATACCAAGGACAGCCCTTTTTCACATATTCCTATTATACTTATAAACCTGACATCTGGCGAATTTAATTTAAAAAATATTAATATATGTATAAATTTTGTAAAAGAAAGCACCGCGAATTCTACTTCTTTATTCTGCGCTGTTATTTATTACATTTAGCTTTTTATCCTCTATTAAAAGATTTCTACGTAATTAGCAATGACATCCAACAAAATACTTTAAAAACAGCAGACCAAAATTTACTTGATCTACTGCTTAATATGTTGATAAAGGATATAAGCTTCGATATTTGAGACTTTCATACCACTAATCCTTATCATCGCTATACATTATGCGCCTTCTTTCTAGTACAGTATCTAACTCGTCTACATTGAATCCTGTTGCCAGGTTTGATACTTTTAAATACAATCCGTTTTCATCTTCCGCATAAGCCTCTATTGCTTTTTTTACTAATTCTTCTGTCAGTTCTTCTACAATAATTAACTGCTGGGGCCAGCCGGGTTCTGAATAACCCTTATCCCCCATCAATGTTCCTATATTTTTAAGGGTAGAAACTACTAGTGTATAGGTATAACCATCGTCTAATGTAACAAATAGGTCAATATTATCATTTGTGATGTCTTCTATTTTGTCTAGCGTTGTAGGGTATTCAATATTAAGAACTTTCACTTAATCATTCCTCCAACTATTGATGCTTAGTTATCAATATTTTGATAACCTTATTTTCATTTCTTGAACATCTATTTACGCTTCATCATCGTCATAAAATCGTCGCTCTTTTTCAAGCATTCTATCTAAATCTTCCAAATAGTATCCAGTGGATAAATGAGTAAATTTTAGCCAATAAGCATTTTCTTCTGCATAGGCCTCTATTGCTTTTTTAATAAGCTCCTCTTTCAATTCCGTTACCACGATTAACTGCTGAACCCATCCCGGACTGAAGTACCCTTTTTCCTCCATAAATTTTGCAATATTTTGGACAGTAGATACAATAACAGTGTATGTAAAACCATCTTCTAAATCCACAAAAACATCAATGTTGTCATTTGTGATGTTTTCTATTTTATCCAAGGTTGTTGGGTAGCGTATAGCCTTTATCTTCATTTCAATCATCCCCCTTTACCTATACTTGCTTAAATATTAATAGCGATATTCTCATTTTTCTATAGTTGCTGTAGTCTTACCAGCATCTCTACTACCCAAAGAACTTTTTTTCAATAACTGTTGTTGCTCTTTTCAATTTCTTCAAGCATTGATACAAACAAATCGTCAGTAATTGAATTGGATAAGTAATGGAGCTTTAGCCAGTAAGCATTGCCTTTTGCATGAGCTTCGATTGCTCTTCGAATGGTATCCTCTTGAAGTTCATCTACAATAATAAAAGGTGGTCCTTCCTCTAGATATCCGTTCTCCATCATATGTTCAATGTTTTTAATTGTTGCTACAACTACTGTATAAGAGAAACCATCTTCTAATGTTACAAATACATCAATGTTATCATTCGTTGGATCATTAATTTTATCTAAGGTTGTGGGGTATTCAATATTTAAGACTTTCATAACGTTACTCTTCATCATCACTACAAAATTCACGCTTACCTTCAAGACTCTTATCCAAAAGTTCAGCATCTATCATTGTTGATACATGGCTCAATTTTATCCAATACCCATCATCTTCGATTGCATGTGCCTCGATAGCTTCTGCAATTACTTCTTCATTTAATTCTTTCACAATCACAAATTGTGGTGCCAATCCTGGTTCTAAAAACTTTTTCCCTCTCATCAATGTCTCTATGTTCTTTAAAGTCGCTACAATAATAGTATAGGAAAAGCCATCTTCTAACTCTACAAACACATCAATGTTATCATCTGTGATGTCTTCTATTTTATCCAAGGTTGTTGGATAACTAATTTTTATAACCTTCATTCCATAGCTTCCTCCAATTAAATCATTTATATAAATCTATCAAAATATTAATAACTTTTGTTTCATTTCCTTTATATGCTTTTCCAAGTATCTCGATTACCCCATCAACCTTTCGATAAAAAATTCGTGCTCCTTTTTTCCCTCTGATGTATATAACATCTTTAAATAAATTTCTATACCCAATACCAGGATTTGTATTGCCAGCTGCTAGTTTTTCTATCAATTGATCTGCTTCTTTCTGTACTCCTTCGTTTTTCCCCATCTCTTCTGCTTCTTTTCTCAACCTTGCGTTTTCATCAATCTTCGATACAACCTTAGGATTATCGCCGCCTGAGCTTTCGCCCCAATTTATTGTACTGATTGACACACCAGTAAGTAATTCAACAATTCCCACTGATACGGTTGCTAAGGCTTCGCTGACAACACTGCCATCTGCACGTAATAGCAAGGTCGCTGGCTCGCCAGTTACAGCATTCACTCCATAGCCAATAGATAAGCCGTTCCCTAAAGTTCTCAAGCCGTTAATCACATATTGTGTGCCATTTACAATAAACAACACACTGGTAATGGTTGTATAGACTTTTCCAACTGGACTATCCATCAGCTTTTTATATTCTGCTAAGCGAAATTCTGCCATTAAATAGACGTATTCCGCAGTCAGCTTTGTATCCAGCTTACCATTCTTATAAACATAATAGTTCGGATTACCAAATTCGTCTACGGTTATTTCTACATCGTAATTGACACTGTCCAGCGCCTCACGCACCTCAGGTCTCTTACTCAGCTCTTCCTGACGTTTTTTCCACGCTTCATTAATTGGTCTGACCCAAGTCATATCCAGTTTGGTAATATCAAAGGTTCCTGAAGCAGCATTCCAGGCACCGCCTTTATTTAAGGCCGCAATGGCTCTGTCCAGATTATCCATATTTGTTTCTACATCTGAAAAGAGTGCAGGGGAAATACTATTAAACAAGTAGAGATCCTCCAATCGTTCCTCTAGCTTTCCTATTATGTCTTGGTTCATCATATATGCCTTTTCCATACGGAAATTTGGTTTTTCTTCTTTATTCATCGCTGCCGCATAGGAGCGCAGCAGCTCTCTACCAGCTTCTATCTGCTGTTTAATCCGATCCTCTTCAATATCGCCGCCGCCCACAATTTCCTCAAACTTTGCCGGAAACTGTGTCTGTGCCTCAATCATTGACTCCCCTACCAAAACCATGGCTGTAGCAATTGGCGGATAGACAGTTCTGAAATAGTTCCGAGCGGAATTATAGGTTTTCCCAGATAACGGTGCATTCAAATAGGCATTGATGCTATCCCTTAATGTGCCTGTATTTCGTAAATAGTCATGTGCCATTTGTACTGCTGCACTTGTTTGCGCCTCTACTTCTCCAACAAAAAAACTAAGTCCCATCATCACCCTCCTTTTTTTCTTCTGAATACAGTTGCCGCCTTACATTAATTAATTCGTCTTCTTTAGCCGCAAACAGCTGAAGCTCTTGTTGAAGCTCCTCTCTATTCGTGTCTATTGTCAGCAGGTTTGCTCGATGAAGCTGAAGAAACTCGTCTTCCAGATTTAGTACAAACTGCTGTGTTCGTCCGTGACTACTATAAATAATATCTAGCAAAAATTCTTCCTGATCGGTAGAAAGTCTCTGATAGTCTGCTTCTAGCTCCTCCAGCAGCCTTTGCTTTTTTCTTTGTGTATCCTGTTGTTGTTCAAGCTCTGATAATTGCTGTGCTATCTTTTCTTCAGTATCTGTCATCTAAAAACCACTCTTTCCTGGTCTAGGTAATTGACTCAAACCATCAAAGCCTTTACTTAGCTTTTGATCGATTGCCGCGAATTCCTGTGAAACAGAATGGATATTGTTCCCATCTCTCGTCAGTGCATTAGAAACTGCCTGGCTTGATGCAGGCATTCGCTGTAGGCATCGCTGTGCATTCTTATTTCCAGATACGTTTGTTTTACTGGCAGTAGCTGTTGGTGCCGAGCTATTTGCCAGCACACTGGCCGCTTGGCTTAACCGCTGCGAAACAACGCCAGCAACTGTATAATTTACATTTAGACCATTCATTTGTTTACTCCTCTCAAATTACAGTCTAAATTAAGATACCATTAGAAACAAGAAGTTTTTTATTAGTAAAATAATTATTATCTTCATAAAAAAACAAACTTTACTGAACAGCCGGCAAGCTTTTATTTTGACCAAATATTACTCTATTTGTTTTTTTTCCTAGGATTTCCTCCTTCAATAAACCTGGGATAATAGCGTGTAAAATGCAAACAGCTGCTAGTTCTGTTCCAGTTAAATTCTATTCGAACTAGCAGCCTCATTTGATAAAAATACAATAATGCTCTGCTAATCGATAGCAGACTTTCTCAGGGAAAAGTCGAATTTCCCTAATAAAAAACAACTAGCAAGCCAAAATAATTTTTTAGCTTACTAGTTGTTTTTTTATTAATCGCGATTATCACGATTTTCTATTTTTCTTGACCGTTCAATTAAATGTGTTTTTCTCGTATTTCCGATAATTAATGGAACCGACTCATAGCGAACATCGCTGTACTCTAAACCAAACCAGTTCTCTGGTAGAATAGTCAATTTTTTTATTGCCAGCTTCAGCTGCATAATCTGGCGGTCCCATTTTTTCAGCTCTGTCACTTTTGAGAGCTCTTCCCGAATCAAAATGAATTGGAAATCGCCGACTTCACGGCCAGGAGTAATCGTATATTCCTGAGGCTGTTTTGGTAAACGTCCTTCCTTCATCAAATCATGAACAATTTGACGAAGATAAACATTGACCTCCTGTGCTACTCTAAAGCCTAGATATAGTTGAACCTGAACGATAAAATCCGTACCCAGCATGTCTACAGAATATTCTTTGGTAAAGGGCTCATCCGTTACTTCTACATTCACAAACCAATAGACTTTGGCCCGCTTCGGACGTTTATCTAGAATAGAGTACATGACCGCCCGGCCGATTTCATCGCTGATTAAATCTGGCGTCATAAACACTACATTTGTTTGATACATCGGAATCCGCGTATCTCCCCGCATCCGATCCAGCTGATCAATATAATCCCTAATCGGCACAGTATCAGCCGTTTTCTCTTTGATAATGTTGCCCCATTCCCAAATTGTCATAACCGCTAGAATCAGCAAGGCAATGGCTACAGCTACATAGCCGCCATGGAAGAATTTGACAATACTGGAAATAAAGAAGACCGTTTCAATGCTGGCAAAAAACAACGTAATCAGATAAACGAAGGGTCTTGGAACTCCTCTTTGTTTTAAGAAGAACATCAGCAGAATCGTGGTCATCAGCATGGTTACTGTGATGGATAGACCGTAGGCTGCTTCCATATGAGTGGACGTTCGAAAACCGATAACAACAGCTGAACAAGCCAGCCACAGCAGCATATTCAACGCAGGAATATACATTTGACCAATATTGGCTCCTGGATAGATAATTTTCATTCTAGGCAAAAGCTTTAGCTTAATCGCTTCTGAAACTAGTGTAAATGACCCGGAAATTAACGCCTGTGAAGCAATAATCGCCGCAATGGTCGCAAAGACAACCCCCACTAGCGTTAAGGAATTGGGCATCATTTCAAAAAATGGATTAAGGTTTTCCAAAGCAGCAATTGCTGGATCTTCTTTTGCACTTAGAATCCAAGCAGCCTGACCTAAATAATTAAGCAGCAAACAAACTTTTATATATGGCCAGCTAAAGCGGATATTCTTCTTGCCTACGTGTCCTAAATCAGAATACAATGCTTCCGCCCCTGTTGTTGCCAGAAAAACATTTCCTAAGATAAATATCCCCAAATGATTTTCGGAGCTAAAAAGCAGCTCTACAGCATAATAAGGATTTAATGCACGAATCACTGTCAAATCCTGACTGAAATTCACTAAGCCCATTAAGCCTAAAAATGTGAACCAGAGAAACATGATTGGACCAAAGGCCTTTCCTACCGCATCTGTACCGAACCGCTGAACAGAAAATAATACCAAAATAATAACTAATGTGATAATGACTATAATGTTCTGATCCATACCGAAACGGTCAAAAAACATGGGTATCCCCCGCAAGCCTTCGATAGCTGTCGTCACGGTTACCGCTGGTGTCAATACTCCATCAGCCAGCAGTGCTGCCCCGCCAATCATTGCGGGTATAATTAAATATTTACCACTCTTCCTTACTAATGTATAAAGAGAAAAAATTCCTCCCTCGCCATGATTATCTGCGTTCAAAGCAATCATGACATATTTTACAGTGGTTAGAATCGTCAATGTCCAAAAAATCAACGAGACAGCACCAATAATAAAGTTTTCTGATACCTCAGTAATCCCGCCGTTATCTCCAACAATTGCTTTCATTACGTACAAAGGACTCGTCCCGATATCTCCATAGACGACACCCATCGCCACCAACACTCCCGCAGCTGTCAACTTGCGGTGATTGTTTGAAGCTTTAAACTCCTTGCTCACACTCTTCTCCTCCTACAACAGTTTCACTAAATGACTAACAAAATAAAAGACCCGAATGAACGCGCTAAAGAATCGTTCATTCAGGTCTTTTTAACATGCTGAATATCAAGCTGAGACCTTGTGAACTATCTGTTTTTAGCCGTTGTTTGTAACAGCCGGAACAGCCAATCACGTTCATTTGAACTAAACTATAATACTCTTAAGGTCATTTAGCAACTTATATTATCAAAAGTAGAAAAAATAATCTGATTTTCAATTATTCAACAGTAATTTCTCATGATTTTTTAGTCCTCTTCTTCCTCTGTCGAGAAGTGGAACTTAATCATTTCATTCACAAAAATCGGAACAATAGATAGTGCTGCAACTAGTACCCAGTGAGTTAAGCCGATTGGGACTAAATAGAATAATTCCTGAGTGATCGGCAGTAAGGCGATAACTGTCGTAATGACAATTGCTAAAACAGCCATTTCGAACAATGATTTATTAGAAGAAAGCTTCACTTGGAAGATTGATTTTGTACTTCTAACATTGAAAACATGTAGGATAGACGAGTAAGCTAAGACTAGAAAAGCGACTGTCTGACCTACTTCATGACTGGCACTCACCCAATGAGAAACACCGTCAACAAATGCTCCTAGATAGAAACCGAACAGGGTCACTACTGTAAATGCCGCAGCATTAATCGCAATCTTCTTCCATAAGCCGCGGGCAAAAATCCCTTCTTGCCGAGGAATTGGCGCTTCTGTCATAATATCTTTTTCAGCAGGCTCTCTTCCTAGCGCAAATCCAGGAAGTCCATCCGCTACCACATTAACAAACAACAGCTGAACAGCTGTAAAGGGCGCTCCCCAACCTAACAGCATCGCAATAAGTACAATGAAAATCTCTGAGACATTACAGCTCAAAAGAAAATTAATCGCCTTGCGAATGTTCCGGTAGACTGTACGTCCTTGAGCAACTGCATCGACAATGGTTGCAAAGTTGTCATCAGTAAGAATCATATCTGAAGCACCCTGAGCCACATCCGTTCCAGTAATTCCCATCGCACAGCCGACATCACTAGCTTTAAGTGCCGGAGCATCATTGACCCCGTCGCCAGTCATCGCAACTACAGCGCCTGTCCGCTGCCAGGATTTAACGATTCGAATTTTATCTTCCGGAGTCACACGAGCATAAACAGACAAATCCTTCACTCGCTCATCCAGCTCATCATCGCTTAGCTTACGAAGCTCTGCACCTGTCATTGCTTCCTTTTTAGTTGTTAGAATACCTAATTCTTTTGCAATTGCTCCTGCGGTTACTACATGATCTCCTGTGATCATTACTGTTTTAATGCCCGCTTTTCTCGCTTTTTCAATAGCGCCTTTACTCTCTGGTCTCGGCGGATCAATCATCCCAATCAAACCAGATAAACGCAGTCCCTTTTCCAACGCTTCAGAAGTGATTTCCTGAGGCTCTTCATCATAAATTGCATAACCTACTGCAATTACCCGTAAAGCTCGTTTACCAAAGCGGTCATTAACAATTGCTGCCTGATCTACATCGCCATAGCGAAAACGAGCCAGCAAGACATCAAAGGCTCCTTTGGTAATAGAAATGTATTTCTTGCCCATTTTATGGACAGTCGTCATCATTTTCCGTTCGGAATCAAAAGGCAACTCTGCAATTCTCGGATATTTTTCTTCCAGCTCATCCTTTGTATGATAATTTTCTTCAACTGCCCGAACGATGGCAGCTTCTGTTGGATTGCCTTTGATAGTCAAATCATCGTCTTCTCTCTCAACAGTAACATCGGTACATAAGGCGGCCATTTTCAATACTTCCATTGCCTCGTTTGTCATCGCATCTTCTGTGTCTGTTACTTCATCCCCACGGGACCAGACACGACGGACCCGCATTTTATTCTGTGTTAGGGTTCCTGTTTTGTCTGAACAAATAACATTTGCTGTACCTAGAGTTTCTACTGCGGGCAGCTGCCGAATAATCGCATGCTTTTTCGCCATTTTCTGAACACCATAAGCAAGCGTCAGTGTTACAATGACCGTCAATGTCTCTGGAACCGCAGCAACGGCTAGCGAAACTGCAGTCATAAACATATCAAGCATCGGCTCCCCTTGAAGCTCACCAATAATAAAAACTAAAACAGCCGCACCTATAGCTAAAATGCTGATTCGTTTTCCCAGCTGATTCAGTCTCTTTTGCAGCGGTGTTTTCTGCTGCTCATTCCCGCTTAGAAGCCCAGCGATTTTACCCATTTCCGTATCCATACCAGTAGAGGTAACGACTGCCCGACCGCGGCCGTTAGAAACCGTACAGCCTTTAAATACCATGTTAATTTGATCGCCCAGAGATTCCTCTTCTGAGGCTATGTACGCTGCGTCCTTCTCAACAGGTTCACTTTCTCCTGTCAAAGCAGATTCCTCCACCCTCATTTGAGAGGCTTCCAGCAAGCGGGCATCTGCAGTAATCATTGAGCCTGATTCTAATACTAGAATGTCCCCAACTACCAAGTCCTCTGCATCCACACTTTCAACTTTGCCATCTCTTAATACCGTACTAGTCTGCTTATTCATATCCTTCAATGCATCCAAGGATTTTTCAGCATTTCCTTCTTGGACAATAGCCAAAACGGAATTAATAATGACAATTGCAATAATTAGAATACCTTCAAAGTAATCGCCGTGCTCTGTCGCAATTGCTGTATAAAACGAAATTGCTGCAGCAGCTAATAAAATAATTGTTGTAAAATCCTTCAAGCTAAGCAAGAATTTTTTAGCGATAGAGGTCTTCTTTTCTTCCTCAAATTTGTTTCCGCCGTTTTCCTGCAGCCGGCGCTCTGCTTCTTTCTGTGTTAGCCCGTTTTCCACGTCTGTTTTACTGTCTTTTACAACATCTTCGATTGATTTCTGATAAATATCCATCCTATCCCCCACTTCAATTTCTTCCTATTTAAATAGTAGTACTATACATTAACTATAACATGAAAATTTTTTAGACATCAATAAATACGCTTTTCTTTCGGACAATTCGTAAAATAGATGTTTATTTATTTTTTTCAAAAAAAGGGTATAAATTTATTGAAAACGCTTTCTTTTAATGGTATTATATAGATGAGGGAAGGAGGAACTACAACATATTGAAGAATTTCTCGAGTTTCAATAGATCATATCAAAGAATTAAGAAAGTTTGTTGGAAGTAAAATATTCACCTTTTAATCAGTTTATATGTGTAGAGTATCAAAAGTGCAAACTATTAGAAAGTATGTTTATTTATCAAGATAAACTTGATAGTGTTTTAAGTTTCAAACCTTGAACGAAAAGCTAAGTTTTGTTGAATCAAAAAGAAATTCAGTAATGCTTTACATGTGTAACAGAAGTTTAACAATTCAATATGTTGAATCCTTCCAGTTAAATGAGCCAAGCTATTCGAGAAGCTTGGCTTTTTGCTATATTATATTTGTAACAAAAACAAAGATATGGTATATTGACTATGCACTTTCTATTATTTAACCATAATCTAAATATTGGAGGGATTTGCATTGCCAAAAAAGAAGAACTCATCATTTGAGAGTTCCATCCACGTCTACAGAGCTATGAAGCGTATGACCCAACAGGAATTAGCTGATAAAGTAGGCGTATCAAGACAAACAATTATTCAACTTGAGCGGAATAGATATAACCCTTCTTTACTATTAGCTCATGACATTGCTGAAGTCTTTGAAGTTCCTATTGAAAAAATATTTACTTTCAAAAGATTAACAGACCAGTCACAAGAAGAATCAAACTAGAACACCTCCCTTCGGGAAGGACTCGCACGGTATGACCGATTCTTTAAAATCTTTTTTCGATAATTTACCTGTAAATCATTGGTCTAGCTTATTAGTGGTAATATTATCAATTGCTTTTCTGGTTTACTCTATCTATTTCTTTTTCAGTAAAGAAGGACGAGATAAACGGGGAAAGAAAATTATCTCAACGGCTAGTTTCATTTCTTTGTAACGATTATATTGCTAATCGCACTTAGCAATGTCTTTTATGAAATAGCTACTCATAATTTGGTGGCCTACTTTTGGATAATCAATTCAATCATACTTCTTGTTTCTGCAACAGAAGCACTGATGATTGTAACACTGAAGAAATTGAACTAACTGAGATACAAAGAGGCGAAAAACCTTAGCCGGTTTTTCGCTTTTTTGTTCGGTCTTTTACCCAGCGCTATCTCAATCAAATCTATATTCATTTATAAGGTGTCTAGTCATACTATAGATTTTTCATAAAAGAACAAAAATCATATAAGAATAAGTATAAACGTTCTTCGTCTTATAGTAAAGTTTATTTTTTAAAAAATACAATATATTTTTTTATATTCTATTTAATATCAATACAGCTCAGTCCTATCTGAATAAAAAAATCTAAGAAAAGGAAAAGCTGTTGAGCTTTTCCTTTTCTTAGATAAACTTTCCTTATTTAAACTGACTATTCCGGCAAATACTCCTAACCATTCTTCGGAACAGCGTCTTTGGTTTATTGCTTAATAGAATTTTATACGGCTGCTTTGATTCATTATTTTACAAACATAGCATCGCCAAAGCTGAAAAAGCGGTATCGTTCATTAACCGCATGCTGATATGCCGCTAAGGTCTGTTCTCTCCCTGCAAATGCGCTGACCAGCATAACTAATGTTGATTTTGGCAAATGAAAATTAGTAGAAAAAGCCTGCACAATTTTAAACTCGTAGCCTGGTGTAATAAAAATACTTGTCCAGCCGCTGTCGGCTTTAATTGCTCCATCAAATTTTGTGCCGATTGTTTCCAGTGTACGAATTGACGTTGTTCCTACAGCTACAATTTTTCCGCCGTCAGCTCTTACAGCATTCAGTTTTTCAGCTGCTTCTTCAGTCAAGCGATAGAATTCGCTGTGCATTTCATGCTCCTCCACGTTCTCTACAGAGACTGGTCGGAACGTTCCCAATCCGACATGAAGTGTCAAATAGACAAGCACTACTCCTTTTTTTTCAATCTTATCCAATAGTTCCCGCGTGAAATGAAGACCGGCCGTTGGTGCTGCAGCGGAACCGTTTTCTTTAGCATAAACAGTTTGATAGCGTTCCGGATCTTCTAGCCGTTCTTTGATATACGGCGGCAGCGGCATCTCACCCAGCGACTCTAAAATTTCCAGAAAAATCCCTTCGTAATCAAAGGTGATAATCCGACCGCCATGATCCAACTCTTCAATAACCGTTGCCTTCAGCCGGCCATCGCCGAAGCTAATCTGTGTGCCTTTTTTAGCACGACGGGCTGGTTTGATTAGCGTTTCCCAAGTATCCCCTTCTTTATTCGTCAACAGCAGCACTTCTAAATGTCCACCAGTTTCAGGCTTTTCGCCATAAAGACGAGCTGGAAGCACACGTGTATCATTCATTACTAAAGCATCGCCAGGATTCAGCTCTTCAATGATTTCATTAAAATGTTTATCCTCAATTTCTCCCGTTTCTTTATCCAACACTAAAAGCCGGGAGCTTGTTCGATCTGCCAATGGTGTTTGAGCAATCAGCTCTTCCGGCAGTTCAAAATCAAAATCTTCTGTACTAAGCATTATGTTCACCTTCACTCTCTTACATATCCTCCGCTATTCTATCATTTTTCCTCTGACACACCAAGTACAAAAACTACGAAGTCTCGTTTCAAGTCTTTTTACATCACCTTTTATTACTTTTCACTCCTAACTCAAAACCATTATTGCATCTCCTTACCGAGATAGCTTATACTTATTATAAAAGGAGTGAGTGAATGAAAATCAACTATCACTTACAGCTGCAGGATTGGCTGAAAATTAGTGCAGTCTTTCAAAAAATTTCCCCAAAAATAAACGCTCCATGCTGGTTCGTTTTGCTTTAATCATCATTATTACTTTTATGATGTTTGTTTTCGTAATGAACCAGGACTATATTTTAGCACTAAGCTATCTGGCTCTTGCATCTCTTCTGCTATTTGCGGCCTTTTTTTACCAAAGGAAAGAGCTGGGAACTACTATAATAATCCTGAAAACAGGCATATTTTCAATCCATTGGAAACGACGCTTGACGAGACAGGTGTAACCTGTGGAGCGGAAACTGCGCATTCCTTTTCAGACTGGTCATTATTTCCAAAAATTAATGAAACAAATAACCATTTCCTTTTCTTCCGCTCTGAAAAAGTAATTACAGCTGTTCCAAAAAATCAACTGACAACGGCAGAAATTGAAAAGCTTAGGACTATGGTTCAAACATACTATCTCCCTAACTTAATCCAAATAAAGCTATGATCGTTTAGTAAAAATAATGCATGGACATTTTCCTAAAAAAAAACAAAATTACAGACTAATTTAAACATTGCAAAAGTAAAAGACTATTCTCTTGGCTATTTGTCGGAATTTCTATATACTTATTTTTAGTAAGTGTAATTAAAGGAGGAAAATATGATGAAACCTTTCATCCACCATGTTTCTTTATTAACTAGACACAGTAAAGAAAATCAGGCCTTTTATATCAAACTGCTGGGATTGCGTTTTGTGAAGCACACTGTCAATCAGGATAACCATCGAATGATTCATGATTATTACGGGAACTATTACGGTGCTCCTGGTTCAGTTATCACTTTTTTTCTTGTACCACTGCTTGGACAGCGCTATGACAACGACCATTATTTAAGCACTATTGGACTTAAAGTTCCTAAGGACAGCCTATCATTTTGGAAAAACAGATTGACAGAGCATCATATAGATTATAAGGATTTCGGACAAGAACTTCATTTTAATGATCCTGACCAAGTGGCTATCCGTCTAGTGGAGGTCAATCAGCCGCCTCTAACAGAAAAGTTTCAAACTGCTGGAGATATTCCCCCTTTAAATCAGATTTTAGGGTTATTATCCACTGAATTTCATGTGCAGGAACCGAAGCTAACTACTGCTTTCTTTGAAAAACTACTAGGCTGGCACACAGAGAATCAGCGGATTATGCTGAATGAGACAGATTTCATCGATATTCTTCAAGCTTCAGGACAGGAAAAAATGCGCATGGGACGAGGCAGCATGGATCATGTCGCCTTTGCAGTGAAGGACGATGCCGCTCTTGATGTCTTACATCACAAAGCTAAGGAACAAGGCTGGCTGATTGAAAAAATTATCAGTCGCGGTTATTTCAAAAGCTTGTACATTCGGGAGCCGGGAGGAAACAGGGTTGAGTTTGCAACTATCGCTCCTGGGTTTACCATTGACGAGCCATTGGAAAGCCTAGGTGAACATTTTGCTCTCCCGCCATTTCTAGAATCCCAGCGAGCGGAAATAGAAAAAAATATTTATGAAGAAAAATAGCTGGAATCCCCCCTTTTTTTTGAAAAAATTTTTACTCTCAATTAGTTGTTTGCCCTAGTCGGAGAAGTGTCTGATTAGGGTCTTTTTTTTGACCTTTTCTATACTTTTTTATTCAATTAACTAGTCAAATTCATTCACTAATAATTTTATCTTTGAAAACATTTTGTTTTAAATAACATATTTAATAATTGCTTTTATTTATCATAAGAAATCAAAAATACGTCTTAGTTGTTTTAAGTTTCTTTTTCAAGCATACTAGTAGTGAGAGACTATTAAGAAGTTAGAGGTGAACGTTTTGATTGAGTTTCAACATGTGTACAAAATTTATAAGGGCGGCAAGGTGGCCGTCGAAGATGTCAATCTTTCTTTTGAAAAAGGTGAATTTATTTGCTTTATCGGTACCAGTGGAAGTGGAAAAACTACTTCAATGCGAATGATTAATCGAATGACTGATCCTACAAAAGGCAAGATTTTGATTAACGGCAAGGACATTCAGTCTGTTAACCCGGTGGAACTGCGCAGGAAAATCGGTTATGTGATTCAGAATATAGGTTTGATGCCCCATATGACAATTCGTGAAAATATTACGTTGGTTCCCCGTTTATTAAAAGTCGATCAGGCCAGCCGCGATAAAACTGCAGAAAAAATGATTGATTTGGTAGAGTTGCCTCGTGAAATGCTGGACCGTTATCCCCATGAGCTTTCCGGCGGACAACAACAACGGATTGGCGTAGTTCGTGCGTTGGCAGCTGACCAAGACATCATTCTGATGGATGAGCCCTTTGGTGCGTTAGACCCTATCACTAGAGATTCTTTACAGGATCTTGTAAAGGATTTGCAGGAACGCTTAGGAAAAACAATCATCTTTGTAACCCATGATATGGATGAAGCTTTAAAGCTGGCTAACCGAATTGTTATTATGAGCGAAGGAAAAGTAATTCAGTTTGATACACCGGATAATATTCTTAACGCACCAGCCAATGAATTTGTAGAAGAACTCATCGGAGAGGATCGTCTCATTCAGGCAAAATCCAATACAACAACGGTGGGAGAAGTTATGTCTCACAACGCGGTAACAATTACTCCTGAAAAATCACTGTCAGAAGCCATTAAGGTCATGCGTGAAAAGCGTGTGGATACTTTACTGGTTGTTGACGGACAAGGGATTTTAAAAGGATTCATCGATGTTGAAACACTTGACCGCAGCCGCAACAAAGCAACCAGCGTCAGTGACATTATTAATCCGGATGTTTTCTTTGTAAAAGAAAATTCCCTACTTCGAGATACACTTCAAAGAATTTTAAAACGAGGAATTAAATATGTTCCCGTGGTCAGTGATAAGAAGAAAGTCGTCGGTATTCTAACCAGAGCCTCATTGGTTGATATTGTCTACGATGTTATCTGGGGTGAAGAAGAGCTTGCAACTATCGCTTCAGAAAATGCTCCAGATGAAGCTGCGGCTGTCGCTCAGGCGGAGGTGGAGCAGCATGAATGAGTTTTTAATGGAAAAAGGCGGAGAACTGATTACACGGACTGGTGAGCATATTTTCATTTCCGCTGTTGCATTAGCCTTAGGGATTCTTTTTGCCGTTCCATTGGGAATTCTCTTAACCAGAACTAAGCGGACTGCTGCGATTGTCATCGGGTTGACTAGTGCACTGCAGACGGTTCCTTCTCTGGCTCTTTTGGCATTAATGATTCCTATATTTGGTGTTGGGAGATTCCCGGCAATCGTAGCCTTATTCATCTATTCCCTATTACCGATTTTAAGAAATACCTATATTGGTATAAAAGATGTCGGTGCTGATTACAAGGATGCTGCTAAAGGGATGGGAATGACAAATACTCAGTCAATTTTCATGGTTGAACTGCCTATTGCTACACCAACGATTATGGCCGGCATTCGTCTTGCTGCGGTTTATGTTATTGCCTGGGCAACCTTGGCTTCCTATATCGGAGCAGGCGGGTTAGGCGACTTTATCTTCAGCGGGCTGAACCTGTATCGGGCAGATTTGATTTTTGGCGGTACCATTCCAGTTGCGTTAATTGCTTTAGCTGCTGATTTCCTGTTAGGTTTGCTGGAAAAGAAATTAACACCTATGGCATTACGGGAGGAATCAGAATGAAAAAATTAAAAAAACTTATGTTAGGGCTGCTGCTTTTGTTCAGCACAGGCGCTTTATCCAGCTGTTCGCTGCCTGGTCTGGCAAGTGGAAATGATGGGAATACAATCAGTATCGCCGGCGGATCAACCTCCGAAATCCAGATTCTGGCAAATGTAGTCAAAGGCATGATTGAGCATTATACAGACAAGGATGCAGTAATTATCAATAATCTAGCCACTACGACTGTTATTCATCAATCAATGATTAATGGTGATACCAGTATCTCTGCAGCACGCTATACAGGGACAGACTTAACAGGTACCCTGCAGCTGCCACCGGAAAAAGAACCGGAAAAAGCTTTTGATATCGTTGAAAAAGAGTTTCAGGAACGGTTCAAACAAACTTGGTTTCCTTCTTACGGCTTTGCCAATACCTATGCATTTATGGTAACTAAGGAAACAGCTGCAAAATATAATTTAAAAAAAATCAGCGATTTGAAGAACGTCGCAGATCAACTGACTGCCGGTGCTGATACTTCTTGGATTGACCGTAAAGGAGATGGGTATGAAGGATTTACTCAAGAATATGGTTTTGACTTCAAACGTGTCTTTCCAATGCAGATTGGTTTAGTTTACGATGCTGTTGCTGCTGGAAAAATGGATGTCGTGCTAGGCTATTCTACCGACGGACGTATTGGCAGCTATGATCTTGTTATGCTGGAAGATGATTTAAAATTCTTTCCACCATATGATGCAAGTATTGTGGCCACAGATGCCATTTTGAAAGACAACCCGGAATTAAAAGAAATTCTTGGTAAGCTTTCAGGTAAGATTTCTACAGAAAAAATGCAGAAATTAAACTTTCAGGCAGATAATGACTTAATGGAACCAGCAATTGTGGCAGAGAATTTTTTACGTGAGAACCATTACTTTGAATCTGACGGAGGTGGGAAAAAATGACGAATTTACAAGATATGAATCTTTTCGAGCAGTTCTTTTATTACTTTAGCCAAAACGGCAGCTATGTATTCAGTCAGGTCGTTCGACATTTTCTGATTTCCGTATACGGTGTTCTCTTTGCCGCAGCGATTGGGATTCCCATCGGGATTTTTATTTCCCGCCGAGTAAAGCTGGCAGGCTGGATAATCAGCATTGCCAACCTAATTCAAACTGTCCCCTCTTTAGCAATGCTCTCTATTTTGATGCTGGGCTTAGGACTTGGAGTAAATACTGTTATTGTTACAGTTTTCCTATACTCTTTACTGCCCATCATCAAGAACACCTATACAGGGATGAGACAAGTGGATAACAATATTCTCGACGTAGGAAAAGGTATGGGCATGACAAAAATTCAACGCTTGTTCATGGTTGAACTGCCTCTCTCTGTTTCTGTTATTATGGCAGGAATACGCAATGCCTTAGTCGTAGCCATTGGAATTACTGCTATCGGTGCCTTTGTTGGTGCCGGAGGGTTAGGGGACATTATTATTCGCGGTACAAATGCGACAGACGGTACCTCCATTATCTTGGTTGGTGCAGTTCCTACTGCCTTAATGGCAATTATTACTGATTGGGTGCTCGGCATGATTGAGCATCGTCTCGATCCGGCAAGTAAACATTCTTCTTAATTAGCAGAACGAACTTATTCAGCTCTCAAGCAGTAAAAACGAGTTATAAATAGGTCCTAACTAAGCAGGTCATTGACAATAGCCACCTGAGTCAATGGGTGCTAAACTATAAAACCAAAAAAAGCGGCAACTTGACTTAAGGAAGTCAATTGCCGCTTTTTTCTGTTTAATCTATAATCCCATTTGGAAAAAGCAGTTCCTTTTGCTTTTTTAAACGGTAACGAATCTGATGGATAAAACTCTCTGGTTCAATAACCTTTAGAAAAGGACCAAAAGAAAGAATATTTATCACTAGCTCTGTTTCGTAATGTGCCGGGTAATAAATAGTGAGCGAATACTCCTTTTCATTCTCTGTCTTTTGCGTTACCTTACGATAATTAGAAAAATGAAACATTGCCCGCTCCAATGTATCTCGATCATCTCTTAGCAAACAAACAATCTGCTTCTCTGCTTCCCTCGCAGAGAAGCTTTCTGATAGAGGAGTAGTCAGGTCATGATTTTCCAGCATTTCTACTTGTCGGATTTCCGAAAGATTAAAGATTATTCCTTCCCAACTGCCGTTTTTTGTCAACCGTTGACCCTTTAATCGAAACTTATCATTTTTTTGTGAATATTCCAGTTTTTCCGGCTTGATTGTATGACAAATGCTTTCTTCACGACCTAAGGTCTGATACTTTACTGTGGTCAGCCCATCACTAGTAATTGCCTTTAACAAAGTCCGGGCATTCTGCTGATAGTCTTCATTTTCAAAAGGGTCTCCAGACTGAAATTGATCAAAATAATCAATATCAGTCAATGAAAATAAGCACTCTTCTTCCTTAAGTATCTGATTAAGCTCTGCCAACTGTTCTGTTGTTAAAAAGAGATGAATTTTCGGGTCCTGTAGTATAGTCTTTAGCCAGCGTTTTTCTAGTTTTGTTGTTGGCTGAAAGCTGTCATTTGCTGTTATCCGCTGGAAATTATCCTCCTTTTTTTTCAGCAGATGCCAATTGTCTTCTTCCGACAATAGGTAGGGAAGTAAACTAAAAGCTGTTTCTCCATAACCATAAGCTTCAGCCAGCTGTCGAATTTCCTCTTCACTGCGTTCTTTTTTTGCCAATACCTTGGAGACAATCTGAAAATAGCGTCCATAGACTTCATGAAATAATTGATTCATCTTGGTCACCTCCAAAATACATCTCGTGCATCTGCTGATAATCCTGCCAAAATTTCTGTTCCCATGTACGGTTGCTGCATTGAATTCGCTGAATACGGCCAAAAAAAGTTCGTAAAAATGGATTTAAAGCAACCATATCCGTTAACTCAATTGAAAAAAGAAATTCATTTTCACCTAAGTGTGTAACGGTTCCCCGACGCTTTTCTTTTTCCAGCCTGCGAATTAGGTACTGTTCTTTTTTTTCATCAATTGCTAGATAAACTTTTAACCGTTGGGTCCTTCTGCTGCTCAGCGCAGCATTCCAATTAATTTTCTTTTGCGCTAAAAACTGTGTATGCAGACGCTCAAACTGGACGGCCTCGCTGCCTAACTTCACATTAGAAATGAAGTTGACCCGTACTGAATAAAAATGTCTTTTCCCTGTGACCCGACCAATCAGATATTGCCGCCCTGACTCACAGCTTGAGCTGAATTTAACCGGGATAAAATCTTCAAAATGCTGCTTTTCAGTTTCAAAAGAAATAGCCCGCCGCTGATAAATTGCCTCTAACAGCTGCAGCGTAACCTGACTATCTAAAATCTGAACTGGAAATGCGTGCTTAAACTGAATTGGTGTTGCCTGTGGTTCATCCTGCAACAGATAATCTCCTAATAAGCCTACAGGAAAGATTTCCTTATAGAAGCTAATAGCCAAACGAAGCTCATCATTTAATACTAAAGGGGGCACCTGAAAATAAATACATTCTCTTGCAGCCTTTTTTTCCTTGAAGAAGCCTAAAGCCGTATACTCCTTCAATTTTTTTCTAATCGTCAGAGGGTCTAAAAAATAGCCATCAGAAAAGCCAGAAAGGTAGCTGTCATCAATTTCATCAACTATCTCTTGTACAGTCCAGCCCTTAGTCCCCTGCAGAATATCCAGCAAAGTAAAATGCAGAAAAATGTCATTCTTCGTAAAGGATTTTGCCCCCCAAACAGCGCTTAATGGATTCGCTGTGCTTTTATTCGGGTCTAATTCTAAGCGTACCCGTTTCTTTCCATGAACGGTTTCCGTTACAATCCATTCAGATAAATAGCTTTCGATTCTTCTGCGTTCATTATCGTACCCTCTTTGACTTCCATAAACAAAGTCATCCCGCTCTTTAAAACCGTAAATATAAAAGTCCCGAGTATATTTTCGAATCTTATCAAAATTTTTGACTAATTCCTGAAATTTTTTTGCCATAATCTATAACCCTCAATCAACCTTTTTCATTAATTGTAAACACAACCTTCCGCAGTACGCAACTTTTTTTTAAAGATAGATCAGGAGGTTTTCGTTATGATACAAGTATAAACTTTACAGGAGGTCTATTATGGCAATTATCAAGCTGACATCAACCAATCCAAAATTATCTTATATCTTATATAAAAATCCGGAAAGCGGGCTGCAGTTAAGAAAAATACGAAAGGGCATGGGCTATGGCTGGTATGCAGATGCTCAAACCTATCTAGCTTACTTTACAGATCAAGGGAACCCTTCGTTATCCTTTCGTCCAAACCGGGAAGAGGAATTTCATTATCTAAACAGCGCTCAATATCAAGCGCCGCTCGCGTATCTTTCACTGTTGACTGAATTTTTCAGCTATCCGTTTAAGCAGCAGGAATCTGATACGGAAGGATTTCTTCATCAGCTGGAACTGCCCTTCATTGCAATTAGACGCTCTTATTTCCTGCGTTTTTTCAGACAGCAGTTTCCTGATATTCAGTTCAACTATGAAGAAACAGCAGTTGGATATGGTACCTTGATTATTCAAACAGAAGGTTCCCTTCACGATTTACTGCATACTGCTCAGCTTTTTCTCGCTTTCCAAGGATTATTCGGAAGAGAATTTATGGATGAAACAGAGGGCTTGATTCAAAAATACGTTCATTCCTTGAATGCAGTGGATGCTCCATTCTATATCCGAAATCTTTTTGCCCACCATTTTTTAAGCAGAAGGAACCTTTTTAATCACTTTAAAAAACAAATAGAGACAACCAATCGTTATGAAATTGACTTTAGCTTTGGTGGTACCAATCTCCAAAGAAGAAATTTTGCGGAGTCGCTTCTTGACTTTGAACATCCTATATTGGATGTGGGCTGTGGAGAAGGCTACTATATTGGCGCATTTACAAACCATTTGAATGGTCAGCCTTATTACGCTGTAGATATTAACCCTGAAGTACTTGCTGCAGCGAAGGAAAAAGCTGAAAAAAAAGAACTGGAAAATGTTTCCTTCTATTCTTCTGTTGCTAGCTGGGAGCAGTTAAACATTACAGAACCGATTGACATCATTATGATGGAGGTTGCTGAACACATGCCTTTGGAAGAAGCAGAAGAGCTAATTCAAACCGTTTTAAGTAAAAATATTCATCAAATGATACTTTCCACACCAAATAAGGAATTCAATCATTACTACAGTCTTGCAGAAGATCAGATGAGACACACAGACCATTGCTGGGAAATGACTCGTCTGGAGTTTCAGCAGTGGATTGACAAGCTTGTCGCTAAGACAGACTATACTATCGATTACCTCGCAATCGGCGATAAAGTAAATGGTATTTCTACGACTCAGGGTGTGCGTATTCTACGAAAAAATAAGGAGGCATAATTTATGCTCATTCAAACAAAAACTCATACAATTTTCCTATTAATTGGTCCGACAGAATGTGGAAAAACAACCTTTTCAAAAGAAGTTCTAATGAAACAGCTGGGCTTTGAAGATTGTGAAAAAAACTTTTACAGCAATGTCCAATATATTTCGTCGGATGATTTACGTCAGGAAATTCTTGGACATGCGTATGATAAATACGATCAGGTAATGCTGGAGGCTAGTAATGTGGCTTTCCCCTACCTGCGGAAAAGACTAGAATTTGTGACAACCTATCCTGTTTCGGCAGAATTTGTCATTGTCGATACAACTGGACTGGCACAGGAATTTCGCCAGGAAATTTTAGCAATTGCCCAGGAACAAAACTATCGTATTGAAGCAGTTGTCTTTGATTACAAAAATCGGGAGGACTATTATGCCAGTGAACGTTCCCGCCGTCTTATCAGCAACCATATTCAACGGCTGAAGCGTGAGGTTTTACCAAAGCTGGCTAAAGAAAATTATCATGCAATTCATCGTATTCCTAAAAAAGATTTTGCTGATATTCAGATTGCTGTTGAGGATCAGGAAGAATATTTAGCCTGTATCCTGCCTCCGGCTCATGACTATTCTGTTATTGGCGATGTTCATGAATGTGTTCACGCCTTAAAACAGCTGCTGATTCGGCTTGGTCATTCAGTAGTAGAGAATCAGCTAGTCATGAATGAACGTTCAGGAAAAGTAATTCTTAACGGTGACTGGATTGATAAAGGAAAACAGACGGCAGAAATTATCGAGTTTCTTTATGCCAATCAGGAGCTGCTGCTGTTGACGATTGGAAATCATGAGCATTTTGTCTATCATTATTTGAAAGGGACGATTAAAGGTGCTGATCCTCAGGTGCTGGCACATTATTTTGATTCTGTTGGCATCTTGGAAAAAGATGATGCGCTGCGGGAAAAATTCTTTCAGCTGGTTGAAAAAGCTAAACCTTTCTATCGTAGAATTGGCGGAGGCGAACAATCCTTCATTGTCACACATGCTCCTTGCCGCCAAAAGTATCTTGGCAAGCTGGATAATGGGTCAAAAAGAAAACAGCGTAACTTCCGCTTGAATCGAGAGGCTGAGCTTCAGCCCCAGTTGGAATTTCTGGAAGAAGAAAGCTACTTCAACCTGCCGCTGCATCTTTTCGGGCACATTGCTTGTCAGGAGCCTTTCAAACTAAAGAACAAGCGAAGTATTGATACTGGTGCTGTAGCTCAAAACCGCCTGACAGCAGTTAAGATTTTACCTTATAAAACGATGTTGTATTCTGTGCCATCTGAAGAGGGCCAGACAGAAACATTGCCTTTGCTTTTTACTAAGCCTAAAAAACCTTCATGGCAGACACTTCCTAGAGAAAGCCAGAGGCGGCTGCGCTATATGGCCCGCAACAACATTCAATACCTTTCCGGTACCATGTCGCCTTCAGCTGCTGACCCTGAAACAAACGATTTAGAATCTTTGGAAGCTGGACTCAACTACTTTAAGCAGCAGGGAATAGAAAATGTAGTGCTGCAGCCTAAATATATGGGGTCTCGCTGTAATCTCTATCTCTATACTGAACTCGACCGCTGTTTTGCAGTATCCAGAAATGGACATATTATTCGGCAGCTGGAGCTTCAGCCAATTTATCAGGAGCTCTTGATAAAATTTCTACCTTATATGCAGGAGAATCACATTGAGATGCTGTTGTTGGATGGTGAGCTGCTGCCATGGAGTGTTCTCGGCAAAGGACTGATTGAAAAAGAGTATCAGCCGATTTCCTTCGGTATAGAAAAAGAACTTACTGTACTAAAAGATTTTGGTTTTGAAGAGAACTATGCAAAAGCACTTCAAAAGCTTGATGCTACCGACTATCTTACCGATCAGTACCATAAAGATAAGAAGACATTGTCTGACTTATACGGCGATTATACAGCACGCCAATTTGCATTATTAACCGAGACCCGCAGCCGGCAGGTAGGTATCTCTGAACAAGAACAGGCTTTAGCTGTTTATCGAAAACAGATTGAGCTTTATGGCAGCGAAGGGGAGTTGTCGTACAAACCATTTAATTTATTAAAAGTGGTTTATCAGGACGGTAGTCAAATGCTGCCGGAGCAGTCTGCTTCTGAAATCTACCGCTTTTTATCGGAGGATAATTGTTTAGTTGTTAATCTCTTAGAAGAGTCCGCCTTAGCACAGGCAGAAGACTATTTTCAAACAATCACCATTACAAATCAAATGGAAGGAATTGTCATTAAACCGGAACATCTGGGGAATTCAAAGGCCGTTCCCTTTATGAAGGTTCGCAATAAAGAATACTTAACTCTTATCTACGGCTATGACTATCGCTCCGATAAACGCTATCAGAAGCTTATTGAAGACAAAAAAATTCATGGCAAGTTGAAGGCTTCTAAAAGAGAAGCTGCTCTTGCTGCTGAACTGCTGCAGATTCCAATCCATGAGTTAACTGAAGAAAATGACGTCTATATGAATACATTGGCTGAACTGATTTATGAATTTGAAAAAGAAAAGGATTTGGATCCGCGTCTCTAAAAGGAGGATCTCCATGAAAAATAAAATTATTCAAGAATTAAAAAGAATCGAAAAACAAGAAAATATCCGAATTTTATATGCTGTAGAGTCAGGAAGCAGAGCGTGGGGCTTTCCCTCGACAGACAGTGACTATGATGTTCGCTTTATCTACACTCGTCCTAAAAGCTGGTACCTACAGCTTCAAAAAACTAGAGACACCCTTGAATATCCTATTTCAGAGCTGCTGGATATCAGCGGATGGGATTTAGATAAAAGTCTGCTGCTTTTACAAAAAAGCAACCCATCACTTATAGAGTGGCTGGCTTCGCCCATTGTTTACTATAAGGATTCCCTATTCCACACAGAGCTTTTGGAACTGATGAAAGCTTCTATTCAGTCTAAAGGACTGATTTATCATTATCTGCATATGGCTAAAGGAAACTATCGGGATTACTTGCAGGGCGAAACGGTTAAAATCAAAAAATATTTTTATGTTCTTCGTCCCCTACTCGCCTGTCGGTGGATTGAAGCCCATCAAACAGCACCGCCCGTTCTTTTTCAGGAGCTGCTTCAGCAAGAAGGATTATCTGCTGAGCTTGTACAGCAGATTGAACGGTTACTTATAAAAAAAAGAGCAGGCAACGAATTAGGATTGGAGCCTCAGATTAAGGAAATTAACCAGTTTATCGTTGAACAGCTCAACTATTTTAGCGAATCTGTAAACTTCCTGACTGGCTCTAATTATTTGACAAATACTCAGATGAATCAATTCTTTCTACAGTGGTATGGAACCTACAGTTCCTGACCCTAACATAAAAACCACGATAAAATCAGAATTTGACTGATTTTATCGTGGTTTTTATTTAAAACTATTGCTTATTATTCTTCAATATTTCGATAGACTTCATCTTCATATCCAGAGAAGCGGCGGCTATTCAGAATGATGAAGGGCTCTTCATTGTGTTCCTCTATCTCTGGCTCGGCTTCTTGCTGTTTTTTCGGTGAACGCTTCGAAAACTCGCTAGATTCCGGTTCACTTCTTTCAAACTCTCTTTTTATCGGTTCACGCTGTATTTCTTCTCGCAGCGTCTGTATCGCCGGCTGTTGTGCTTTTTTCTCTTGTATCTCAGGCTCATCCATTAGATGAACAATGCTTTCATCCTGCATTTTAAGCATATGGTTCATTCGAACCTTCTCGACTTTCAAATCAGATAAGTGTTCTTGCAGAACGTCTTTTTCGTACAAGGTTTTTTGTAACATCTGACGTTCTTTTATTAACAAGAAACATAGAACAATAATAACGACTACAAAAAAATACATAATAGCTAAATATGCTAGGTTCATGTCCTTCAACTCCTTAAGGATATGTTAACATGGGAGTATGTACTTTTTTTATCAGTTTTTTCTTAAAAGAGAGAAGTTTATGAGAAAAAAATAATTTTTGTTATTTTAAAGTAAATAATTATGGTCAAATGTGATTGTTAGCTGGTATATGCCAATTGTCAGTATAATTTTTTCTTGAATTTCTTTCTGAAGTGCTTCATCCGTTAGCCGAAACTTGCTGGGAACAACTAAATCAAAATGAATCGTTGCTACATCCTTATGAGTTACTAAACGAATATCATGCGCTCGTAAATCTGGATCAATTTCTTTAATAATCTTCTTGATGCCCTTATGAATCATTTGCTGCTCTTCATCATATAAATTCACCGGATCCACATGGCAGACCAGTTCCACACCTAATTGCTTTTTAAATGTGTATTCAATTTGATCAATAATTTGGTGTGCATGATTCAAATCCCAGCGGTCATCTACTTCAATGTGAACCGAAGCAAAAATCTGATTAGGCCCGTACTGATGAATCAGCAAATCATGATAGCCGACAATATCCTGATAGCCGGATAAAAAAGCCTTCATCTGATCAATCTCTTTTTGATCCGGTCTGGAGCCCATTAGTTCATTGACAAATTCCCGAATCAACTGAATCCCGCTATAAATAATATACACAGCAATCAGCAAGCCTATATAGCCATCAATCTTAAGCCCTGTAAGCCCCTCTACCGCAGTGGAAGCTAAAACGGTAATCGTTGTGAAGACATCATTAAGACTATCCTTAGAAGCTGCAATTAGGGTGTTAGAATCAATCTTTTTAGCAACCTGCTTGTAAAACAGCCCTTGCCAAACTTTTAATCCAATCGAAAACAGCAGAACCACTAATAAAACCCAGTTAAATTGGATACTTTTAGGCTCTCTGATTCTATCAATCGAAGTCAGGAAGAACTGAAAGCCCACAAAAGTAATCAGTAGTGAAACGAACATACCGCTGATATACTCAAATCGTTCATGACCATAAGGATGCTCCCTGTCAGCCGGCTTCCCCGCAATATAAAAACCAATTAATGTTACCAGAGAAGAAATCATGTCTGATAAGTTATTAACCGCATCTGCCATAATTGATACACTTCCGGAAACAAAACCGATGGAAAATTTCCCAATAACCAGAAGCAGATTGGAAATCAATCCTACAATCCCGGCAAATATACCAAAAGCAGTCCGCTGATCCTTCGTTTTATCCGCCTTCTTTTCAAACCAATTAACTATTCCCGTTATCATACAATCCCTACCTTTTTTTAAGTATTAGAAAAATATACCGATTTCTACTTTAATTGTATATAGCTGCTTTAAATTTTTCACTTGATTCTTACTATTTAGAAATCCCCTATTCCTAGACAAAGCAGACCATTTCTTAATTGTTAGGACTACCTAGTTTTTTGCATCCCTAGAAAGCTGTACAGTCAGAACAAAATAAAGAAAAATCAGACTGTCCGCATAGGGAAACTGTCTGATTTTTCTTTCAGGTGAAAGAAACTCTTTTTAATGGAAAATATGGCTTTTATGCGAAATTTCCGCAAGCTTCTTCATTTTCGGTTCTAAAATAGGATAAAAAATTGTCCCTAAAATTCCGACAACAATCATTAAACTAACTAAAATAATGATTGCTTTCCACGCATTTGGCCAATAAATTCCTCCAGCGGATTCTCTCAGCAGATTTACTGCATGGGTAAATGGTAAAAACGGGTTAATCATCTGGAAGAATTTACCTGAAACCTGAATTGGGTAATTTCCTCCCCCACCGGAAATAGATAGAACCAGAATAATAATCGCAATACCTTTCCCGACATTCCCAAACAGAGCTACCAGCACGTATACTAGCGTCATAAAGGCGAGGGCAATCAACAATGCAAACAACACACTGTAAACCGGCGCCTTGACATCTACTCCTAAAAGGAAATAGTTCCCTAGGGTAACGATTAGGGCTTGTGCCAGCCCCATCACGATAAACGTCAGCATTCTAGCTGAAAACTGTTCTCTTTTGCTATAGCGTTTCTTGTCTTTTTCATCCAAATAATAATCTGTTGTAGCAATACTTGAAAACAGAACAGCGCCCACCCATAGACAAAGTGCTGTATAAAACGGTGTGCTTGCAGACCCGTTATTGGCAATCGGATAAATCTGATTTTCTTTGACCACTACTGGCTCAGTAAAGAAGTCGCTTTCTGAAGTGGCATCCAGCTTCAATAATTTTAGAACTTCACCTAAATCCACTTCACTTTCACCCTTGCGAATAGCTTCTGCCGCTTTATGAAGTCCGCTTTTAATATTTGGCCAGTCATTTTCAATCAAATCATTCGCCGTATTCAAAGCAGATTCCACTGCTGGCAGTTTTTCATCAACCATCGTTAAGGTATCCGTAATATCCGCTTTTATACCAGGATAATCATTTTTGATAAAATCTGCAGCCAGTCCCAGCTTTTCCTCGACAACCGGCAGTTCATTATTGTATAAATCGGCTCCTTTATTAATACCGCCTACAATCGTATCCATATGACCATTCAACAGCACATTCGCATCATGAACCTCCTGCTTAATGGCAGGCATTTGAGCCTGATATTTTTCAAGAATTCCAATAGCATTCGATACAGTTCCCTCTGTGGCATTCAGTAATGCTGTAAAGTCTGTCTGCTGAGCTTGGGAAAGCAAGCCTTTAGCTGTTGTAATTGTATTAATCAAATCGGTTAACAGGCTGCTGATGGTTGCATTAATACTATCCATATTCCCCAGAATTCCTCCAGCCGTGCTGGCAATTTCATTTGCACCAGCTGTGATTTCTCCGGCAATTGCCTGCAGTTCAGCTGTTGTAATTGCATCCACGTTAATACTGTCTACCCGGCTTTTCAATCCTTGAATCAAGGTTTGAAGAGCATTAAGCTGATCGATGACCCCTTGTAAGTTTTGATTTCCGGCTGACTCCTGAATGTTTGTCAGCAATGCAGACAGCTGTTGTGCCGCATTTACTTGGCCGCCCAAACTTTCAGAAAAATTCTGTAACAGCACCTTTAGTGATGCTCTTTCATCAGGTGTCAGCTCATTATCTGCCAGCATCTGTTGAATTTGACTGGTGATTGACGCAACATTCGTGCCAATTCCCTGAATAGATTCCAAAGTAATTTTTACACTACTAGTGATACTTGGCAAAGCATCCTGAAGTTTTTGAGCTCCTTCCATCGTCGCTGTTCCAAACTGATCCGCCTGCTCACCCAGCTTTTGAATATCCGGCAATGCACTTTCAACAGATTGAATAATCTGCAGTCCTTGTTTAGCTTCTGCAATTCCCTCCGTCATCACCTGTTCAACAGAGGCAAAATCACTGTCAATCATTGCCAGCTGATTACCGGCATTTTGTATCTCTGGTATTTTCTCTTGAAGAGTTAGGATCACTTTGGCCTGTTCTTTCAATGCAGGCATGTTGTTATTCAGCTCGGTGATTTTTTCAGTCAACTCATCCACTTGAGGAATATACGCCTTAAACTCTTCTGCTTTGGCAATCTTCTCTTTAATTTCAGGCATTTTCTTGTGCAGATCAACAACCTGCTGCACATACCCGTCAATCGTATCGATGTTTTCATCTGTTGATAAAATCAGGCTCTTTACTTTGTTGATACTAACCAAGTTTGCGTCAATATCATACCCGATCTCATTAAAAACTTTAATTAACGTGCTGCTCGCCGTACTGATAAATTCAGAAGATATTTCTGTCTGGAGGGAAGTAGCTCCCTTATCTGTAATTTTAGGTGCAATTGCATTGATTTTTTCATTCACAGAATAAACGATTTCAGGCTTGTTGATTTCTCCTGTCGTAAAGCTTAATAAATCTTTTGAAAAGCTCTTTGGCAAATAGATTCCCGCGTAGTATTTACCAGACTTCACGCCTTCATCCAAATCCTTTTTTGAATCAACAAAGCGCCAGCCCAGCTGTTTATTTTTATGGAGATTGGCTAATACCTCATCTCCTATACTCACTTGTTTTCCTTGAAACTCTGCTGGCTGATCATCACTATATACTGCAATCGGCAGCTCCCCCGTATTCGCATACGGATCCCATAAAGCCTTGATATTAAACCAGGCATAGAGCGAAGGAATGATCATCAAAGCGATAATCAATAACGCTGCAATCGGATTTTTAAAAATTCTTTTCCAATCTACTATAAATAAGTTCAAAGTATTTTTTATATGCTTCATAATTCCCACCTGCTTCCTTACGACGACTTACTTTAGCACATCTTTTTTGATAAAAACAGTTTGAAAAACCGGCAGACGATTAATTGTTGGACAATTAATTTAATCTGTCGTAATTTTTAAGTCATCTCTTAAAGAATATCTTAAAGTATCCCCTATCTGCAAAAGATAAGCTCTGTATGCTCTCGAAATATCAGTCAGCATTCTTAAGAAAAATAAAGGCAATTACCTACGAGCCATGTATCCGAATAAATACTTTTGCATAAATACAGGGTGCTGATTTGACTCTTAAAACTAGGAAAGAGGATGTGACACTTGTATGCCTCCATCCTCTAAAACCAAATAAACAGCGTGACAGAAGCCGCCTCTTCAGAAATAAGTCGAGCTAGAAAACTTCTGTCACAGCCTCTTCTCATTCATTAAATTTATCTCGTTCTCTATACATATCCAAACAGATACTTTATCTGCTGATTTCTTATGCTAACAATTTTTCGACTGCATCTTTTACTTCCGGCACCTTATCTGCTTCAAGATAGGAAAGCGCTCGAGGCATAACACCCATTAAATACATTTTATTCAGCTGACCGCTGTTCTTTTTCTCCAACAGCTCACCAAGAAGCTTATCCATATCCCCCTTATGATCGGCTAGTGTACGTTCCATAACAAAATCGATAAAAGCTTGTTCTTGTTTTTTCATAGTGAATCCTCCCTGCAGCTTTTCTCTATTATAAAATGAAACATCTATAAGTAATAATAATTTGATTGCCACTTTTAGAAAATCCGATAGAAAAAGCTGGCTTATTCAGCTTTAACCTATTTTATGTTAGCAAAAATCATTAACGAAGATGGTCAGTAGCTATTAGATGGTTAAACATAAAAAATCAAACCAACATAATGAAATCAATCAAAAAAATCAGCTGAAAAGCTATTTCCTATAACTTCTATTCTTTTCGTTCAGGTAGTTCTATGATTCAAGTCTTTTTATAGGATTAAAAAAGGGAACTTTTAGCGAAATCCCAGGCGTACCAAAATCTTGTTGATTGGTACCCAAATCTGAGCTAGTTTTCGGTTCTGCTTGTACAAGGAAGCTCTAAAATAAAAACTTGAAACAAAGGCAGCGGTTTCCTGCTTTTTGCTTCAAGTTCTAAGAGTTCATTTAGTTTTTGTCCTGCCAACACATTTTGATGTAAAACTACTTGTTTTCAAACAGAAGAAAAAAGCCTGGCACGCTGATTTATATTGATATAAAAACAGAAAATCAGCAGTCCAGACTGTTGCAAACAGGACAATTTTTACTTTTTATATCGCTTAATCATATGTTCATACGCCGCCCGGCTAAGGATCCCCATTGGATGATTCAACGTAGGGTTGAAATAGAAATCCATGGTCACTAGCTCTTCCATGGTCACTTCTTTTTCAATTGCCAGGGAAAGCGTATTGATAATCTGGGTAATGTCTTTCGTTGACATCATTTGGCCACCAATTAGCGTATTTCTATGCTGAGAGAAGACCAGCTTCACATAAATATCTTCCTGCTCTTTCAAATAAGGTAGTTGATATGGAAGCTTTAAAAAGATGCTGTCAATATCCAGCCCTTCAAAATTCGCTTCGGCTTCTGTTAAACCTGTACTGGCAATGTAGTAATCGAATACTTTAGTTGCCGTCGTTTTTTGTGTCGTTTTATACTCCATTTTATTTTCCGTAACATTCATGGCTGCAACTGTTGCACTTCTGACAACATTATTCACCAATGGAATAAATGACTGACGGTAGCTGTTATGAACAGGGTATGAAACAATATCTCCCAGTGCGTAAATACTCGGATCACTCGTCTGCATCCGCTTGTTCACACGAACTGTTCCATTGTGATTCAAATCAAGGAATTCCTGAAACAATGATGTGTCAGGCCGAGCGTTTACAGCAATCACAACATACTCGTTTTCAATCTCTTTTGTTGTTGTTACAGTTGTAAAGGGAACACTATCTGTCTTGCCAAAAGTCATGACATTCTCATTTAGATGCAGATGAATACCAGATTCTGCCATCTTTTTTTCGAGAATAGCAGACAATTCCTTATCAATATAGCGAAATAGAATCGAGTCAGAACTTTCAATAAGATGGATTTCTTTTCCCTTATCCCTTAGAGCATCACAAAGCTCAACTCCGATATAACCGCCGCCAATGATCGATATGCTTGCTGCTTCTTCTAGTTTATGTAAGGCTTCTAATGAGCTTTTGTAGCTCTTAAAATACGTAATTCGATCATTATCCGGCAAACTCATATTTAAAGAAAATTGGTTAGAGCCTGTTGCAAGGATTAGCTTATCATAATTTTCTCCAGCGACTTCTCCATTTGAAGACTTGTAGCTCACTATTTTATTTTTAGGGTCTATCTGAACCACCGTAGATTCTAAATAAATATCAATTCCCAGTTTGCGAAGACCTTCAGGAGTTATATAACGCACGTCATTTAAATCATCTACCATCTCTTTTAGCTTTATAATCATACCGCTGGACACATAGCTAACATCGTTTCTTCTTTCAATCAGTATGATTTCAGCTTTTGGATTTAATCTTTTTATAGTTAAGGCTGCCTGTATCCCGCCATGGGATGCGCCGATTATTACTATTTTCACTGTACTTTCTCCCTTCAAACTAGCTGCTCCTGCCTGTAAAAAATTTTATTTAGCCAAAAGCATAGACAGTCATGTGACTTCATTATATATAACTTTTCATAAAAAAGAAATCCAACAGGTGAGAATAACACCCTTTTCTCAGATTGATATTGCCATTTTACCATGAATCAAGTATCCTTAAAGTGAGGTGTCTATTATGCTAAAACGAGATTTTTTAGAAAAGCCCTATGACTATATGAATGATATTCTATTATTTCTATATAATAATCAAGGAAAATCAACAAAAAGCAAACTCATTGAAGAATTCCAAATCAGCTTGCCTACTCTAAATGAGTACCTGTCTTTTTTAAGAAGTTTTCTTGAGGAAAATGGAATAGATGGTAAGGTTGAAATCTCTTCTGAAGGAGATGTGCTTTACTTACACAAAGAACCAGAATTTCCATTAAAGAAAGTCGTTCTGCTTTTTCTTGATAAATCGATAAAATTTCAAATGGTCAATCAGCTGTTTCAAAAAAATGAAGTCAGCTGTGAATATTTTCAACTGACCTACGCCATCAGCTCTGCAACCTACTATCGAAAGGTTACTGAATTGAATGAGCTTCTGAAAGAATTTCGATTACAGATAAAACGAGGTAAACTAGTTGGAGAAGAAAAACAGATTCGGTATTTCTTTTTTAATTTCTTTTGGTTTCTTTTTGAAGATAAGAGTGATTTAGAGCAAGAAACCTCAAATCAATATCTTGGATTTGTCGAAGCCTTGAAAGAATCCCTGAATATCCCATTTGATCCCACAGAGGCTTTCCAGATTAAACTATGGATGAAAATTTCTTTAAGGCGAATAAGTACAGAATTTAATCCGGTCATTAGTCCGAATTATGATTACCCGGATCGCCCTTTATTTGAAGAAATCAATCTAGCATTCCATACATATATGAAAAAAATTGATCGACCTTATACTATTTATGAAGCTTACATGTTTTATGATTTCTTCTGCTCCATGAATAATTTCTCGCCAAATTCATCCTTTGCTTTTCGTCTTGCAGAGGAGCAGCGAACATCAGGTTCTTATCTTAATTATATGAACAAAGTGATTTTAAAGTACTTGAAGCAGCAAGGTTATCTGTCAAGCTATGCTTCTCCTTCACGTCTATCTTATATTGAAAATCTGCTGTTTCAGCTGCATGCCAGACTGTATTATTTTGATGGCTTCATACTTCCTTTTGATAACTGGACGATTGAATCTATTGTCAACGCTCATCGCCATCCTTTTACAGGAAATGAAGTTATTGAAATAATGGGTATTGCTTCTGAAAAATTTAACTCCAGCGGTGAAAAAGACCAGTATAGAAATAGATTCACAGAAATCAACTACACAATCATTTTAAATCATATTGCTGAACTAAATGAAGAAAAAATCGTCATTGGTGTCTACCATTCTCTAAATCCATTTATTGGGGAACTGGTTATTCAGCATCTGTCAAATATCCTTGGGCACAAGTATCCTATTAAGGCAGAGCTTTATCTTGAAGATACATTCTATGACATACTACTATCGAATATTTATGACGATACCATATCGGAAAATCAGAAAACAACATATGTCTTTTCTGATATTGGGAACAATTATGACATGGATGAAGTAGAAAAGTTAATTCTACAATTACTTAACAAATAATTGAAATGACTTTAAGTTCATTATATCAAAGAATTTTCTTTAAAGTTCTCTATTTTCTAGGGAAAAACGGAATTTAGTGAGAATAACTCTTTAAAACGGCGGTATTACTTTATTTTTACTTATTGCCAGATTTACTATTTTAAAAAAAAGCTGTTGGAACATTTCTTGTTCCAACAGCTTTTATACTATTTTTCTTTACTTAATCCACCCCATTGACTGAAATGGAGAAAAACGGAAAGAAACCACTCCTTCAATTGCCCGCCCGCTTACTAATCCAAATTCACGACTATCACTGGAATTATTCCGATTATCTCCTAAAACAAAATAGAAATCATCGGGAATTTTCTCCAACCCTTCAAACTGTTCAAGTGCTTTTGAAGATAATGCAACTTTAATCGTTCCATCCGGCAATTCATTTGCAGCATTTAACGGGACTTCAGCGGGTACGTTGCCCGACTGGTTGATGAACAAATCTGCGCCATCAATCCAAATGGAATCTCCCGGCATCCCAATGACCCGTTTAACATATTGATAATCGCTGTCAACCGGTGGATCAAATGTAATGATTTCATAGCGGTCAGGTGTCTTTGTCCGTTTGACAATTACCTTATCTCCGCTTAAAAGCGTCGGCTTCATCGAATCTCCATCCACCACATGAGGAGAAGTTTTAAAAATAAACATAAATACAATGAATGCCATCACTGTTACAGGCCCAAGAAATTTGATTACTTCTATAATTTGCTGTTTTTTTCTCTGCTTCTTTTTGCGGGCAAGCTCTTCCTTAGAAAGTTTTTTACGTTTTTTCTTTGCAGGTTTGCTTTTCGATTTTTGTCCCTGCTCTTTCTTTTCTCCCATAACCTTTTTCTTCGAGAGCTGCTCTTCATCTTGCTCTTCCCGGCTGCTTTTTTTAGCTGTGGATATTTCCTCCGCTTTTTTTTCTGGATTACTTACTTTCTTTATCTCATCTGTTGTTTCAGCAACTTCTTCTTCAGGTTTAAACTCGGTCTCATTAACTAAACCGTTATCCCCAGTGTTTAGCACTAGTTTCTTTCTTCTAACAGAAGGTTCTTCAATCGCAGGTGCTTCTGCGCCTCTCTGGTCCCCCTCTAAGGGCTGCTGTTTAATCAGAGGTCTTCTAGGCTTACCGGACTTCATCATCCTCTTATTCGCCATCTGACGCTTTCCGCTTGAAGAATTCCCCGTACGCTTCATTTTTTTCAGGTTATCTACAAACTCATCCATACTGCTGCTACACCTCAATTTACGTTCTATATCTTATTAAGAATAACAAACCAAAAGCAATTTTACCATAAAAAATACTAAAAAGAGCTTTCAGCTCTGAAAAACATGAACTGAAAGCTTCTTTATCTTATTATTTTTCAGTAATCAATTCTTGACCTTCAAGAATAACACTGTTGCTCAACTGATTGATATTCATCAAATCCTGCAGGGATATATTGGCATTCTGAGCAATTTCCCAAAGTGATTCTCCCTGTTTTACTTTATAAAGTTCAGAGGTACCACCCGTTTCTGTAGAAGGAATTGTTTCTTCTGGAGCAGGAACAATAGCTGCTGTTGCTTCATGGCTTTCACTCGCTGCGACAGATGTATCAGCTAAGTCTGAGCTGTTCCCTTTGTCTGCTTCACTTGTACTCACAGTTGCATTTGTTTTTTCATTTGAAGCTGTTACACCCTCTTCCGGCGTAGATCCCATGATTGGCGTGGATTCCATCAAATAACCAGAAAACAAAACGATTCCTACTGAAAAAAGCGACCACAACGCGATTTTTTTGTTTTTTCGTTTCATAACAGCTGCTCCTTAAACTTAATTTCCTGACTTATCTAAACGTGAAAGCTTGCTTAAACGTTCTTCTAACTCACGGTAAATGCCCATTATTTCATTTTTAGATTCTTCTACTTCATTAGAAATGTTTTTCGCACGGTTGCCGATATTCAACATTTCCAGCTCAGCTGAATTAATCATATGTTTTGCTTCAACCTGTGCTTCACTGATGATGCGGTTTGCTTCTTTCTTCGCAGAAACCATTACTTCCCCGATTTCCTGCTGAGATTTCAGCGCTTCTTCTTGTAATGACTGGTTTTTCAGCAGTAAATCATTGATTTGCTGTTTAGCCTGCAATAGTTCTGCCAACTGTTCACCTTTCATTTCTCCCGCTGAAGATGCATTTTGTAATGCACTTAGTTCAGATTTCACTGTTTCCAGCTCTGTTTCTTTTTGTTTATAGCTTTCTCTCAATGTAGCTACTTCAGCTTCAAATACATTTTTCTGTACAGAGTGCTTATCATTCAATGCCTGAATACGGCCAAGCGTAACTTCTAATTCGCTTTTCTCTTTAAGAATTGATTCCATTTCTTGCTTCAGTGCTTCTACATGACCAGTAGCCTCTGGGTTTGAGCTATCCGCAGCTAAAGAAACAGCTTTATCATTTAAGCGTTGGTTTTCTTCCTGAAGCCTCGCAGCTGTTTGCTGAAGATCGGCAATTTTTTGCGACAGTTCCTGATTTTCTGATTCACTTGCTTGAAGTTTTTTGTTTAATTCTTCTAATTCCATTTTTACCGTCTCCAATACTTCTTGTTTTTCTGTAATTGTTCCACGAGATGATAAATCCGCTTGCAGTTGTTTAATTTCCTGCTCTTTCTCAGAAATCTTACTGTCTAATTCTTTATTCTTCACTAGCAGTTCTGCTTCCAGATTACTGATTTGCTTTTGTGCTTCAGCGTTCTCGTTTTGAAGCTCACTAATCTGCTGCTTCAATACTGCTGTTTCATCAGAATCCGTTGTTGTTTGTGTATTTTTCAAATCGTCAATTTCAGCTTCACGTTGATTCAACAGCGTTTCTAGCTCATCATTCTTGTCAGCCAGCGCTTCCAGTTCATTCTGATCATTTTCGACTTTGAGCGCCAGTTGCTTATTTTGTTGGGATAATCTGAAGTTTTCATCCTTCTCCTGTTCGAAGTCTGCTTCCTGTAAGCGGTACTCCTCCAGTAATTCTCTTAAATGTTTAATTTCCTGTTCCTGTTTTTCCAGCTGATCGTTTAAAGCATAGGATGATTCCGTATCTGTCCCATCGCTTTCCGTTCCAAATAAGTCCTGATCCAGCTCTTCATCTGAAACTTCGTTAATTTTTTTAATTAACCGTCTCTTTGCCATGTATTCTACACCTCATTTTAAATTTCCATAAATTTCTTATTATTTATTTAGCTCTATCCTTTTAAGGCCCTGATCTTGTGACTCCCGATCAAATACCATTGATTGCTTCGTTAACGTGTTTGTCTTATCACGATATGTAAAATTAAAATCGATAACCGTTACTTCCTTGATACCGCTTAATGCTTCTGCAAATTTCTCTGCATTTTTTTCTGCTACTTCAAAATCTTTATCCGTCAGTGAAGACGAAAATACTGAAACAGTCAGAGACTGTGTATTTTGACTGCGAACGATTGTCACACTGATTTCTCCAAAAAACGGCTTCCAATCTCTTGAAAGCTGAAGTTCATAGCTCGTCAAAGCTGCGGCATCCTGACTCTCTACAGCCTTTGCCCAGGGAAACTCGGCCAGCTTCAGATTTTTGTCTTGGTATTCTTCGACTATTACCTTACCGCTGGCTGCCCCCTTTCCCAATGTCTCTACATCCGCTTTAAGAGATTCATTGTCTTTATGCAATGTATACTGCTGATACAGGATTCCTAATAAAACAAAGGAAATAATAATGACTGCAATAACCAGCGAAACGACTAAACGGCTGTTTTCCTGTTGTCTGTATACATTGATTTTTTTCTGCATTTTGGGATTTTCCGAATTAAGCTGATTCAAATTCACTCGTTTATACAGCTCATAGCTGAAAAGTGCCAGCATCGCTATTACGACAATCCCTGTAATGATTATGACCAAATAAAAAACCCCTTTATATCTTAATGAAAAACATTCAAGAAGAATTTTTCTTTAAAAACTCAATTTTCTACCCAATTATACATAATCCATTGTAACATTACACTTTGCTCTTGCCAACTTTTTTTTCTATTCGCAGAATTACCGTTGCCTGTATGCAAATTCTGCAGTTCATACTCTTTAATTTCAAACTAAATATTGTATTCTTTCACTATGTATTCCAGTCAGTCAGCATCGGACAAAATCTATATTTGATAGGTTCCTACTGATTCTTCCGGTTCAACGATGCCTACGCTGATGCCCAAAGCTCTATCGACCTCAAGCATCACATCAACACCTAAGTGGCAAACCTTCTCCTTAAGCCTAACCTTATCAATCGTTCGAATCTGCTCTAATAATATTACTGAATCTCTTTCAATCCCCGTCTCCTCTGAATTGATTCCTATATGTGTAGGTAATTTTGGCTTAGCCATTTTGGCTGTTACTGCCGCGACAATAATTGTCGGGCTGAAATGATTCCCCAAATTATTCTGTATGACTAGGACAGGACGAATTCCGCCCTGTTCAGAACCAACAACAGGAGAGAGATCTGCAAAAAAGATATCTCCACGTTTAACCATTATAATCCCCCTATATATTCTCTTGGTATGCGTTGTGAAAACGTACATGCAACTTCATAATGGATGGTTTCTAAATACTCAGCAACCATCTGCAGTGTTATCTCCGCTCCCTGATTTTCCCCAACTAAAGTAACCTTTGTCCCTTCCGGAACAGCCTCAGGCAGCCGAATCATGCACTGATCCATGCATACTCTCCCAACTATCTCACACTTTTTACCATTCACCAAAACATGAAATCCCTGCATTTTCCTCAGCCAACCATCCGCGTAGCCTATAGGAATTGTCCCAATCCATTCCTTTTCGGCAACGGTATACGTCTTTCCGTATCCTATTCCCGCTCCCGGCTGAAGTTCCTTTACTTGAATTAATACTGTTTCAAGGGTTAGTGCCGGCTTCAGCGGGTAGCTTTCTATTAAAGAACGCCCTGATGGATTCAATCCGTACATAGCAATGCCAAACCGAATCATATTACCCGTACTTTTCGGATGCCATAAGGCTGCAGCACTATTCTCACTATGAATATAACGAGGCTGTCGAGGCAGTTCACTAATAATATCCTGAAACATCTTCAGCTGCTGTTCAAAATAGAGTGTATCTATTTCATCCGCAGTAGAAAAATGAGTGAATATTCCTTCCCACTCGATTTGCTCATTATTTTCTATGAGCTGAACTGCATCAAGTACCTCTTTCAGTGAAGTAAATCCCAGACGACCCATTCCTGTATCAATTTTTATATGTATCTTTAGCTTTTGACTTCCAGTCAATCTTTTTAAGCACTTACAAGCTTCCAACAGCCACGCCGTTGTTGCAGCTGTTACAGAAAGATTGTACTTCAGCAGCAGCTCTATGTATATTGGTTCCACAACACCTAAAATTAAAATAGGTTCAGTGATTCCTGCTTCCCGCAGTTCAATCCCTTCATCTAATAAGGCAACACAAAAACCAGCTGCGCCGCCCTTTAATGCACTTTTAGCTGTTTCAACAGCTCCATGCCCATAGCCGTTCGCTTTAACCACAGCAAAAAGCTCTTTGTCAGTCGGCATTTTGGCTACTTCTCCTGCCACGTTATCAATAATTGCCTGTCTATCAATAATAAGCTTTGTTGGTCGGTGATATCCCGTGACCATTCTATCTCCCTCCTTTTCAGAATACAAAATTTAATCTTCTAAAATAATCTGTGCCACAGCCATCGTTTCTGTATGAGAGATTGAGACAAATACATTGCCTTTATGAGGTGATTTGGTTACTTCAGGAGCCCCCGCAGCATTTTTCAATATCTCTATTTCCTGAAATCCAACACCACTAATTCCTGTTCCCCAGGCCTTTGAAAAAGCTTCTTTACAGCAAAAACGTCCGCCTAAAAATTCTACCTGCCGCCGGTAAGAGAGCGATTGGAAGAGCTCAAGCTCCTTTTCAGTCAAAACCCGTTTAATAAACGACGACTGCTTCTCAACGATTTTTTCAATTCTAGAGAGTTCAACAATATCAATCCCTATTCCTCTTATCATAATCGGACACGCACTCCAAATCAATAAATTATCTTTATTTTATCAAAATAAATGGTTTTTTCCTACAAGAAGCCTAAGAAAACCCTAAACTTTATTATAGCAAAACAGACTGCAGATTATAATCCCAAAAGATATCTATCTGCAGCCTGATATTCAGCTGTTCTATTTAGCTGTTTCCTTTTTCACGGATGACAAAGCCTCTGCCCTTGTCATTGCTTCGTTTAGAGGAATAATTTTTTTTGCCTTTATTGTAGCCGCCACCACTACTGCTGTTGTTTTTGTTATTTTTATTTCTACTTTGAGAAGAACGGTTGTCTTTGCGCTGACGATTCCCGCCGCCGCTATAACGTTTGTTCTTATTAAATCCACCACTTTTTGGTGAAGGCAACGGACGTTCCGGAGTGATTTTAACTGGAGCTGCATCAGCCGGGTCCTTAGAAATTGTTTTAAGCAGCAAAGCAGCTAAGTCTTGAGAAGAGTATTTTTCTAACAAAACTTCTGCAGAAGCTAAGTATTTATCCAAGCCGTTTTCTTCAAGCTTCGTACCTACTTCTTCCATTGCAGCGCCTAATTTGCCATGAAAAGCTTCCTTCTCAGTTGGCGGACGAAGGGGCGACATTCTCTTCTTTGTTAATGACTCAATCACATGAAGATAACCCATTTCACTTGGTGTTACAAAGGTTACTGAAATTCCGCCCTTACCTGCACGACCTGTTCTTCCGATACGGTGAACATAGCTTTCAGGATCTTGTGGAATGTCGTAGTTGTATACGTGGGTAACACCGGAAATATCTAATCCGCGGGCAGCAACGTCTGTCGCTACCAGAATATCAAGGTTGCCATTCTTGAATGACCGCAATACACTCATTCTCTTTTGCTGTGATAAGTCGCCATGAATCCCTTCAGCTTTGTAGCCGCGAGCTTCAAGTCCGCGGGCAAGCTCATCTACTCTACGCTTAGTACGACCAAATACAATTGTCAATTCAGGTGTCTGAACATCTAAAAGTCTTGTCATAATATCAAATTTCTCATAATCTTTTGAGCGAACATAATACTGATCAATCAAATCAGCAGTCATTTCTTTTGTTTTAATTTTTACGTGGTGCGGGTCATTCATGAACTTCACACCAATATTTTTAATTGCCGGCGGCATTGTCGCAGAAAACAGCAATGTCTGACGTTCAGAAGGAACCTGAGAAATAATTTTCTCAATATCCTCTAAAAATCCCATATTCAGCATTTCATCTGCTTCATCCAATACTAAGGTTTCTACTGTTCCTAGCTTCAATGTACGGCGGTTGATATGATCCAGCAGTCTGCCTGGCGTACCAACAACAATATGCGGATGGTCTTTCAGACCTCTGATTTGGCGCCCAATATCGGCCCCTCCGTATACTGCTTGTACACGAATCTTTTTATCTTTTCCTAAACGGTATAATTCTTCTTGTGTCTGAATCGCTAGTTCTCTTGTCGGCGCCACAACTAATCCCTGCAGTACACGATTGTCTGCATCAATTTTTTCAAGCATCGGCAAACCAAAAGCAGCTGTTTTACCAGTTCCTGTTTGGGCCTGTCCGATAACATCTTTCCCTTCCAGTGCCAACGGAATAGTTTCTGCCTGAATCGGTGTTGCTTCTTCAAATCCTGAGCGTTCAATAGCTGATAATAATTTAGATGATAAACCAAGTTCTCTAAATTTCAATGTGATCCTCCTAATTTCTTGTTATTCGGGACCATTGTCCCACGCTTTAAACATTTCAATAGGGTCAATAAACCCAGCCATACAGTTTGCTCTGTTGAAAAAAGCCGGATCAGTTCGCTTAGCAGACCTGCTCTCTTCATCATTGAAATAAAGATATATTCTTTATGTTTTATCAAACTATCTATTCTTATCAACTCTATCGAAAATCCAATCATATGAACTACGACAACAGAAAAGCCAAACGGAATCGTTCAGCTGTTCAAGTAATATATGATTGGCAAAATGTTCCTTCTGCCATCTGTTTCTATTCAAATCCTCTGACAATAGTTCATTCTAACACGAATCGTGCTTTTCAGCAAGTTTTATGAAAACTACTTTTCATTTATCAGCACTTCTACAACTTCAGCTAGTCCCATTCCATTGCTGCCTTTCAAAACAATCATGTCCTCAGGTGAAAGAGTCCCTTTCACTGCCTCAATCAGCTCTGCTTTCTGAGATTTATCATAGTAATGAGCATTTCCCTGATAGCGTTCTGCGATTGTATCATATAAGCTGCGCATTTCCTCGCCATAGAGATAGACTTCCATTATTTCCGTTGGATTCAAATAGGCCTCAACCGATTGATGCATTGCTTCGGATTCCGGTCCCAGCTCCAGCATCGCACCTAAAACAGCGACACGTTTGCCCTTGCCTTTCATCGTCCGAAAATTATCCAGAACCAGCTTCATTGCAGTTGGATTGGCGTTATACACATCACTTAAAATTTCAACACCAGCTTTTGATTTCAACCACTCCGTACGGTTTTTGGTCATTACTAAAGCATTTAACCCGGCAGCAATTTCTTTATCAGAAAGTCCAAACCAGCGACCGACTGCCGCTGCAATTAACGCATTCGTCACATTATAGCTTCCAGGCATGGGAATCGTAAATAACTGCGGGGAGCCCGTAATCATAAAGCTGGTAAAATCTTTTCCTGAATCAATAATCTTCCCCTGATAAGAAGCTGATGCTTCCCAGCCGAATGTTTTCACATTCTGCTGTAAAGGTTCAGCTAGAGGCTGCAATAAAGGTTCTTCATTAGGAATCAACAGTAGCCCATCGGATTTCAGCCCATCAACAATCTCCATTTTAGCCGCTGCAATCCCTTGACGAGAGCCTAAATATTCAATGTGCGCCTCGCCAATCATTGAAATTGCCGCTACATCCGGCTGAGCTAACGTAGACAGAAAGGCAATCTCGCCAGCGTGGTCCATCCCCATTTCAAGAATTAGCTTTTCCGTGTCCTCCGGCATATGAAGGATAGTATAAGGAAGACCAATATCATTATTATAGTTTCCCTGAGTTTTATAGGTTTTGAATGATTGTGCAAGTACTGCTTCAGTCATATCTTTTGTGGTTGTTTTCCCATTGCTGCCAGTGATGCCGATAACGGAAGGAGCCACCTGCTTCAGGTAATAAACAGCCAGCTGCTGCATCGCTTTCAACGTATCCGCCACTTCAAGAATCGGCAACCCCTCCGGTGCAGCCTCCGAACTGCTCCAAAATGCCGCAGATGCACCCTGCTCCGCCGCCTTTCCTGCAAAAAGGTGACCGTCATTTGTACCAGACAGCGGGACAAAAAGACTGCCTTCTGTTATTAGGCGACTATCAAACTCTAGTCCTGTGATTGAAAAATCTGCCCACTGTTTCCAATTATTTTCAGCATTTACTATTTGTGCAACTTCCCAAAAGCTAAGCTTCATCCGCTTTCTCTCCTCATATGTTCATTTTTTGTCTACAGCGATAAAATGAATGCGGCCGAGACAAGAAATCTTTATTTCCACAGAAAGTCACTCATCGCAGTTAAATGCTGCTAGGTGCTCCTGCCCACTGTTTGCTTGGATTTAAAGAGCGAAACAAAACGAATCGCTCGTTTTGTCCCGCTCTCTCTGTGCTATTTTGAAGCAGCTTTATTACTGCTGCTCTTCAAACAGCTGTTGTCTTCTTTTATAGCGGTTTAAAGCCAGTTGAATTAGTTCTTCAATCAAATCACTGTACTTCAAACCCATGTTTTCCCATAACAATGGATACATACTGAATTGTGTGAAGCCAGGCATTGTATTTAATTCATTTAGAAACAGCTCATTCTTATTTGTCAAGAAAAAGTCACAGCGGCTCAAACCACTGCCATCTAAGATACGATACGCTTTTTTAGCATATTTTTGTGCTTTTTGATGAACTTCTTCTGGTACCTCTGCCGGAATCTGCATAGTAATTTTATTATCGATGTACTTAGAATTATAATCATAAAAGTCCACATCTTTAATGATTTCACCTGCTTGAGTTGTCCGAATGTCTTCATTGCCTAATACTGCTACTTCAATTTCTCTCGCTTCAATTCCCTGCTCTACAATCGCACGGGAATCATATTTATACGCTTCAATCAACGCATTTTGCAGTTCCTCGCGGTTTTCTGCTTTTGAGATTCCCACACTTGAACCCATATTCGCAGGCTTAATAAACATTGGATAAATAAGCGAACCTTCACACTGTTCAAAAATATGCTTAGGATTTTCTTTCCATTGATTTTCCAAAACAGGAACAAACGGAACCTGAGGAATACCTGCTGTTTGAAGCAAGTATTTAGTCATAATTTTATCCATGCCCGTCGCACTAGCTAGTACTCCCGCACCTACATAAGGAATATTCATAGTCTCAAGAAATCCTTGAATGGTACCATCTTCCCCATTTGGACCGTGAAGAACAGGGAAAACGATTGAATCCTCTTCCTTGATATCACAAGGCGCAATTACCTTACCAGTAAAGTTCCCTCCAAACTTCTGTTCACCTTGAGGATTCCAAGTTAGATGTAGAACTGTTTCATCCTGTGGCGGTTCTGTCAGCAGCGGTCCTTGAACCCACTGACCTTCCTTACTAATATATACTAACTGGACCTGATAATAATTATAGTAAACTGCATTTAAAATAGAAAAAGCGGATAAGATAGATACCTCATGCTCCTCACTTTTCCCTCCATAGAGTAATACAATCTTCAAATGCTTTTCCTCCTAAATTTCCATCTAAATAGATTGGTGCGGCCGTAACCAAAATTTTCTTTTTCATTATTTTAGCATAAAAACGATTTATGTAGTAGAAACAAATATAAAAGAAACGGCTGTTTCTTTTTATCCTCACATTTCCTTTTGTGCTTCCCTCTCGATGACTTCAATCAGCTTTAAACGAAACTGTTCCCGGTCTTCTTTCGTAAAAGGTTTCGGCCCTTTGGTTCGGCCTCCGCTTTTTCTAATTTTAGCACTAAAATATCTCTGCTCAAGCAACTGACCAATCGTCTCGGCAGTGTATTCTTTGCCCAGCTGATGAAGTACGGTCACGTCCTTTGGTAAAGCTAGTGAAGCCAAGCCATAATCCTGAGTAATCAGAATATCCCCTGCTTTAATCAGCGCAATGATTTTATAATCTGCTGCATCATTCCCTTTGTCCACATAAACAAAGGAAACCGCTTCAGGATATTCCTTGAGAGAATAATGATCAATACTTGTTACAACGACTATCTTCATTTGATATTGAAGGGCGGTCTCGATTGCTGTATCCTTTACTGGCGAACCATCTCCGTCAATAAACACTCTCATTTTTCTTCCCCTCTCATCGTCATCAGAATTAAGTGACATACCAGGAAGGATGGCGTGTCAGAAAGCGGAAAACCTCATCCGACACCACTTCCCGCAAAATTTTATATAGCTCCGGATTACGGATTTTTTGCTTAACCGCTCCGGCATAACGAGGTCGGCTGACTTGAATAGAAAGAACAAAATCAAAACGTTCCTGAAAATTCTCAACTGTTATAATCTTCATTCGGCTCGTTTCTTCTAAAAAACGATTCATGCCGTCTACCGCTCCTTGAACAAAACCTTCCATATGTGTCCCGCCATCTGGTGGTAAATAGCCATTAACAAAGCTGTCTCTGATATTTGCGGAAGGGTTCTTTGAAATCACTGCCTGAATAACCACATCTTCTCTTCTAGTCCGAATCGTTAGCGGACGGCTTCCTCTGGTTAGTGCATTGTCCTTTTGAAAAATATATTCAACTAATCCTTCTTCGTAGACTAATTGATTTTTTTGAGTCTCGCCCTCTTTCAATGTAATCGTCAATCCGCTGTTAAGCATAGCCAGCTGTTGGCAACGATTGAATAAAACAAAATAGGAAAGAGGCTTGGTTCCAAAATAAGCCGAATCAGGGGTGAATGCCAGCTCTAGACGATATTCCTCGCTTTTCGATTTCACTGCGGCTTCCTTGACAAGCTCTCCATGCTGATAAATCCTTATTTCCCGACCGGCTGGTGTTTCAATGCTTATCCCCAACTGTTCGGACAAAGCCAGCAATAACTGAAGAAAAAAGTAGTAAGACAGCTGATTCTGTTCCCTTTCCTGCGTTAAATGCCATTCTCTTTTTACAGCAAAGGAAAAAATGAGCTGATTTTTAGAAAGCTCAGCAGTGATTCGAGCATTTCCAGGCTGATCTGTCAGCTTCAGCAGCTCATCAAGCACCTGAATAATCATACTCTCCAGACCCGAAAGCCCCAAAGCACCGATATACATTCCCGGGCGTTTGCGAATACTTTCAATTATTTGCTCATTTTCCAAAGCATTCCAAAAATCCTTGGGCATCGTCTTTCCTCCTGCAGTTGATTCGCTACTCATAAATTCCATCTTCTCTATTATAATGAAAAATAGACTGAAACGAAAGTAGCTGACTAGGCAAACTTTCGTTTCAGTCTATCTTACTTAGCGAATCAAATCAACTGTAGGGTGCAGCATGATATGCTCCACTTGTTTCCTCGTTGTTAATGGAACATCGCCTTGAATTGTATGAGCTAAAACACCATTTGCCGTTGCAAAAGCTACAGTTTTCTCAAGAGCCCATTTTTCAGCATATCCCAAAAGTACACCAGCGGCATAGCCATCTCCGGCGCCAATCCGGTCAAGATTGATAATTTCTCTTGGTTCAGCCTGTACATAATGATTTTTATCAAATAAAAAGCCCGATAGATAGTAACTGCCATTCTCTCTAATTCTAAAAGTGCCGGCAAATAATTCAATATCATAGTTGTCCATAAATGTTTTAGTCAGCGATTTAAACTGTTCTTCATTGTCTAAGGTCTCATCAGCTTTCATCCCTAATAAATCAGTTAAATCCCGCTGAGTTCCAAAAACGATATCACAATACGGCAGCATCCGTTCATACTGTTCACGCATAAATACCGCTTCATTGTTCTCGTTTAAACTTGGACGAAAATTGAAATCGAAGCATATTTTTTTCCCTTGACTATGGGCTTTTTCTGCCAATGCAAATGCAGCTGCTCTTGTCTGATCCGTTAAGCTTAAAGAGATACCGCAAATGTGAACCAAATCAGTTGCTTCTAGGAAGCTGTCAAAATCATAATCTGCTGCACCGCTTACGCCAAATGAGCTGCTGTGACGATTTTGATAAGTGACCTGAGTGGGTCTTGGTCCATACCCCATCTCAGCAAAATAAGAGCCAATGTGATTCCCATGCTGACCTACCCATCTATCACCAAGGCCTAACTGACGTAAGCTTGCTTTTGCCGCTTCTCCTAAACGGTTATCTGGAAGATTAGTAATTAGGCTTGTCTCACAACCGAAATGAGCAAGATTGCTTAGAATATTGACGCCCGTTCCGGTAAAATCCATCCGCAGCTCCCTGGTTTGCTCCAACATCAGATATTCCGGCGGAGTCAGCCGCATCATTACTTCTCCAAAAGCTGAAATTCTCATCTTTGTTTCCATCCTATCCAGCTGTAAAAATCGAAAGCCTCAACAAAGGCTCAACCACAAAGGTTTAACACATTTGCTGTTCGATTTGCCCGGCTTTTATTTTAACGTATTTTTCATCATTTCTACTAATGTTTTTACATCTTCCGGCTTCGTATCGCCAGTTTCCTTATCAATAATTGAGCTGTACACATGAGGAATAATCTTCTTCACGCCAGCATCTACTGCAATTTGAACGATTTCTTCAAAGTTTTCCAAGTCAATCCCGCCAGTCGGTTCTAAGTAGAAATCATATTTAGCACAGGCTTCTGCAACAGCTTTGTATTCCTCTTTGTGAGCTAAGCCTTTCATTGGGAAATACTTGATGGAACTTCCACCCATATCCTGTAAAAGCTTGATTGCTGTTTCAATCGGTACTTCTCCTGCGGGAGCTTGAGAGCTCAATGGGCCCGTTGCAACATTTACATAGCCTACTTTTCCAGTCGGAGAAACTAACCCGTTAATTACTGTTTCACTTTGTCCTAATAAGGCCCGTGAAGTTCCCACACCTGTAAATACTTGATTGACATGTTGAGGCTGCAGTTCTTTTGAAATGCGTGAAACCATCTGACTTTGATTTGGATCGCCAGCTCCTAGACCTACAGATAATGCGTTATTTGTAGCTGCAGCATATTTTTTCATATCCTCTATTGCCGCTTCATCGGTATCGTAATTTTTTGAAAGTACACCCAAAACAACGTGACCTTCCGCCGCTTCATAGCAGGCTTTGGCATTTTCCACAGAATTGGCTAAAACATTTAAACATAAACGATCTTCTAAGTATTTTGGTGTTAATGACATAATATTATCTCCTTCTTCTCACATGAACAGTGCCATGCTCCATCTATAATTTTCTATCTGTTTTCAACTTAAATCTTACTATTATTCTTAGCTTAAGCCATAATTACAGCTAAACGGGTAGTAATCTTGTCCATCTCTTCCTTGTTAACTGAACGAATATCAAATTCGATAATTCCATTATTCGCCTGATATTCTCTTGTATAAATTGCCGGACTTTCCGTTTTCAGCTCTTGGATGACTTGCTTCGCTGATTTCCGTCCGCTGACTTTGACGCTGGCACGATAAATATCTCTACCGGCACCATCCTGAACAATTTTAGCTTCTATGTTCGGTAATTGATTTAGGTCGGCGATGAATGGCTCCATACGTTTCTGCATTGATTTGCCATCCTCACTGCCGTTTGTCAGATAGTCCTCTACCGCCTGAGTAAATCCGAGAATATTGTCTTTGCCAATTTTCATCGCTCGGCCAATTCCTTTACCCTGTAAACGAACCCATTCAATAAACTCTTTTTTTCCAATCACTAGTCCAGCACTTGGTCCTTCTATCGCTTTTGCACCACTGTAAATTACCAAGTCTCCGCCAGCCTCAACATATTTAAAAAGATCTTCCTCAGCTGCTGCATCTACAATCAACGGAAGACTGTACTTGTGGGCAACCGCTGCTGCTTCCGCCACACCCAGCATGCTTTTTTGAACGGTATGATGGCTCTTTATATATAAAACAGCTGCTGTGCGGTCTGTAATCATCATTTCAATATGCTCTGGCGTACACATATTGGCATAGCCGGCTTCAATCACCTGTCCTCCACCTTGAGCTACCATCACTTCTACCGGAGTTCCATAATCTACATTATGCCCCTTAGGTAGAATAATTTCTCTCCGGTCAATTTTTTCTGTATACGGATGATAGGCATGATAAGCTGAGCCCTGACCAATTAGAGCAGCCACGCTTTGTGCAATACCAGCAGAGGCAGAAGACACAATCTGTGCATCCTCAACCTTCAGCAGATTCGCCAAATATTTTCCTGTCTGAACGCTTAAATCGCCCATCTCAAAGAAATGTTCCCCACCGAAGCGCTGCGCTTCCAAGACTCGTTCAGATACTTTTGATACACCTAAAATTGTCATTCGTCCAGAAGCATTAATAACCTCTTTTAAATTGAATTTCTCGTAACTAATTGTCATAAACAACACCTCCAACGATGGTTTTCACAGGAGTAATCAACTCTTTGGCTTCTCTGGTAAAGCCATTTGAATCGGTCAAAGTTTTCTGACCTTCTTCAATTGTAAAGATTGTTAAATCTCCGTCAAAGCCTTCTTTCAGCTGTCCTTTACTATTCAAATGGAATTTTTCAGCAGGAGCAGCAGTCACCTTCTTAAGAATATCTGCCCATTCATATCCCACAACCCGCAGCTTCTCCATTGTCGTTGCTAAATCATAAACTGGTCCGTTTTCTCTGTTTCGGATATAGATATCTGTACTAATGGTTTCAGCCAGCATACCTTCTTTAAATGCAGTTTCAGCAACCTCGAAATTGAAGCTGTCTGTCCCATGGCCGATGTCAAATACTACGCCCTTTTTGAAAGCAGCCCAAGCAAAGTCCTTAATTTTCCCTGTATTCTTATCCAAGATACCATTCGGTTTCCCGTTAAAGCAATGTGTCAGGATATCTCCCTCAGACATATTAGCTAGAATTTCATCAAGTTCCGGCGGAGCTGAACCTATATGAACCATTAACGGCAAGTTGTTGTTGTCTTTTTGGATTTTCTTTGCCATTTCAAGAGGAGTAATCCCATTTTCTCCAATTACTGTTTTGCTCATACGAGCTTTAATTCCAATGACAAAATCAGGCAGCTCCTGCAGCACCTTTCTCACAAGGTCTTCTTTGATTTTACTCAAATCTGCCAGTTCATCCTGCTCAACAATCCCCCATTTAGAAATATTTGCCAGTGCATAGACATTGGTCCTTGCCTGTACAGCTAAATCATAAAATTCATGGATGTTTTCCGCACCTGTTGTCCCAGCGTCAATAACAGTTGTAACACCTTTTTTTACGCCGATTTCATCTGGAAAGTCATAATACAGCGTCATTTTTTCAAAGCAGTGTACATGATCATCAATCCAACCGGCTGAAATAAATGCAGCTCCATTCAAATCAATGATTTCCTTTGCATCTTCAGCAATTGAAACAGCCGTTTTGACAATTTTGCCTTCAGATATTGCAATTTCCAGCATTTCTCCATCTATTGTTTTACCGTTTTTTATTAGCAGATCATATGTCATTTTATTTCCCTACTTTTCTTTCAATCTGAATTTTGTCCAAGGCTTGATAAATTCCAACAGCATCAATTCGCTTGGAGTAATACTTCCTACTTTATTTTTTCTACTGTCTTTGTGGGACTGTAAGACAATCTGCAGCTCGTTCTTATATTTGCCAAAGGCATCATTACCAATGACGACATCACCAATCTGAAATTCGCCTTCATTGTCATGTGCTGGATTAGCATCATCAATATACTTTTTCCGTACTTCAGTAGAACGCGCCATCCGCTCTGTAATATCTCCTCTGCGGAAATGCTGTTCAGACAGCGTAATTTCTTTTTCTACTTCATTTACATCTGCAACAAAATCGACTGCTAGTTCCAGCTGATAGCGATTCACTCGACCCAATGCCTCCAGCTCTTCATCTGATGCGTATGCATTGCCGATTACTACATCATCAATCAGTCCTGTAGCGAACAAATGCTTGGCCTGAATATCAATAGGAAGATGACGATGGATTTCTAACGTCGGCAGTCCGTCATTAATGTCGCAGGGACCAATATCTCCAATACTGGAAGCAACAAACGCCGCTGTCCGGATACCATTATTCTTGAAACGAATACTACATTTTTCAAAAAAGTCATAGGGAAGACCAGTCCCTTCCTGAGGATAAAAATTGTGACAGCCGTATAAAAATGGCTTATTCGCTTCATAAGTCAAAATATTATCCAGGTAGGCAACATCATTACTCATATTCAGCTCAATAGCTAAATCATAAGGATTATAGGTAAGCTTGGCTTCCTTATTCCCATCAAAACCCGCATCTAGGCGAATACCGTCAGCGCCAAGCTCATGGAAATAGGACAAATCATCATACGAAATATCCAGCTGATCAAACAAGGCTGGAACTACATCTAAAATCGTTTCAAAACCTAACCCCTTGGCATAATGAATCAGCTCTTTAAACTTTTTGGTCACTACGTCTTTTCCTTCAGTCACTTCCAGCATACTCATAAAAATTCTTGTAAAGCCGCACTCAGCTGCCTTTTTCAAATACGCTTTATCCTGATCCATATCACTATGGTCAGGGTAGACAGATACACCTAATGCTCGTTTCATATACTTTTGCCACGCTCCATTTTGTCGAATTTTTTCCGGTTTTTCCATGAGACCAGCGATCCAAAGAATATTGTTACCGTTCCTATCAGTAAAATCGGCTGACCAACCAATACGCCAATAACAATTGCTGCAGAAATACCACCTATTGAATATAAACAAAGATATCGTAACCTTAAATCCGTAAACCGTTCAGGTAAGTACTCTCTTTCAATTATAACCTGAGAAATAATGAAAAACAGAATAAACCATAACCACATGTTGAATACCTCCAAATCATATCTCATTCTTTCTATTATAAATTCTGCAAGAAATGGTCTACATGACCAGCTGCTGGTAAGGTTTTATCTCACCTATAAAATAGAAGCTTTTAACGAAATAACACCTGTGCAAAAATCCAATAAACTTATTAAACTTCATTCAGCCAACTGAAAGGGCTGTTTCCCAAAAGTTTAGGCAAAGATACTTCTATTATACCTTGTTTCTCTAGCAAAATTTATCTATTTGGATTGAAAAGGGTCGAACGACACAACTGTGTCATTCCACCCTCCCCCATGTATTTGTCAATACTCTTATGCTTTTTCTGCTTCCAGCTCTTTATCAAGCTGTTGTTTTTCATATATTTTGAAAAACGGATAGTAAATTGCCAGTGTAATCACAAAGTTGATACATACTAGTATGCCTGCCATTACACTATAATCCGTACTCAGCCATGCAGCAATTGGTGCCGGCAGGGTAAAGGCTAAACGCACAGCCATCATAGGAACCACATTTGATATTGTCAGGAAATAAGACAAGGTTGTTGTCACAAGCGGCGCAACAATAAATGGAATCCCAATGATTGGGTTCATAACAATCGGCGTACCAAAAATTACAGGTTCATTAATGTTAAAGATTCCTGGAAGGAAAGATAGTCTTCCTAAGCTTTTTAGATATTTCGATTTTGAAAACATCATTAGTATAACAAGTGCCAGAGTTGTACCCGCACCACCAATCCAAATGAACCACTGTAAGAATTGCTCAGTGAATATATTTGGTAAAGCGTCAGCACTAACTCCACTGATAAACGCTTCGTTATTTTCAGCAATCGACATGTCCCAAAACGGACGAATAACCGGCCCCATGATAGCAGGACCATGAATTCCCAATACCCAGAAGAAACAGATTAAGAACACTGTCAGCAATCCGCCAAACAAACTATTTCCAGCCAATACGCCTTTCAACGGCATTAGTAGATTACTTAAGAAGCCGTTCAAATCAAACCCAACGATATGACGTAGCCCCCAAAACAATAACAGGATAACGGTTCCCGGTATCAAAGCTACAAAGGAATTGGATACTTCAGGCGGAACGCCATCAGGCATCTTAATCGTAATGTTTCTTGAAACAAAGAATCGGTAAATTTCTACAGTCAGAAGTGCGGCCACGATAGCGCCAAATAATGAAGCTGCGCCTAAATTCGCCAAATTAATATAACGCCCTGCATTAATCACCTCTGGAACATCTTCAAAAACCCTTGTAGGAGGTGCCGCTGTTACTAAAAAGGCTACCAGCGCTAAAATCCCACACATTAGCGTATCTAGTTTATAGCTTTGAGCTAAAGAAGAGGCGATCCCAAATGTTGCATATAACGCCAAGATTCCCATCGTATATCTTGATGGAATGTCCATTACAGCTTGATAAGGTGCAATGAACTCCATATAGGAATCAATCGGGATATTTTGAAAAAGTGTAAAAAATGAACCCACAATGGTCAATGGCATTGTCGCAATTAACCCTTTTCTAATGGCAACCATATGTCGTTGTGAGCCAAATTTGTTTGCTACAGGCATTAAATGTTGTTCCATCCATAATACAAATCCGTTCATTTTGTTCCCCCCGCTACTAAAGATTATAATGTTATAAAATTATTTCGTTTCCATAATAACACGATACTCTTTTAATGTAAACGGTTTTTACTGTTTCAATGAAGAATTCTGCACTAATTATTGAGTCAACTCAACTGGGAAAAATGCGCCGAAAATCATTGCTCCAAGGATTGCGCCTCCAGCAATAGGTTTTTTCCATGCATAGAAAATCATTGCACCAATTGTTGAACCAATTCCGATAGGAATAGATGCACCTGCTGCACTTAAGATAATCAACGGTCCTAAGAAACGTCCTGATGCATTTCCAGCGCCCATCATTACGTCTGCACCAAATGTTGATCCACCTTGATTAATTGTAAACTTACGAATCAAGATAATGATACCGCCGACAAGTAAGCCCAAAACTGCACCTGTAATTAAAGCTAATGCAAAGTTTTCAATAGGTGCTTTGATGTTCATACTTAACAGAATTGCAGGTACACCAATACCTAATCCAGTTAAAATTGATCCACCTAAATCCAGAATTCCGACTAAAGAGCCTTCTAATATTCTGGCAAACAGGAAGCTGGCTCCAAAAGCTGCAGCTGCACCATATGAACCACCATCAAGCCCTGCCTTCAGCATTGCAACAATGGATACTTCGTTAAAAGCTCCCACACCATGTACTACATACATATGAGTTCCAGCAAAAACAGCGGCAGCCATTAATCCAACTAATATTGGAAATGACCAGTCAGCATACCAAAAGCTTTTTGCTTTTAAAGCTGCCTGAATTTCTATTTCATCTTGTGACCATTCTGCTTTTTCTTGTTCATTCATTTTTTTCTTCCTCCTTACTTATATAAATCATGCAAAGAAAAGATATCATCTGCCGTACCGTTTCATTTTAAAGCTAGTGAAACTGACTGTTAAACGTCCATCATACACAGAAGTGACAACTTCTCATATAACAAAAACTTTCACATGATTTATACGGATATCTAATTATTTCACAGTGAATACATTATGCAGATCATTTAACCAGTTTGGAATGTCCAGTCTGAAGCTTTCAATCATCTGCAGGTCAAAACCACGGAAGAAGCCACTGAATACAAAGAGTAAAATAATCGCTGCCATCATTCCTTTAGTCATACGAGTCCAACCTAGTTCATCAACGCCTTTACCGATTAAAATCCCCAAAACAACACCGGGAACTGCATTGCTCATTACTAATTGAGACAGTCCGCCAAATAATGTACCCCAAAAGCCTGTGCGCTTGCCAGCATCCAAAGCCGCCAGCCAGAACAACACCGGCATAACTGTATTAATCAAAATAGTTGCTGCCGGAACAAGTACAGCTACTGCTGTAACCTGCAGTGATTCCGGAATTGCCGCTGCTGTGCTGTTCAGAAAAGCAACGGTGATGATTCCAGCAATAGCTCCAGCAATCCCCATTTTCTTAGGATCATGAACAGTTTGTGTCACATCTTTATTTTTAATTAGCAATGCTGCTGCTGCCCAGTTTGGTACGATTCGGTGCGTCACATCCTGTGTGAACGCTCCAGCGCCAACTGCTGAAGCCCATGCATTGAAGAAAAATCCCAAACCAAATGAAAAATGAGAAGCTGGGTCTCCCTCTGCGGCATTCATCTCTCCTAATGTTCTAAACGCTCCTAACCCCTGTGTTTGCGGCGCATGGAACATTCTTGCTGCTCCAGCACCTGCTGCAAAGCCAAGTAGTCCGCCAATAATAACTGATTTAAATAGAATAACTATTAAGTCCACTTGCTTTTTCCTCCTTACCCTCTTTTAAATTTTCTTCGTTGTAAACGGTACAGCCACCCCATTAGGATCTGTTCCATCAACTATTTGGAAGGGAACATCCGCCATAGCTATTTTGCTGATTTCCACTTCCACATTTAACTCCACTTCATAACTTGTTCGTTTTCTTGGAAAGAAGAAGAACAGAAAGCGTTCTGTATAATTCTTCTCTACCGCAGAAAGGATATCAATATCAATGGGCTCAATTCGTACCAAGACATCTGTTGACTCTTTTAAGATTTTTTTCGATACATCACTTAAAGCACTGGCAAATGCTGCCGCTTTATTCTCCCCTTTACCTGAGACCTTCACGATTTGAGTAGTTTTTTCCGTTGCGCTCACTGTTCTTCCTCCTATTAATTTTTGTCCACAACAGCCCTGCTTCTCTTTATGGCTGTTGTCTTCTTTGGTGGTCCGGTAGCCAGCATCTCTACGCAGGTACATCCTGCTAGAATGATGGTCCTCCTATTAATTTTTGTCTACAACAGCCCTGTTTCCCTTTATGGCTGTTGTCTTCTTTTATCGTTTGCTGATTAATCTTGCTTATAACTTCTAACTCTTGACCTATTTTCAAAAAAACAGAATCGCTTTTTTAACAATGATTATTCACCATGTTTTTTGACAAAAGCTTCTGTCAAACGCTTCCCAAGCTCTTCCTGGTCCATAAATCCAAAGCCCAGTACAGTTTTACCATCATTAATAGCGGTGATCCCCTCTTCGATTGAGCGCATGCCGTGACGTTCCGGGTAGCCGTATTTATTGGCAGCGGTTAAGGCCCCTGCACCACCGCTTCCACAAAATGAGATGCCCATGTCGGCATTTTCCTGCTGCATAATATCGCCTAAACGCATATCAGCGCCCATTCCTGGAACAACAACTGCACGTCCGCCTGCTGCTTCAACACCCTTTGCGACATTTTGACCTTTACCTAAGCGATCTGCGATTACTACTGTTATCATGTTTATTCCTCCCAAATTTAAATTATTTTTATTCAGCTGTATTTTGTTTAGCAGCTTCAAAGTGTATAGATAAAACATACATTTCATCCACTGGTAAATTACCGATATGTTCAACAAGTGCTTCGGCAATTGACAGAGCTTCTTTCGACACCTCTTCAAACATTGCCGGGTCAACACCAGTCATTTTTTCATTTGCTTTTGAACGTTTAATCATCTCATTTACATGATTAATCAAAATCGTCCACTGTAGTTCAGTTGGAACAACTGAAGCTGCTTCCAATAATTCTTCTGTTTTTCTTATTGACTCTTCCAGCTCCTGTTTATACTCAGATTCATTCACAATTTTTTCTGCATCGTCTGTTAATTTCATCTCTTCACTCCTCTCTGATGTAATTCAATAAAGCTGTGATTTCCGCCTGATTAACTGTTAGGTTACTTTTAGCGAATATCTGCTCAATTTGCTCGACTAATTGCTGTTGAGCCATCAGGGTTTCTTTTACGATGTTCCCTTCATTTTCATATTGACCATCAAAAATGATTCGATGGACCATCAACATCACGTGAAGTAGAAAAGCTTCTTTATATTCTTCATTCAGCTTTTCGTTAAAAGCTTTCAGCAACTCTTCATAGATGATGTACGCCCGCATCAGAATATCCCGGCTTTCTGCTTCCAGCCCCCTATTTTCTTTTAAGGGCTGCCTTGGAATCAGTCTAGGAATACTCCCTTCTCGAACACTGGTCAGAATCTTATTGACCTCTTCCTGAATTTGCTGTATATCACCTTCTGAAGGCAACGGATTGACCTTGATAAACGGCCGGTTAGCAACCTCAATGGGAAAAATACTTAAAACCAAATCAGGATTTTTTTCTTCGATGATTTCTGCTGCATTTAATACAGAAGCAAAACCAGCAATTTCAACATTGGATACCTCCTCCAATATTTTCTGCTCAATCAGACTGGTCACTCCCAAGCCGGTTGAACACACATAAACGATTCTTACAACATTAATCTCATGCTGAGTTTTCTCATATGCTACAAGAAAGTGCAACGCAATATACGCAATAAATGAATCGTTAATGAAAAGCGCCGTATTTTTAATATCCCTGCTGCTGGCATGTGTTATTGCTGTAAACAACTGTGGATACTTCGCCTTAATATCATCGACAAAGGGATTGTATTCATTGATGAACAAATGTTTTTTTGTCAGACGCAAGGATAGATGGGCAAATAAATTAGTGAATAGCTGCCTATCCCTATAAAACGGAAAATTAATTTCTTCAGAAACATCCTTGATTAACTTTTCAGTCAGCTGTGCTACATCCTGATGATTTCCCGCTATAAATACATCGCTATAGATATAGAGATATTCATCAGCCAGCAGAGGCAGCTCGTAATGCTCGAACACATTACTCATCAGTAAAAACGGCAGTTCCTGCTTGTCCTTCAGCTCTTCCTGATTCGCCAGTATTTTATACCCATTCATTGTATGATTCAGCTGCATTCTTGATGCAGCAATTGCTACTCTTAGGGTAATTGAAAGGATCTCAGCATAGTTGAACTGATCGAACAACGATGGATCCAACAGTTTGGTCATCTCATTCAGCGCCACCTGATAGATTTCCTGGAAAATTGTATTTGCTCCTATACGGACATCAATCAATCGTTTTTGATTACCTGACTGAACAAAGCGGCTCATAATTTGATAGATATCATATTCAGTAATTTCTTTTTGACTGATGTATTCCATTAACAGCCGAACCTTATTCTCTTCTCCCTGAATAGAAAAACCTAGACGACTCTGCCGCTCAAGCTCCAAGTCATAACCTTCAATGAATTCTTCCAAACGATCTAAATCCTTTAGAACTGTATTTCGACTAACTTGAAGTTCGTCTGCCAGCTCTTGCGATGTTAGATAATCTTTCGTCAGAACCATACGAAAGATTAAGTGATTCATTCGCAGCTCTTGATCCGGATAGGTTTCAAACCGATCAACCTCTAAAACCTCATTTTTTAATGTCAGTCGTTCTGAATCAGGAAGCTCTAGCCAAATTCCTTTGTTTCTTCGTGACTGAAGACTAATGCTTCTTTCCTGAAACCATTCACGAACATTGTCTAAATCATACTTGATTGTGCGAACACTCACATTGAAAGCTTCAGCTAGCTCCTTTGTTGTAATACTGTCTTCCAAGTCCAAAAGCATTAGTAAAATATTGATTTCTCGTTTTGATAAGTGCAGTGACATTCCTTACTCACCTTCATTCCTTCTCCTTACATCTGCAACTATAGCTTGATTTCCTTTAGGGAACAACACAAAAAAGTTGCACTTTTGTAAGTGCAACTTTATCCAAATGTTTTTTGTAACGGCAAAAGAAACCAGACCTGCTTTCCACTTAAATCCTTCGTATTCATTTTGAAAACGCTGTACAGTCAAGTCTTTTTTCATATAATTAAGTGCAATCCCTTAAAAAAATATCGGATTGTAAAAGGTTGCACTTACCTCCATTTCTGGTTAGGTGCTCTTATTTTAAGTACAAAAAAAAGAAGATAAAATATCTTCTTTTTTTCTACAGTACCCATATTAACATACAGATAGATGGATTTTCTCCACAAAAATTCCATCCGACACCTACAATCCGGTAGTGATGAGTGAACATCCGTGCCTCTGTTTCAACTAACCACCAGCCGATAAATCGGAACAATTAAGATTGTTTGGTTAAGTCAACTCGTCGCATGTCCTAAAGTCTAACATAATTTATTTTTTATTTCAACTTTTCTTCGTCTAAATCTCCGTCTTTAAACCATTGTCTATACATACTTTCTACAAGACTAACTGTTTCTTTTGTTATTTTTTCAGTCATTATCGGGCTTTCTTTCAGCCCTTTTTCAAGACACTCATTCACATGGTCAACTTCAAAGGAGAACTCGCTGTCAAATTCACTTGTTAAGTATTCCTCTGAGCCATTCTCATACCGAACTACTCCTTCGGCAGATTTCCAGAAATTCGGAACCTCAATACGTCCCTTTTCACCATAGATGACCAGTTCATTAGGTAAATCCAATTCCACTGTAATAAAAATACTAGCTAGTATCTGGTTGGGAAAGGTTACGGCTAGCTCGAAACGGTCATCTGTTTTCCCAGGTACTATAGAAGCTTGTCCTGAATAGCTTTCAGGCGTCGCATTTAGTACATACTGTATGTATTCTAACGGATAACTGCCGGAACCATGAAGGGCTCCTCCACCCGCTTCCAGAGAATGGAACCAAGGCAGATGGTCGATATTAGGATAGGCAGTGACTGAACGTATATACTTGATTTTGCCTATTTTTTCTTGCTGAATAATGTCTCTTACCATTGCTGTCACCGGTAAAAATACTGCTTTTTGTGCCTCCATCAAAAAACAGTTCTGCTGCTTTGCCAGCAAGAACAGTTCCTCTGCCTCAGCTAAGGTTAATGTGAAAGGTTTCTCCAATAGCACATTTTTTTTATTTTCCAGCGCTAGTTTAGCTGCAGCATAATGCCCTTTATTATAGGTTGCAATATAAACAATATCGACTTCTTCATCCTGACATAGCGCTTCATAGCTGCCGTAAGCTTTCGGTATCTGCAGTTTCTCAGCCAGTTGCTGAGCTCTGCTGAGCTCTCTTGCTGCAATCGCAACAGCCTCTCCAGCTGCACTTTCCCTAATTCCCTGTACAAACCTTGGTACGATTTGTGCTGTACTCAAAATACCATAACGAATCTGTTTCATGCTGCCGCCTCCTTTGTTATTATGTTTACACTACACTGAAAATAAAGAAAACTCAAATCTTGACTAAATAAAAATAAGGGCTGAGACAATAGTATGCCTTCTGCCCTAAAATCGAATAAATCTTGTTTCAAATTTGATTACAAATAAAAGGTAAACATCTAAAACTTTCGGGTTTCACCGTAGTTTTCAGACATGTCCTTAGTCATTCAATCGTTTTCTATGTATCTACCAAAATGGTCTATCGGATGCCAATGCTTACTTTCAGCGCCTGATTTACTTTTTCCATATCACCTTCATGAAGTTTACAAATTTTCTGCAGAATCCGCCCTTTATCCAGCGTTCGAATCTGCTCCAGCAAAATCAGAGAAGGGGTCATCTCTTCCTCGTGTGGAATGTTAACCTTGACCTGGGTTGGCTGCATCTTTTTTCTAATATTTCTAGTAATGGGTGCTACAATCAGTGTTGGGCTGAACAAATTTCCTTTATTATTTTGAATAATTAAAACAGGGCGAATTCCTCCCTGTTCAGAACCCACTACTGGTGAAAGATTTGCGTAAAATATTTCTCCCCTTCGAATCATCTTTCTTATCTCCCTCTTTCCAAGAAAAACCTTTTTTACAAATTATAACATGATTCGTACAGAAATGTTTTTCAAGAATTTCCAAAAAAATGCAAAAAATTGATAATCGATAGCAGAATATACGACAATTTATCAAAAAAACCTGTTTATTTCTTAAAATAAAAATCTTTCTGATTATTTTAACGTATTTTTGGTTTTTTCAAGATGATTCATCAGATTATTAGAATATTGTTATTACATATGATAAGATAATATTTGTAGTACTAGTTATTTTTTCTCTTGTGATTCCCATTAAGGATTTTATATACGAAACTAAGAACAGACACTGCTTCAACCGTTTAGAATTCTTTTCTTGGGTTAGCTTGTCCATTTAACTCAACCAAAGCTCTTACGCTGAACAGCAGAAAAATCCACATTCATTTCCACTGAAGATTAATGAGCTAGCCAACGTACAGAAATACAGTTGGCTTTTTGAATTAGCTAACGTAAATAAGCCCGTTTTGTGGAAGCCCAAACAAGGTTATCGATTGATTTTATTTAATGGAAACTATCTGAATTTACTCAAGGGATGAAATATGTTGGAATTACCAAATTCAATAGAAGGAGTACTAGATGAATATTTATTCGGTTAAAGTTTCACCTAATCGACCATTTAACAATTCTGAGCTCACTTATTTACTAGAAAGATGTGCCATTCTTTCAAAAAAGGCCAAGGCACTGGATTATATTAAGGAATGTCATTATAGATACGACAGTGAAACCGAAACTTTCAAATTCGATTTTGTCTGTATTCATGATAAACACTTTTCTTTTAGCATCGTAAAAGATGACCGATTAGATGATTATATTTTTTCCATGCAAAAATATGAGAAATGGTCTGTTTTAAAAAAAGAATTTCTTAAGTCTCTAGCAGTTATTCATCAGCTGCATACAGAAGCGCATAGTTAGAAAAAAATATATACAGTAAAAAACCGAAAGCCTTCTAGTAGCTTTCGGTTTTTCATATTCTTCCTGGCAATTCAACTTAAAATCAGCCGAGGATACTTTTAACTTTTGTTGTAATCAAATCTATCGCTACATGATTTTCTCCGCCTTCGGGCACAATAACATCCGCGTAACGCTTTGTTGGTTCAATAAATTGATGGTACATAGGCTTAACCACTGTCAAATACTGTTCGATCACTGAATCCAGTGTCCGTCCCCGCTCTTCCATATCTCTTTTGATACGGCGAATAATTCGAATATCATCATCTGTATCAACATACAGTTTGATATCCATCAGCTCGCGAAGTCTTGGATCTTCCAGAATCAAAATTCCTTCAAGAATAATTACTTCCTTTGGTTCCTGAATAATAATATCAGAACTTCTGGTATGCGCTACATAATCGTATACTGGTTTTTCAATTTTTTCATAGCTCAGTAATTGTTTTAAATGATCAATCAGTAAATCTGTGTCAAAAGCAAAGGGATGGTCATAGTTTGTAGTTAATCTTTCCTCAAAACTCAAATTACTTTGGTCTTTATAGTAAGAATCTTGTTCCAGCATCATAATTGAATGATTCGGAAAATGGTTAAAAATCGCCCGGCTAACACTCGTTTTTCCGCTGCCGGATCCACCTGTAACCCCAATGATTATCGGTTGCTTGTTTTTCATGCAGTTAAACCTCTTTCTTTATTCAGCAAATAGCCATTATCACTCCTTTCTATTATAATAAAAAGACAGAAGAATGCTACTGAAAATTCATTTTTTTTAGAATCAATTACGTAAATAACGTTAAAGTCTTTATGCATGAAGAATTTTTAGCTGCCAGTTCTACTTGTGCAGGAACCTCTAGTAGAATGGTAGGCGTACGAAAATAAGAATGATTGCGATAAGCAAGCATTTCCTTACTATGAGCTAGCTGCCAGTTCTACTTATACAGGAACCTCTAGTAGAATGGTAGGCGTACGAAAATGAGATTGATTGCGATAAGCAAGCATTTCCTTACTATGAGCTAGCTGCCAGTTCTACTTATACAGGAACCTCTAGTAGAATGGTAGGCGTACGAAAATAAGAATGATTGCGATAAGCAAGCATTTCCTTATTACCCAAGAACTTTTAGAGGAAAAATCGGCACACAAATATCCTGTGCAATCATCAGAATTCATACTTGTTAAGGAATTTAATTATTTTCAGGAGGAAAAAACTATGATTATCCACTTAACTAAAGAGTTGACTAAACAGCACTACCAGTTGCTTTTGGAAGCTGATCCTTCAAAAAAACTAGTTGATGATTATACAAAGCGGGGGCAGGTCTATACTATTTCTGATGCGGATTGTCTTATCGGCATCATCGTTTTACTGCCAACAAGACCAGACACACTTGAAATTGTCAATCTTGCAGTTAATGAACTATATCGAAAACAGGGCTATGCACAGCAGTTGATTACCCATGCTTTTACAACTGCTAAAAAGCATGGCTATAAAACAATAGAAATCGGAACTGGAAGCACTAGCTTGAATCAGCTCTACTTATATCAAAAATGCGGATTCCGTATGACAGGAATTGATAAAGATTTCTTTATACGTCATTATGATGAACCAATCATAGAAAACAACCTACAGCTTAAAGATATGGTGCGCTTAAGTCTTGATCTATAAGAAATAAGTAAATAGCCCTTTTACCGTTATGTTTATAACGGTAAAAGAGCTATTTACTGCTTCATTTCTCAGCCTAATATGGTGAACAGCTCATCCAGCCGGCTGATTTCATAAGACGGCTGAATTTTTGTTTCAGTTTGTTTAGTTACTTTTGCAGGGTTTAGCCAAACTGTTTCAATATTGGCCTGATTTCCCCCGGCGATATCTGAATTCAAAGAGTCTCCGATAATCATGGTCTTTTCCTGCTCAAAATTTGGGATACGCTCAAAGACATAATCAAAATATTCCTTCATTGGTTTCTGATAGCCTACCTCTTCCGAAACAAAAATATCTTTAAAAAGAGGCAGCAGCTTTGAATCCGTCAACCTTTTATACTGAGTTGAAGCAATGCCGTTTGTTACTACATATAAGTCATAATCTGCATGCAGCTGTTCCAGTATCTGCTTGCTGTCTCCCAATAAATCATGACCGTTACTTAAATGATTCATATAGCGGGCGCCTAGTTCTTTCCCGTCAGCTTTTCTTCCCAACTCTTCAAATAGTAAACCAAAACGGGTTTCACTAATCGTTTCTTTTTTTACTTTGCCCCGTTCAAAATCCTCCCATAGTTGACGGTTAATCCGATTATATTTCTGTCGAATTTCGTTAGTCAAAACTAGTTTTTCCTCTGAAAACAATGTGTATAAAGCCTTCTTTTCAGCAGCTTTAAAATCCAATAAAGTATCATCTACATCAAAAAGCAATGTCTTGTATTTCATTTTCCCACTCATTTCTATAGTTATTTCTTGAAGTATAACATTAGCAATTTCAGTTCTTCAGGCTCTAATCGCCGATACTCACCTGGTTTCAGCTTCGAATCTAAAAATAAGCTCCCCATACTTAGACGTTTCAGATAGATCACCTTTTTGCCAACAGACAAAAACATTTTTTTAACTTGATGAAACTTGCCCTCCTGAATATCAAGATATGCCAGGCTTTGCTTAGAGGAACTGGAAAGAATATGCAGTTCCGCAGGCTGACATTGTTGTCCACCAGTAAAAGTGATACCTTCTGCAAATTGGCGGCAGTCTTCTATGCTTAGAGGTTCGTTTACTATTACCTTGTAACGTTTAACAACTTTTTTACTGGGATGAATTAGCTGATAACCCAGCGGCCCATTATCTGTAATCAAAAGTAGTCCTTCGGTGTCTCTATCCAGTCTTCCCACTGGATAGAGTTTTTCATTTCTGTCCCTATCTGCCAGAAGGTCCAGTACGGTAGTATGCTTAGCGTCCTTAACCGCTGTTACTGCCCCCTTTGGCTTGTTCATCATAAAGTAAGAATGACCAGTTGTTTTCAATGTCTTCTCAAAAATTTTTATCTCCTGAATGACCGGATCAACATTCATCCCTTCACTTTCTGCCGGCTTTCCATCTACTGTCACTGCCTTCCTTAGAAGCAGTCGTTTAACAGCCTTTTTCGAACCTATCTTTTCTCTCTCCAACAGCTTATCTAAACGCATCGTATTTTCCTCAATCTACTCATTCAATAATCATTAATTATACATAAAATTGGTTAAGTTACAAACAGAAAATATCGCTTTCCTTGACTTAAAGTCAAAAGCACGTTAAGGTTAAAGAGTAAAGTGAATCATCGGTTTCTCAAAAACAGCGTAATGACCTGGAAGAGAAAAGTATTATAGTCATATTTCAGGGGATAATTCTGTTGTAATTATCCTCTTTCTGTTTTCCTTGAAATTTTTATGTTGTATTTTTGTTTAACCAATTAAATTCACTCACTATTGAAGGAGGAATTTAGGTTATGTCAGTATCATTAGAAGTTACAGAAAGAGCCGTCCGTCCCCGTTCACTTAGAAATGAGCTACGTCACTCAGGTAAAATCCCAGCAGTTGTTTACGGCTATGAAATCGAAAGTACGCCTATTACAGTCGACGGAAAAGAATTAGCCAAAATTTTACGCGACACTGCTGCGAACACAGTAATTGCGCTATCCCTTGCAGGGAAAAAAATCAATACGTTAATATATAAAACGCAACTGGATACTTTCACTGGTCAAATCAAACACATTGAGTTTCTGGCTGTAAATATGAAAGAAGAAACTGAAGTAGAAGCTGAAATCTCTTTAGTCGGAGAAGCGGAAGGTGTTAAAATTGGTGGTGTACTTACTCAAAACTTATACACTGTCCTAGTATCAGCAACACCAGAAAATCTACCTGAAAAAGTTGAAGTTGATATTAGCAAGCTAGCCATCGGAGATGCCTTAACTGTGGCTGACCTTCCTAAAAATGATGCCTTTACGATTGTCACAGATGGTGAAGAACAGGTTGTCAGCGTCACTGAAGCACAATCTGAAACAGCGGAAGATGAAGTACCGGCAGCACCGGCTGAACCCGAAGTTATCGGTGAAGAAGAATAGAATAGTCTCCTAAGCAATCTGTGAGCCATGCGGCTCGCAGATTTTTTTATTTTTAAGTTAATTCATTTCAGTTTTTTTTACGAATTTATTCTTGAAAGGCAAATTAAGAGTTCATAGAAAGGAGGAAAGCAACAGTTTAAATTTTCCTGATTAATCACCATACTTAACTTGCCTTCACGCTTCGTAAAATGAATCAATGCTAAAAAAACTTTTCAAAGCACTGATTACCTTATAACTTGAAAGGAGAAAATAAATGACAAAATTCCCAAGCCTTAGAAAGGGGTGGTTGGCACAGCTGAAAAAGGCAGCCGTCTGTTCCACGCTGCTTTTCTCACTGTTCCAAAGCCCTGTGCTTGCTCAAGCACTCACTCCATCAGAAGTCCAGCAAACAGAAGAGAATACCTATATTGAAAAAGAAAATTTCTCTCTTGATACTCCTCTAACAGCTAATCCCCCCTCCTCAACAGCACTCCCCGCACTTGATTCTCTAGTGCCTCATCTTCAAGTTATCCAGAAGAATAGAGCAGAAATAAACGGTTTTAACCTTCAAGGTCTAACGCGTCAGGAAATCATTGAACTGGCTGAACAGCGCTACGGCGACTATGCAGCCGCCGATCCTGGTTTCGGCCTACAAGTGACGACTGAATTCGGCGAGACTATTGATATCCCTTTTTCCAGAAAAGGCGGAAAAGCCTCCGGAACTGCCAGTGAGATGTACCCTTATACGTGGCATGTAACACATGAATCTCAAGGCAGCTCTTGGTACGGCTGGGGTTCCTATCTTGAAATCTATCATATTGATGGAAAATTAGCTTATTGTGTAGAACCAGGGGTCGTTTTTCAGCCCGGAGCAGGATTTACTCAGCAGACAGAATTCGCTGGAATGACTCCCGAGCAAAAAGAAGAAGTTAATCTAATTGTGAACTTCGGTGCAAAAGAAACAGACTCTGTGGAGTTCAAAGTTGCGACTAACTTTGCTATTTGGGAAGCAATGGGCTATCAGCTGCAGGACCTTAATTTGAGTAATTACGCTGACTATAAAAAAACAATCTATCAAAACATTGCAAATTACCAAAAAAAGCCAGCTATCCACCAAAAAGAATACACTGTAAAGGTTGGTGAATCATTAACAATCACAGATGATGAGAACCTGTTAGCCGGATTTACACTTAGCAGTACACCATCTTTCAGCATCAGTCATGATGGAAACTCTGTCACGGTCACCCCAAGTGCTGTCTCTAAAAGTGAAACCATTCATTTCTCAAAAGAAGGGTATTATTCCGGCAGCCAGTACTTTTACGTAAAAAACAACGCCCAGTCGGTAACCACTGGCGGCAGTGCTGTACCGACAACTGTTTCTTTGAAAATCAATGTCTTGGCTAATCCATCCGTAGGAACTATTTTAGCCGCAATTGATGGTGGTAAAGAAATCGACAGCCGTAAGGAACAAATCCTTGAAGACCAGATTCAGTATAAGAACTTCCCCCCCGGTCCTTACACCCGGCTAACAAAGCTTCTTAAGCTTAACGAACAAAATGAAGCCGGCGAAGTCGTCTTCCAACAGACAGATTCTATTCTTATTTCTCAGTCGGACGGGATAGATTCAGCTCGTTTAATCATTCCAGCTGATACGTTTAAAGCCAATAGTAAGTATGTCTGTTTTGAATATTACTATACAGGCTCAGAGATGGAGGAGAAGAATCTATTTGCACAACACACAGACGCTACAGACGCAGATCAGACAGTTTATACAAATAGCTTGCCGATTGTAGGGACTGTGATGGCTAGCATCGATGGTGAAAAGCTTATTGATAGCCGCAAAGAAAATATACTTATCGATTTTATCGACTATCAGTACTTCATCCCTGGTGAGTATACTCGAGTTACTCAACTGATTAAGCTTGATGATACACAAAATGCCAGTCAAATTATTTACGAGCAGGTAAGTGAGGTTCAGATAGATGAAGCAAACGGTCAAGATACAGCAGAACTAATCATTCCAGCTAATACATTTTTACCAGGAGACAGATATGTCTGCTTTGAGTATTACTATACTGAAAAAAATACTGATGCAGAATATCTTTTTGCTAGTCATACGGACCCAAAAAGCACCAGCCAGACAGTCTATGCAAATGAATTACCTCTTGTAGGTACTGAACTGCTCACCAGCGAAGGGGGCAAAACCATTGATGCAACCGTCGACAATCATTTGGAGGATTGGATTACCTATGAAAACTTTCTTCCCGGCACTTACACTCGAGTTACTCAGCTTCTAGAAATTGTCAGTGGAAAAGAGCCAAAAATCGTCATTGAAAATAAAGACGTGGTCACGATCGAAGCTTCTTCTGGAACGGATAAAGCCGTGTTCAACATTCCTGCAAATACACTTAATCCAGAAGCTAAGTATGTTTGTTTCGAATATTACTATACAGGAGAAAGCACAAAAAAAGAGCAGCTGTTCGCAGAACACACTGACTCAAATGACGAGAAACAGACGATTAACACAGAGAAACTTGCTGTTAAAGAAATTGAATCAGAACAGAAAAAACAAGCTTCTAGCGGCTTGCTTCCAACTACTGGAGAAATAAGCGCTCAGTTTTCCTTGATTATCGGTCTAGTATTCCTTCTGATTCTCAGCTTATTTGTCTATAAAAAATCAAGAAAAGAAAAATCTTAATCTCTTATCTTAGAGAAAATTCTCTGGTTCAAGACAGAAAAAAGGAAAGTTATTATTGTTTGCTGTATACTACTATGTAAATCCTATTAAAAATGTAAGATAGTTTTATTTCCATTTATCCAGTCTCTAGCACAAACATCGTTGTTGGAAAAGTTGTCATTTAACTCAAACAACCATACAGATATTTAGAAACTATCCAGCTTTTTCTTTATGGGCTTATTTTTCTATCATGTGTTTCTGTATAGCAGCGCCAGCATTCATAATGGGAAATTTTTAGCAGGATTTATAGAGTAAGTGAAACGAGGAGGGATTCTTATGTTTGAATCATTTGACAGAAGCCGCAGCCGCTATGCTTCCTTTGGTGTTGTTTCCAGTCTTCCAGGAGAATTGATTGACAGTATCTGGCTGATTATAGACTTGAATTTAAAAGGAGTTATTCCGTTAACAAATATGCTGACCTTTGATTTAGTCAACAACAACGGAAAAATTACTCTGCGTTTCTCTCAGGAGTTCAGTGATGTAGAAATGGCTGTAGATTTAGCCTACAACTACTCTCCTGATTATCCAGATCGAGTGTTTGCATTTGATGATGGAAAAAGAGAAACCATCCTGTTGCCAACCGAAATTTCAGAACATTAAGAAATAGAACAATAAATAAGCTGTCTGAAAACCGAAATTGCTTTCAGACAGCTTATTTTTCTATGTCAAGCTGCATTGAGGGGACAACATTTGGCGATGATTGCTCTCCACAATCATCTTCATTTTCGTCCCCATACCATTCTGGTATATGCACATGCCATTTTGTTAATAGGTAAAAATAATCACTGGATTTTCTTGGAAATCAGAAAATCCAGTGATTATCGTATTTAAATGTATTAATTATTTATGGTGTTCCGTTTCTCTTATTCTTCTACATAAGCAGTCCGGTAAGAAATCGTCCGTCCAAATGAAAATACCTGAAGATCTTTTAATCGATCAGATTTTAAATAGCCAATCGCTCCCTGATACAACGGTAAAACTGCGGTATCTTGCTCTATAAGAATTTTCTCTAAATCCAGCAGTTCTTTCCAACGCTTCTCCGGCTCATTGGCTAAAGTAATTCGAGCATCGTTCAACCCAGCATCATATTTTGGATTATCATATCCAGCTGTATTTAAGCCGCTTTTAGAGTCGTAAAATTCCAAAAAGTTAATTGGATCAGCATAATCTGGCGTCCATGTACCAAAAACCAAATCAAAATTACTATCCGTCTGCAAATCAAGTCGGTTCTGCAGGGGAACTGATTTAAGAACAATTTTCAGTCCAGAAAGATTTTGCTGCAGCTGTCCTTGAACAAACTCAATCGTCTTTTTGGCAATAGCAGAATCAGCAGATAACAATTCTAGTTCGATTTCTTCTTTTCCAAGCTCCTGCTTTGCCAGCGCCCATTCTTTTTTAGCTGCTTCTAAATCATAGGCTAAAAAATCACCATTTTCTTTGCGGAAGTCTTCTCCAGTTTCAGGATTTTTCGCAAAATCCTTAGGAACAAATCCGTTTAGCGCTGTCGAGCCATCTCCTAAAATATCGGTCGTAAATGCTTCTTTGTCAATCGCCTGCAAAATTGCCTTACGAGCATGAACATTTCCAGTTACTTCACGTTTATGATTAGGGCTTAAATAACCCACTAATGCCTTAGGAACAAAATAGGCTTGTGGCGAATCCTTGTATTGAAGTGCATACGTATCAGCCAGCCCGGTATAATCTAAATCCCCATTATCAAAAAGATTTGCTCCAGTAGAAATTTCTTTTACAACCTGCACGTTGATAGTATCTAGCTTTACATTTTTTTGATCCCAATAATCAGGATTTTTAGATAATGTCCAGCTCTCAGTCGTTCCATCCCAACCGGAAATCAGAAAAGGACCATTCCCTACAAAATCATCAGAAGAAGTACCGTAAGCTGTCCCCTTATCGTTGGCAAATTTTTCATTTTTCGGCATAAAAGGTGTACCCACCAAAGCTTGAGCTAGATAAGGTGCTGGATACTCCAATGTCAGCTCTAAGGTTTGATCATCTAAAGCCTTCACACCAAAATCATCCAAGGAAGCCTTTCCTTCACGAATTTTCCTGCCGTTTTTAAATATATCCATCTGATTGCTGCTGCTTGATCCGTAAGCGGGGTCAACAACATTTTTGAAAGCAAACACAAAATCACCTGCCACAACAGGATCACCATTTGACCATTTTGCTTCTCTTAATTTAAAAGTGTAAACCTGACCATCCTCACTGACTGTGGGCTCTGCTGCTGCCATTGCCAATTCCGGATCTTGGTTTTTATTCAATCGGTACAGCCCTTCAGACACCTGACCAATCATATCTGAGCTATAAACATCTGTATACTGCGCACTGTCCAATGTTGACAGCTCACCTCCGGAAGCCACATTGATTACCTGTTCTGCTTCATTTTTCTCTTCAGTAGAATTACTACTGCTTTGCTGACCCGTACTGCATGAACTCAAAATCAGAACCGCTGCTGCTGCCAGTAAACTAAATTTTTTCATCCTCTTTCCCCCTTTGAAACCATTCGTTCAACAGCTCACAAAATACCAGCTGTTATTTTGTTTTCTTCTCTTTATTTTACCTGAAAAAAATTGATTGCTTAACTTATATGCTTACAAACATTTATTTTTTTAGTTGACAGAAAGGAAGACGGGTGATAAAGTTATAAAAAAACAGAGAACAGAAGAGTAGCTTTGCTGATTGAAACAGAGAGTCTTTGGCTGGTGGAAAAAGACACAATACAAAGTGAACCACATCTGGGAGTTGATTTGCTGAAGGAAGTAGGCAGATTCGGGTAAGCCCGTTACAGCATAAAGTCATACATTGACTTTTTAAGACTGTTACTTGTGAGAGTACAGTGAACAAAGGTGGAACCACGATATTTCGTCCTTTGGCATTTATTGCCAAAGGACTTTTTTATTTTCAATATTGCAACAGGCAGTACGTTATGCTATTGCTGCCAAGTCATTAAAATACAATAAAAACTAATGCACAGAACAAGTAGTTCCCGATTACTTCTGTCCAGAGAATGCCTTATTTGCTGAAAGAGGCAGCTGAAGTCCGGTAATGAACACATCTGAAAAAGTCAGTTTCTGAACAAATATAGTAGGAAGCTGCGGAACGCTCACCGTTACTGAGGAAACATTCAGAAAAATCTGAATGTTCACAAGATTACTGTTCGAAAGTCAGTAGTGAATTGAGGTGGAACCGCGAATCTTCGCCCTCTTGGCTAACGCCGAGAGGGCTTTTTTTATAAATCAGCTGAACACTCAGCAAGAAATCAGAACATCTATATAGATGACACTAAAGATTGGAAATTTATATAGATAGCTATTGGAGGAAGTAAGATGGAATATGTATGGGAAATTTTACCTGCTTTATTAAGCGGGGCAGCAATGACGATGAAAGTTTTTATCTTTACTTTATTAGGATCAATTCCTCTAGGGATTGTCGTTGCTTTTGGATTACAAACACGCTTCAAACCGCTAACCTATTTAATCAATACGTATGTCTGGTTAATGCGGGGAACACCTTTACTGCTGCAGCTGATTTTTGTTTTTTATGGCTTGCCTTTAGTAGGCATCGTTTTTGAACGTTATGATGCTGCTCTTTTTGCTTTCATTTTAAACTATGCAGCCTACTTTGCCGAGATTTTCCGTGGTGGCATTCAATCTATTCCCCAAGGTCAATACGAAGCCGCAAAGGTACTGCGGTTAACCAAACTGCAGACGATTCAGAAAATCATTTTGCCCCAGGTAGTAAAAATTGTTCTGCCTTCAATTGGCAACGAGGTAATTAATCTTGTTAAAGATACTTCGTTGATTTATGTCTTGGGTTTAGGGGATCTTCTAAGAGCCGGAAAAATTGCGATGAGCAGAGACGTGACAATTTTACCGCTGGCATTAGTGGGAATTATCTATCTACTATTTACAGCACTTCTAACACTTGCATCTAAAAAAATCGAAAAATACTATCAGTATTATAGATAATCGAGGAGGTACAGACATGTTGACAATAAAAAATTTAACCAAACAATTCGACGGTCGAACGATTATCGACCAGCTATCTATGGATATCCCTGACGGAGAAATATTAACCATTGTTGGTCCTTCCGGCGGCGGTAAAACTACTTTACTACGGTGCCTTGCCGGGCTAGAAACAATTGACGCTGGTGAGCTTAGAATAGATGGAGCAGTTTTTGATCCTGTTATGATGGATAATGCTGACCAAGTAGTAGGAATTGTTTTTCAGGATTTCCAACTATTTCCTCATCTCTCTGTTCTTGACAACGTTACCTTAGCGCCTGTTCTCTCCCTAAAACAATCCAAACAGGAAAGCATTAACGAAGCGTTGGAACTGCTTGACCGGCTAGGTCTTTCCGGAAAAGAAACACTCTATCCTTATCAACTTTCCGGCGGGCAAAAGCAGCGGGTAGCTTTAGCTCGTGCATTAGCTATGAAGCCAAAGGTTCTAGGCTATGATGAACCAACAAGTGCACTAGACCCGGAATTACGGCAGCAGGTAGAAGCAGTTATTTTAGGCTTAAAAGAAGAAGGAATCACTCAGATTGTTGTTACCCATGACATGCACTTTGCGGAGAATATCGCTGATCAATTATTAACGGTTGCTCCGGTTCAATAGAAAGGAACATTTTTATGAAAAAAACTTTTTTCTTATTTATTCCAATCGTTCTGCTCCTGACTTTATTTTTTACCGGCTGCAGTAGAAAAAGAAGCAACGCTGATCAGTGGCAGCGAATTGAAACAGAAAAACGCATTATCATTGGTCTGGATGACTCTTTTGTTCCAATGGGTTTCCAAAACAAATCAGGTGAAATTATTGGCTTCGATGTAGATTTGGCAAAAGCTGTTTTTGATTTATACGGCATAAAAATTGACTTCCAGCCGATTGACTGGTCAATGAAAGAAAATGAACTGCAAAATCAAACTATCGACCTTATCTGGAACGGCTATTCCAAAACAGCTGAACGGGAAGAAAAAGTCCTTTTTAGCAACGATTATATGAAAAATGAACAGGTTGTCGTTTCATTAAAAAAGAACAAGATTAATCAATTTTCCGATATGAAAGAGAAAATCCTTGGTGTTCAAAACGGTTCATCTGGCTACCACAGCTTTGAAGAACAGCCGGAAATTCTGAAAAATTTTGTTAAAGATCAGACACCTGTTTTGTATGACGGTTTTAATGAAGCCTTTATGGATTTAAAATCAGGTAGAATTGACGGGCTGCTGATTGATCGAGTGTATGCCAATTACTACCTCTCTCATGAGGATAATCTTTCTAACTACTCTATCGTGACTGGGGCATTTGAAGGAGAGACCTTTGCCGTGGGTATCCGCAAAACAGACCCTGAACTAGCAGATAAAATTAATGCTGCTTTTGAAACACTACAGAAAAACGGTCAGCTGGAAAAAATCTCAAAAAAATGGTTTGGTGAAGATGTAACAAGTCATTAGCTTTTCGGACTACATTTAAAAGCTATGCTGAATGATACTGTCATTATCTATAAAAACTTTGTATTTATGATTCCAATAAAAATAACAGCAGCCAGACAGCTGTTCTCAATGAACTGCTTGTCTGCTTCTGCTGTTTTAGTTCTACGATTACTTCTCATTACTTTTCTTGATTCATGATTTCTGCATAGTTTCCAGTCTCTTTAGTAATGTTCTGGTGATCGATTACTAGAAAGTGCTGAAACATTTTTTCCAGGAAGAAACGGTCGTGTGAAACGGCCAGCAAAGTACCTTTAAAATCACTTAGAATCTCCTCGACTTCTTCCCTTGTCTCTATATCCAAATGATTGGTAGGCTCATCGAGTAATAAAAAGTTAATCTGCTGCTGCATCAGCTTTGCCAGCTCCAGCCGAATTTTTTCTCCGCCGCTGAGAAACCTGAGCTGCGTCAGCACATCTTCTTTATAAAAGGAATAGCCAGCTAGAATTCTGCGGCTTTCCTGTTCACCTAAAGAGCATTCATACATAAATTCCTGTAAAATCGTTCGCTGAGGCTGTTCATACTGAATCACCTGAGGAAGGTAGCCGATTTTCACATTACTTCCCAAACGAAGTTCTCCATCACTTAGTTCTTCCACTCCCAGAATCAGTTTCATTAAAGTTGTCTTTCCGGCACCATTTCCCCCGATGATGGCTGTACACTCCTGCCAGAACAAGGTAAAACTACTGTGACCAAATAAAGTACGGGAATCATAGCTTTTGGCGATATCCTTAACAATAAGAACTTCCTTTCCAGAACGATCTGCTTTTTGAAAAATACCGCTTCCTAGATTTTGACTATCTACTTTAGGCTTTGGTACTTTTTGCATTTTTTCCAGACGATGTTCCAGCTGCTTTGCTTTTTTAAAGAACTTTTCATTATCGCCCTCATGCCCCCATTGTCTAAATCTTCTGATTGCAAGCTTCATTTTTTGAATTTCCTTCTGCTGTTCTGCAAAATCTCTTCGCAGTTTTTCCAGACGCTCTTCTTTCTGCTGCTTATATGCGGAATAATTTCCTTTATATTCCCAACCAGCGCCATCTTCTATCTCAACTATTTTTTCTACAACTGTATTCAAAAACTGACGGTCATGAGAAACAATCAGGCAGGTCGCTTTTTCATGAATAAGGTACCCTTCAAGCCAATTGATACGCTGGACATCCAGATGATTGGTAGGTTCATCCAACAGCATGACTTCCTGCTGCTGCAATAGAATTCTGGCTAGATTAACAATAGTCTGCTCGCCGCCGCTAAGCTCATTAAAGCGGGAATTCAATAAATGGGCAACTGATAATCCATTTGTAATCATTTCCAGCCGGTTTTCAATATCATACCCGCCAATTCCCTCAAACTCTTCCTGATAACGACCATAGCGCAGCAAAAGCCGGTCAAAATCTGCCTGAGGATTAGCCATCTGCTCTTCCAAATACTTGAGCTGCTTCTGAAGTCCATTGACTTCTTCAAATGAAGCTAGCAAATATTCCCTAACCGTCTGCTCAATTGCTTCTGGGACCTGAGCCAAATACCCGACTGTTGTATTCTTTTGAATACTGATTGTTCCTTTGTCTATTCCTTCAATCCCCGCAATCATTTTCAGAATTGTCGTTTTTCCAGAGCCGTTTGCTCCTACAATTCCAATCCGTTCCCCCTTTTCAATCTTTATATTTAAGTTTTCAAATAATGGATACGTGCTGTAATTTTTTTCTACTCCCTGTAATTGAATTAACATTGTTTTCCTCTTTTCTGCCATTCAGAACCTTGGAAATATATCTTATAATGATATAAAAAAAAGCCACAGGAAAGAAATACCCATGACCTACTACGTTATTTAATTCATTAATCGAATTCGTATGAATAAGTCTGAATGGTCTGTTTATTTGATTATTTTTCTATTTTTGAACACACTTGTCCCTTGATAGAAAAAAATGGAAATAATGTTATAGCAAAAATAAATAAATCCAAGAAAATCAAATACTCTATATGTTATTTTTGACATAACGACCATCATGCTTATTCACCACCTTATCTTTTTCTTATTTTCATATTGTAACATGGGGAGAGAAGCCATGCAATCTGTCTATTGCTGATAACGTCCTAGTCTTTCCTCAAGTGTTCCCGTATGCAGCTCAAATAGGTGGTTATCATAATCGTAAAAATAGATAGAACTGCCTTCTCCTTCAACTCTACTTCGACCATCTTTAAAATCTAAGCCTAACGCCTCGATTTTTCGGATATAGTCATCTAGATCATCCTGCTCAATTTTAAAAGCAACATGATTGTACGTCCTCGTTGGTAAGCTCTCACCTTCCATAACTGCTATCCATAGCTCACCAATTAGAAAAAATTTTTCCTTGGAAACTGAAAAAGTCTGCTCGCCGCTTGAATAAACCTCTTTTGCATCAAATAGTTCTTGGAAAAATCGAGCGGCTTTTTCTATATCCTTCACAATGAATGTCAGATGACTCAAGCCTTCTATCACTATCCCTCCTTAAATATCCTTTTCTTTTAGAGTAAAATTGGTTTGGAACAATAATAAATCCCCAACCTCTTAGTATACCTAACTCCGAATAAATGGTGGTCCCAAAACCGCTTCTTCGAAAATAAGCCGTACTCTATTGAAAATGTATGGAATCATTTTCCTAGAGTACGGCTTATTGCTAAGAAACACAGTGAGGTAGTTGATGTTGAACAGTGCCTCTCTGATTCTTGAAGTAAAACACTTTTGGTCCAGCTTTATTTTCTCTATCGTTTTAGTTCGCTACAATATTTACTAGTTTATCCGGAACAACAATTACTTTACGAACTGTTTTCCCTTCAAGAAAGGACTTAATGCCTTCTGAAGCCATGGCTTTCTCTTCCATTTCTTCTTTACTTAGTCCTCTAGCAATAGCCAGCTTTTCTCTGACTTTTCCATTAACCTGCAGTACAATTTCAACTTCATCCTCGACTAGCTGACTTTCATCATATGCCGGCCAGACAACATAAGCAACGCTGCCTTCATTCCCCAGGATTGCCCATAGTTCTTCACCCAAATGGGGTACAATTGGCGCCAATAGCTGAACAAAGCCTTCCACGTACTCATAAGGCAGAACCTCTGCCTTATTTGCCTCATTAACAAAGACCATCAACTGAGAAATTGCTGTATTGAAATGAAGCTGTTCTAAATCCTCGGTTACTTTCTTAACCGTTTGATGGTAAACTTTTGTCAGTTTTCCATCATTAACTGTGGTAATGCGGTCCCGCATTTTTCCTTGTTCATCTACAATTAGACGCCAAACCCGGTCAAGGAATTTACGGCTGCCTTCCAAGCCATTTTCACTCCAGGCAATCGATGCCTCCAAAGGTCCCATGAACATTTCGTACATACGCAGTGTATCTGCACCATATTTCTCGATAACATCGTCAGGATTGACCACATTTTTTAGTGATTTACTCATTTTGGCTGGAGATTCTTCCAGCTCTTCTCCGTTTTCACTGTTTACCCAGATGCCGTCACGTTTTTCCACCATATCCGTTGGCACTAAAGCACCGCGAGAATCACGGAAGCTTTGACCCAAAATCATTCCCTGATTAAATAATTTTTGATAAGGTTCTTTCGTCGGAACAATACCAATATCATAAAGGAATTTATGCCAGAAACGAGCATACAGCAAATGTAGAACCGCGTGCTCTGCCCCGCCGATATAAATATCCACAGGCAGCCAGCGCTTCAGCTTTTCAGGATCAGCAATCATCTGTTTATTATGTGGATCAATATAGCGCAAATGGTACCATGAGCTGCCAGCCCATTGCGGCATTGTATTGGTTTCACGTCGGCCTTTTTTACCAGTCTCAGGATCAACAACATTAATCCAATCCTCGATATTTGCTAACGGCGATTCTCCAGTTCCGCTTGGCTTAATATCATCAGTTTTTGGCAGTACCAGCGGCAATTCTTCTTCTGGAACAGTTGTTGTCGTTCCATCTTCCCAATGAATCACCGGAATCGGCTCTCCCCAGTAACGCTGACGGGAAAATAGCCAGTCACGCAGGCGATAGCTAGTTTCTGTTTTCCCAGCACCGTGTTCCTCTAACCACTGATTCATTACAGTAATTGCTTCTTCTTTATCCATTCCATCAAGAAACTCTGAGTTGATATGAGGACCATCGCCTGTAAAAGCTTCTTGTTCAACATCTCCGCCGGCTAGGACAGGAATAATTTCCAATCCAAAAGTTTTAGCAAATTCATGGTCACGTTCATCATGTGCTGGAACTGCCATGATTGCACCTGTACCATAAGAAGCCAGCACATAATCAGCAATCCAGATTGGGATTTTCGCACCATTGACTGGATTTACTGCATAAGCACCAGTAAAAACTCCAGTCTTTTCTTTCGCTAAATCTGTTCGGTTCAAATCTGATTTTTTCCCAGCCTCTTCAATATAAGCTTCCACTTGTTCTCTTTGTTCGTCAGTTACTATTTCCTGTACAAGCGCCAATTCAGGGGCTAATACAGAATAAGTGGCACCGAATAATGTATCAGGACGCGTTGTAAAAACAGTAAACTCCTTATCTGTTCCTTCCACTTTAAAGGTTACATTTGCGCCTTCAGAACGGCCAATCCAATTTCGCTGCATTTCTTTAATATTTTCCGGCCAGTCAACAAGATCTAAATCGTCCAGCAAACGGTCTGCATATTTCGTGATTTTCAGCATCCACTGACGCATAGGCTTGCGGATAACATCATAACCGCCCCGCTCGCTTTTTCCATCGATAACCTCTTCATTTGAAATAACGGTTCCCAGCTCCGGTACCCAGTTTACAGCTACTTCTGCTTCATAGGCCAGCCCTTTTTCGTATAGCTTAGTGAAAATCCACTGTGTCCATTTATAATACTCAGGATCCGTCGTATTAATTTCACGATTCCAGTCATAGCTGAAGCCCAATGAATTGATTTGTCGTTTAAATGTTTCGATATTTTTCTTTGTAAATTCTGCCGGATCATTTCCTGTGTCCAGTGCATACTGCTCTGCAGGTAGTCCGAATGCATCCCAGCCCATTGGGTGAAGAACATTATAGCCCTGACTTCTTTTCATCCGAGATAAAATATCTGTAGCTGTATACCCTTCCGGATGGCCGACATGAAGACCTTGTCCTGATGGATAGGGAAACATATCCAACGCATAAAACTTTTCTTTTTCAGGATCATCATGGGTATTAAACGTATTGTTTTTCGCCCAATATTTTTGCCATTTTTTTTCAATCTTTTTGTGATCGTAATTCATTTTTCTCCTCCAATTGTTCATTTTCAATACATTTGATAAATACTGGTATCCCTTACAGCTGTTATACACAGGGCGTGTCTTTTACCTGATAAAAATAAAAAACGTCCTATGGAAAACAATCCCATAGGACGTTGAATGCCAACGTGGTACCACCTAAATTTGTCTATCCGCTTTGTTTGAATAGACCTTTAGCGTGTTAACGGACGCCGCCGTTTCTGCCTACTTCAACTCTAATTTTCAGCAAAAATCAACTTCAAGGCGAGTTCAAAAGCTTCTGTGCGCATTTTCACCAGCCATGCGCTCTCTAAAACAGAGTTCTTTCTACTACTCCTTATCATCGTTGTATTGATATATGACGTTATACTAACAAATTTTCAGAAGGAATTCAATCCTTTTACGCAACTTTCAGCTGTTGCCCGATATAAATGGTATCTCCAGATAAATTATTCAACTGTTTGATTCTCTGAACGGTTGTTGAATACTGCTGCGCCAATCCCCATAATGTATCTCCGCTCTTCACTGCATGGGTTTTACTATTCGAACTGCTGGAGCCTCCCGAGTTATTCGAAGAAGAACCAGAGCTGCTGGAGCCGCCGCTGCCTTTTTTAACAACAAGGCGTTGCCCAGGATAAATAATATCTCCGCTGATATTGTTCCAGCTGCGTAGATTAGCAATGCTTACACCGTTTATGTTTGCGATGGCCCACAGGCTATCCCCTGATTTTACCGTATAATATGTGTCTGTCGTTGTACCTGTGCTGCCGCCGGAATTATTGTTGCCGCCAGATGAGGATGAACCCCCACCAGTATTTCCGCCAGAGCTGCCGCCGCTGCCTTTTTTGACAATCAGCCGCTGTCCAGGATAAATAATATCTCCGCTGATATTGTTCCAGCTGCGTAGATTAGCAATGCTTACACCGTTTATGTTTGCGATGGCCCATAGGCTATCCCCTGATTTTACCGTATAATATGTGTCTGTCGTTGTACCTGTGCTGCCGCCGGAATTATTGTTGCCGCCGGATGAGGATGAACCCCCACCAGTATTTCCGCCAGAGCTGCCGCCGCTGCCTTTTTTGACAATCAGCCGCTGTCCAGGATGAATGATATCACCGCTGATATTGTTCCAGCTGCGTAAATTAGCGATGCTTACACCGTTTATGTTCGCAATGGCCCACAGGCTGTCCCCTGATTTTACTGTATAGTATGTGTCTGTCGTTGTCCCTGAGCCACCTGAGTTATTGTTGCCCCCAGAGGATGAACCTCCGCCGGTACTGCCCCCGGACGAGCTGCCTTTTTGTACAGTCAGCTTCTGTCCTATGTATATCACATCACTGGAGAGATTGTTCCAACTTTTAATGTTGGCAATTGATGTTCCATATCTACTCGCAAGAGCCCATAAACTGTCGCCTGAAACAACTGTATGAATAACATCTTGTGTTGTGCTGCCGCCGGATGATGAGCCTCCGCCAGTATTCCCCCCATTTCCGTTTCCACCTGTATTTCCACCAGTGGACGGAGTATCGTACTGTGTAAGATTGTTTGCCGAAATAATTGAATTCAGTTTTGTACCGTAGCTTGGGTCTGTTGCATACCGACCTGTGAGCCACGCTGTTGCATCTGTATAAGAGTTGGTATTGCTCTTCCATGCACCTGAATAGTAATACACACCAGCCTGAAAAGAAGTGTTTCTCAAGACGTAGGCGTTATCTGCAAATGATTCTGTAAAAGATGGATAGCTTCTAAAAGCCTCATTTTTCACGACCCATTGCCCGTTCAAATACTCCCAAGTATTCATATATACAGATTGACCATTATAACTGCCCTTAATGCCAAATAAATTGTAATAAGGTGCTTGTGACAATGAGCTTGATCCAGAGCCGCTTTCCAGAATTGCCTGAGCAATCATCACAGAAGCGTATAAATCATTAGCGGTGGCTACAGATTTTGCATGACCAGCAATACTTGCAACAAATGAAGATGTTGTTACAGCACTTCTAGCAGAAGCTGCAAACGGGCTGGCTCCAATAATTTCATCCGTTGAAGAAGGTTTCTCTTCTTCCGGCAGTACAGGGGCCTGTGTCTCTTCGCTTTCTATACTATCTGTCGTCTCTGTCGGTAATTCTCCTGTTTCTGTTTCATTCGTTTCTTCTGTTTGTGTGGTCTCTTCTGTAGTTTCTTCAGTTGTTGCTGTCTCTTCCTGTTGAAGCTGTGTTTCAGTCGTTAAACCATCAAGCAACGGGCTAATTTCTGCACTGTTGCTTCCACCCTCTGTCGCCTCCACCGCTTTTGGCAGTATAATCGTTGAGCCGGCAATTGATGATAGCGCTAGTGCTGATCCAAGCATTGTTGTGCTTTTTTTCAGCTGTTCCGCTGTGCGATAATTTTGTTCCGCTTTCCTTCTTTCTTTGCGTGATAATTTTTCCATAATTAAGTCCTCCGATAGTAGTAAAAAAGAAAATTACTCAACTAACAGTATACCTTTTTTTAAAAAAAATTAAAAGATATAATCATTCATCAGCTATTTATCTTTAAATTATATAAATCGAATTTGATGTTATATAAGAATTATATTTTTTACTTACTGAACGACTACGACTAAAGACCTATTTCCACCTTTACCTTAGACCGATTTTACTCAAAACCACTTGTTATTCCACCAATTAGAATTTATAGTGTATTTGAGAGAACTACTACAGAAAGATAAAAATGAAATGAGGGAGAACTTATGAATAAAGAACATTTTCTGATTGAACTGAAAATATATTTAAAGCCATTATCCTATCAGCAGCAGGCAGCTGTTTTAGACAAATACGAAGAGATTTTTGACGAACGAATTGCTTCTGGAGAAGCTGAAGAGCAAATTGCAAAAAGCTTAGGCAAACCTCGTTCTATTGCAGAAGAAATTTTACAGGAATTCGATATTGAAGTTCCTGAAAAACGTTTGACAAGAGATGGCTGGCAGGAATTTTCGCCTGTTCAGGATTACGACCCCTATGAAAAAGATATGTATGATCACCCTTACGATGATCACTATGACTACAAAAGACCTGATAAACCTGGTGTTCGTGTGCTGAAGATTTGTGCACTACTGGCATTTGATTTCCTATTTATGTTTTGGATGTTTTTCGCTTTTGCAGCAGTTGTCTTCTCTTGCTGGCTGGCTGCAGTGCTCTTCCTGCTATCACCGATACTTGGTGTCTATTCAGTCATTGTCGGCTTCAATGATGCCGGACTGTTTCAATTATTCTTTAGCGTCTTCTTGTCTGGAGCCGGAGTAATCGGAATAATGATTTTAACTCCATTGACCAGATTGTTCTTTGCATCACTGAAGCGCTACATCAAATGGCATGGAAAAGTGTTCGGAGGGAGAGGATAATATGAAAAAGACGACAATTTTCTTTTTAGCTATTGGGATCCTTGCGATGGGTGTAGGAGCTGTTGGGAGTGCTGTTTTCTACCAACGCGCTAAAACAAGTATGGTAGAAGTAAAAAACGAAGAGTATACTGTTAAAAATACGGATAAAATTAAGGAACTCCACCTGAAGCTATCAGGAGATACTGATTATGTCATTGAATCATCAGCAACAAATAAAATTGAAATGGAAGCACGAAGCAGCGTTACCGAACCATTAAAAGGTTCTTTAGATGTCAATGAATCTGGAGATAAGCTGACCGCCACTGTGAACGGTAGTACTAAAAACAAAGGCACAGATCATTTTCAATTCCGTATGTTTCATATAGAGTCTTCCCATGTAACATTGACTGTACCTTCAGATATTGATCGTGTCGTTGTTGATGGAGATGCGACTGGCAGTGTATACTTATCTAATTTTACAGCAAAAGAGCTGGATGTAGACCTCGATCACTCAGAAATTTCACTTGCTGGCTCAACTGCTGAGAAAGTTAATCTGACAAGTAAAAGCGGCGACATTGATATTTTTGGCGAAGCAACAATTGATGAACTTACTATAAAAAATGATCATGGAAAAATCGATGCCTATGAACTTTCAGGAAATACGATTGATTTAACAACTTCAACAGGTGATATCTATCTGACAAACATTAAGAGTACAACGACTAAAGCTGAATCGAAAAGTGGCGAGTTTCATATTCAGAATCTTCGCGGCGAAGCTGATTTATCTGGGAAAAACGGCTCAATTTACTTGTATGGTGAAGAATGGCCTAAGGAGCTCAAAGCGATTATGGAGCACGGTGATATTGATATCGAACTCTACGAAGAGGTAGAAAACATTTCAATTAAAGCTCAGTCCGATTTAGGTGATGTCAGCATCTTTGATACAGAAAATAATACTTATTCCCGAGGAAAAGACGGTTCAAAATTTGAACTTAAGACAGCAACTGGAGACATCTATGTCACGGGCGTTGGGGCATATCCTGAAGATTACATGGATGATGACTGGGAATAATCTATATTATCCGACCCATTTCTTATCGCTTCTAACTATTAATTAACCCAATCACAAAAAAGAGCTGCGGCAAAAATGGTCAGCTCTGTGAAAAAGCCGAAATATACTGGAAAATAGCCTAGCCTGTTTTCCAGTATATTTCGGCTTTTTTTGAGGAATTTGCGTTTAGATTACATTCTTTCGATTTTAAAAACCGAAAACATCGTTTGTGTCTCCCAGGTTCCAACCCGTTTTCTCTTTTCTTATAGGACAGTCTCAGCAAAAGTTTTTCGTTAACATTTTATTAAACAGAAATCGACAGTTTCTCAAATCTCCTACAATAAGCTATACTGTTATTCGTATGGTTAAATTAATCAAAATTTTTATAAAGGAATCGACGCTATGAAAAACAAACTCTATTACCAATTTGCCGGGAGCTGCTTTCTGCTGATTTTCATTTTTCTAGGCTATTTGGTAAAATTTTATCCTGAATCGCTGCACAACTTCGACCAGGCAGTTACTGGTAGTATTCGAGGTCCTTATCCAGCTCTAAATCAATTTTTCATTTGGTACACAAAGCTAGCGAATCCTTTGACTGTTGCAGTCTTGGCAGTCTTGACTTCCGGGGTTCTGTTCTTAAAGAAATACTACGCAGAAGCAATCTGGCTATTCGCCAATACAGCCTTTGCTGCTGGTGTTCTCAATCCGCTGGTTAAGCTGCTGTTCATGCGTGAAAGACCTACGCTTGAACATCTGGTCATCGAGCACAGCTCCAGCTTTCCAAGCGGGCATTCCACCGGTAGTGTTCTTCTTTATGGTACAATCATTTTATTACTGCCCTTATTTATAGAAAAAAAGATGCTTTGCCGCATCCTGCAGGTAATATTGGGTATCATTATTCTATTTATTGGTATTAGCAGAGTTTATCTGGGTGTTCACTTCCCCAGTGATATACTTGGCGGATTTTCGTTTGGACTTTTCTGGCTGCTGATGACCTACCCTATCTATCAAAAATTACGCTTTACTTTACGCTTCAAAAATAAACAACCTTGAGAAAGAAGAAGATAATATGACTTTATTTCCTTATACAGATGATGCCAATAAACGTTATCATACATGGAATTATGCGTTGCGTAAGCAATTTGGCGGAAAGATTTTTAAAGTACCTGTTGATGGCGGATTTGACTGTCCAAACAGGGATGGGACTGTTGCCAAAGGCGGCTGTACCTTCTGCAGTGTATCAGGTTCCGGCGACATGATTGTGGCCCCTCATGATCCTCTGCCAGTCCAATTTCAAAAGGAAATACAAATGATGCATGGCAAGTGGCCGAATGTTGATCAGTACATCGTCTACTTCCAAAACTTTACTAACACACATGCGCCTGTCGAGGTCATTCGTCACCGCTTTGAGCAGGTGGTCAACGAACCTGGTGTTGTAGGTCTAGCAATCGGTACACGCCCGGATTGTCTGCCGGATGATGTCGTTGATTATCTAGCCGAACTGAATCAACGCTATTATCTTTGGGTAGAGTTAGGACTACAGACAACTTTTGAAGACACTAGTGCAGCAATTAATCGTGCCCATGATTACCAAACCTATTTAGATGGCGTAGAAAAGCTTAGAAAACACGGCATTCGTGTATGTACTCATCTAATTAACGGTCTGCCAGGTGAAGATAGGCAGATGATGCTGGAAAATGTGCGGCGGACAATTCTGGATTCAGATATTCAGGGAATTAAGCTTCACCTGCTTCACTTAATGACAAACACAAAAATGATGCGGGACTATAATGAAGGACGTCTACAATTAATGACCCGGGAAGAATATGTTGAAGTAATCTGTGATCAGCTGGAAATGATTCCGCCGGAAATTATTATACACCGTTTAACTGGCGACGCTCCTTACGATTCTCTCATTGGTCCGATGTGGAGTCTAAAAAAATGGGAAGTGCTAAACGCGATAGACAACGAAATGAAAACACGGGATAGCTACCAAGGGAAATACAATGCCCGAAAAGAAGTAAAGGTGATGATTTAATGCTGCAAACTGCTTTACACTTCAGCCATACGCTGCTGAAAGAGGTTATTGAGCCGGGTAATCACGTAATCGATGCAACGATGGGTAATGGACATGACACAGAACTATTAGCTTCTCTAGTCGGCAGCTCTGGAAAAGTTTACGCTTTTGATGTTCAGGAAACTGCTATTGCCAACACGGCAAAACGGCTTGAAGCTGCTCAGCTCTCCAAACAAGTAGAATTACTTCATCAAGGACATGAAACAATCAGTGAGGCTTTGCCTTCAAATACTACTGTTAAGGCGGCTATATTTAATCTAGGGTATTTGCCAAAAAGCGATAAAGAAATTATCACTCAGCCAGCAACTACAGAAATAGCTGTAAATGCTGTTCTAGAGCGGCTAACAGCCAAAGGGCGAATTATTCTCGTCGTTTATTATGGACATGAAGGTGGAGAACGGGAATTGGAAATGGTTCAACAGCTTTGTCAAAACCTGCCACAAAAGCTCTACAATGTGCTCACTTATCAATTTATCAATCAAATGAACCAGCCGCCTATTCTATATTGTATAGAAAAGAAATAGAAAATCAGCTGCTGATTCCGGCTAAAAGTGACAATAGAACAAAAGTGCTTTACCTAAAAAAATAAGTCAGGCGATACAAAAAATAGCTTCTCCTATTTTCTGTATCGCCTGACTTATTTCCGAAGATATGGTAGCTTTCAGAACACTGTCCATTCGATTTCAAGGGATAAACTCTTACTAGTGTCATCCCCCTCTTTTTAATTACTTTTAGATAATTGAATCATAAATCCTTTTGTATATTCAGGAACTGTATGGACCACAGAGATGGTTCCCCCATGACGTTCAATAATCGTTTTCGTAATGGCTAGTCCTAAGCCGCTGCCTTTTTGACGGGCAGAATCCTTTTGTATAAACGGTAGAAAAATTTCTTCAACTGTTTCCTTACTTAGTCTCTCTCCTGTATCGGCTATGACGACCTCAACAAGATCATTTTTAACAGTTAGCTGAACCAATACCTTGCTGCCGACAGGATTATGGGTATATGCATTCACTAAAAGATTATTAAGTGCTCTTGTCAGTTCTGTACGGTCAGCCTCCAGCCATACCTCTTCTTCTGGAAAGTCCAGCACCAAAGTAATCTGTCGTTCTTCAAACTGGTTATAAAGAGAAGCGACTGATTCTTTCAGCAGCCGTTGCAAATCTAGTTTTTCGAATATAAAAGGATAATCAGTACTTTCAAGCTTTGTATATTGAAACATCAATTCCAACAGCTCATTTGACTGCTTTGATTTTTCATAGATTGTTTTAAGCAGCTCCTTTTGTCTTTCCGGCTCTGCTACTTCCCCTTCTGCCAAAGCCTGTGCAAAGCCCATGACAGAAGTACTAGGTGTTTTAAGATCGTGAGCAATATTTGCAAACAACGTCATTTTCTCTTTTGAATAACGGACATTTTCTTCTTGAATCTTTTTACTAATCAAACGGATAAAGACAAAAAGAAATAGCAAGAAGAATACAACCTTAATCACAATCACACCACCATAGCCAGCCAGCATTAGTGAAGGTCTCTCGTGATACGTATTGGTATAATAGATAAAAACAGTATCAACAATTGTATACAGAATAATCATTGGTATCGTCAAACCAATAAACAGAAATATAAGAAAGCGTCGCAAACCCTTCATCTTACTTCTCCAATCTATACCCCAGACCACGAATGGTCTTGATATTATGCTCACCAACTTTATTTCTCAGCTTACTGATACATACTCGAATTGTATTATCATCCACTACATAGCTGTCTTCCCAGCCGGCTTCAAAAATTTGTTCTTTGGTAAAAACCTGTCCTGGAGAATTCATCAATAAAAACAATACCTTGAATTCAACTGAGGTCAGGGGAATCTCTTCCCCCTGACGAATCAGCAAACACTGTCCCATGTCAAGAGTCAGCTCTCTGACAACGATTTGTTCCGGTTGACGCTGCTGCTGATTCAGTTCATAATTTCTTCGAAGAGCTGCGCGGACTCTAGCTGTTACTTCTAGGGGATCGAAAGGTTTTGTAATATAGTCATCCGCCCCCAGCTCTAATCCAAATATTTTATCGGTTGTATCTATTTTTGCAGAAATAATCATGATTGGGATACTACTTTGCTCACGAATTTTTTTGTCACTTCAAAACCGTTCAGTTCAGGCATCATAATATCCAATATTATCAAATCAATAGCTTCTTTCTCCAGCACTTCCAAAGATTGCTTACCGTTCGCAGCTTCAAAAATTACAGTTCCGTCGCGTTCCAAATACAGCTTTAGTAAATCAATAATTTCTTTTTCATCATCTGCAATTAGTATATTTGCCATCCTGCCGGTCTCCTTTATATGGTATTAACACAAGGTTACCATAGGAAGCTCGTGCTGACAATTTCAGTTTTGAACATGCTGCGGCTTGATTGCCGGTGCATTTTTACGCGCCCGCAGTTTCCCAGTAATACTGATTATTCCTGTACTTAGCAGATGAGTAACACTCACTACCAGCAGAAACTGAAGTAAACCTGTGGGAAGCAGCCATTGAACTGAAAGCTGTGCCAAAAGCAGCTGACTGAAAAATAAGACAAGCGGATGTAAAAAATAATAATACTTGCTTAATTCCCGCAGTTGTCTATAATTCCAGTTCTTCGGAACCCGCAGAGAAAGCGTCCACAGAAAAAATACTGGACTAAATAATAGCTGGCTGAAAAGAAAATTTGCGTCTGTTCCTGGATAAAAAAACAGCAGCATTCCTTCTAGAAGAGATATAATACCTAGTAAAATCAGAAGACGTCCGGAATATAATTGAATTATCGCTAATTTATTGCCATAATCATGTAATAAGAAGCCTAAAACAATAAATACAAAGCCAAAAAACAGACCGTTTCGTGTTGTAATAAAAAATTGCTGATACAATTTAAACAGATCCCCTAGCATTGTTCCATTCAGCAAACCACTATATGACTCCAGACACCCTAAACTATACAGCACTATGCTGAACCCTAACAGCTTGACATAGCCTAGACGCTTCAGCAGGAAATGAGTCAGAACAAGAGCAAACATCGTTGCTGGAATATACCAGAGATGATAATAGGTTCCTACATAAATCAGTCCGACAAGTAAAGCCACTGGGTAAACCAAGATTGGCAAGTCAAACTGCTGACTAATCCATTGAAGTCCCAGTGGTAAAAACAACAGACTCCATAACAGGTAAGATTTTCCCATTGTTAGAAGGTAGCGTTGAAGATAGCCTTCTGATTTCGCCATACCCTTTCTGACAAAAAAACCAGCCGTAATAAAAAAGTAAGGAACTGCCAAACGGCAGATAATATTTTTTATAATAAAATTATAGAGCAGGCTGTCCACAACTGCGTCACAGTGAATACAAATGATCATAATTGCCGCTGCATATTTGACTAAATCAATTCCAGTAAAGTTTAATGTTAAGATACGTCTTTGAGTATTCATCCTATCTCCTCCTTTGATAGGTATAGAATACGATTAGACCATTAACCTACTAACAGCCAAACATTAACTGAACATTAATTATTCCTGCTGCTGTTTTTCTCACGCTAACTTTAAGGCATATCAAAATCCCCAGCAAAAAATAAGCCGGAATACACTGAAAATAGAAGCTATTTTCGTATATTTCGGCTTATTCCTAAAGAATCTTCTCTGGCTACACTTGTTATTCAGTTTTTAAGATTAAAAATAGAATTAACAGAACTAAGTTTTCTATGCTTAGAAATTGAAACAGCATTCCTTAGTATTTAATCCCATAAGTCTATTCTAAAACAAATTGATTGTGGTATAGTTCGGAATAAAAACCATGCAGCTTCAACAGCTCGTTATGGTTTCCTTCTTCAATTACTTTACCATCCCGCAAAACAACGATACGGTCTGCGTTCAAAATAGTTTTCAGACGATGGGCAATCACAAAACTGGTTCTCCCCTTAATTGCTTCTTCCATTGCTTTTTGAATTTTCGCTTCTGTTACAGTATCAACATTACTTGTCGCTTCATCCAAAATCAACAGAGCAGGATTAGTTAAAATCGTACGGGCAATACTAACCAACTGCTTTTGTCCTGTACTAAAAATATTATTTTCTTCTGTAATCTCTGTGTCATAGCCCTTTTCAAGAGACAGGATAAATTCATGAATATTTGCCTGCTTTGCAGCTGCAATGATTTCTTCTTCCTGTGCATTCGGTTTCCCAAAAGCAATATTTTCTCTAATCGTTCCTGAGAAAAGCACAGAATCCTGTAAAACAATTCCCACATGGGCACGCAGGCTGCTCAACTCAATGTCGCGAACATCTGTATCATCAAAGGTTACTGAGCCGCTATTAACATCATAGAAGCGGTTCAGCAAGTTCATAATGGTTGTTTTACCAGAACCAGTTGGTCCTACAAGCGCCACCATCTCGCCTTTGTTCACTTTGATTGAAACATCTTTCAAAATAGGAACTTGTTCATCGTAGCCAAAATCTACATTATTTAATGCGACAGACTCATGAACACCAGTAATTTCTTTACCGTTTTCAGGATTAACCTCATCCGGCTCATCAAACATTTCATTCAACCTTCTCGCACCAGTTACAGCCAGCTGAATCATGCTGTAGCCCGATGATATCTGCATTAACGGCTGATAGTACTGTTGTGAGTATTGAACAAATGTCACAATCAGACCGAGACCTGCTGCCCGGTCCACCTGACCGTTGAGTGCTAGCCAGCCGCCAAAGAAGATAACAATCGCTGTATTAACCAGAGACATTCCCTGCATCATTGGAAACAGCAGTCCCGAATAGACCTGTCCTTTAAAGGTTGCCTCCCGAACTTTTTTATTCTGCTCCATGAAACCGTCAATGGTCTCGTCCTGAAGTCCATAGGTAATAATTACCCGCTGACCGCTGATTTTTTCGTCCATATATCCATTCAGTCTGCCAACTTCATCTTGCTGAATATCTACGTATTTTTTGGCTTTTTGAATAATCACCACAGCAATAAAAACCGCAACCGGTGTTGAAGCAATCGTTGCCCACGCCAGTTCAACATTTTGCTGGAACATCATAATCAGCACACCAACAATCAACGCAGCATTCGTTAGAACCTGCAGCAATGCCTGATTGAGACTATTTTGAATATTATCTAAGTCACTGGTGAATCGACTTAAAATCTCTCCATCCTTATGAGAATCGAAAAAGCGGATTGTTAGCTTTTCCAGTTTATTAAACAATCCTAAACGCATTCTGTTAGTCGATTTCCCAACAACTTGTGTAAATAAAATACTATAGACAAAATTTGCCGCACTGGTTAAGACATAAAAAATGACCAGCTTTTGGATAACTCCAATAAATGCTGTTTTATCATCTTTTCCCTGCATAAAGCCTAAAACATAATTTGTCAGCTCCTCGATTGCTTCACCAATAAATTGAGGTGCTTTTACTTGCAGATAGGTAGCTGCGACAATCGTTACAGCAATGATGAAAAAGGATAATTTATACTTTTTCAAATAATGATAAAAGAATTTACTTGCTTTAACTAAGTCCGTCATTCTACCTCATCCTTTCCTCTTTGCGTTTCATAAATCTCTTGATATACCTCATTTTCAGCTGCCAGCTGCTTGTGTGTTCCTTCTCCCACAAGCTTCCCTTTATCCAACACCAAAATGCGATCCGCATTTACTACGGAAGAAATCTTTTGCGCAATGATAATCGTTGTTGTATTCTCCAAATCATTTTCCAGAGCTTCTTTGACCAGACTTTCCGAACGAGCATCCAAAGCACTCGTACTGTCATCAAGAATCAGTATTTTAGGATCGCCAATAACCCCTCTGGAAATTGACAGGCGCTGCTTTTGTCCACCCGAAAAATTACTGCTCCGTTCCTCTACTGGAGCTTCATAGCCTAGAGACAGCTTTTCAATAAACTCACGGGCTTGAGCGATTTGAGTCGCTCTGGTCATATCCCCTTCATCTGCATTACGTTTCCCGTGCCGCAGGTTTTGAGAAATTGTTCCTGAAAATAGGATTGCTTTTTGCAGAACGAATGAAACGGTCTTTCGCAGACTATGCTCATTAATTTCGTGCAGATCTACTCCGCCAACTTTCACAGTTCCTTCCGTCGGATCAAAAAGACGGGGAATCAGCTGTGCCAAAGTCGACTTTCCGGCACCTGTAGCACCAACTACGCCAATCATTTCTCCTGGCTTAATGGTGAAGGATACATCCTTCAGTGTATCGGTATCATCACCTGGATAATGGAAGCTGACATGGTCAAAAACCACACTACCGTCAAGCTCCTGCTCAGGGACTTCAGGATACGTAATTGCTGGAACGGTGTCCATAACTTCCTTAATCCGTTTGATAGATACTGCTGCACGAGAAGTCATCATCATCATCATACCGCCGATAATGATTGCCATCATAATCTGCATAAGGTAGTTCATAAATGAAGCAATGCCGCCAATCAATGTGGGGTCATTCTTCGCCAAATCACCCACAAAGAAAATTGCCCCTGCTACCGCTAGATTAGCAACCAGCATAAACGATGGAATCATCACCGAAAATAAAGTTCCTACGATGACATTGTGCTTGGTTAAATCGTTACTTACCTTACCAAACCGTTCCAGCTCATTTTTCTCCTGCACAAAGGATTTTACTACGCGAATCCCCATTAAATTCTCTTTTGCGATACTATTCACTTTATCAATCAGATTTTGAATAATGGTAAAGTGCTTGCCCATCTGAGAAAACGACAGCATAGTGATAATAATGACAGCAACAACCAGCAAAACAATAATCCACCATAGCTGGGGCAATGTTGTCATCGCCAGCGCAAAGCTGCCGATAAAAAGAATCGGTATTCTAAACAATGACTGCAGAGCAATCATAATAACATTTTGAATTTGTGTAATATCATTTGTTAGTCGAACAACCAGATTTCCTGATGAGAATTCTTCTATATTAGCAAATGAGAAGGTTTGAATTTTTCGGAAGACTGCTTCACGAATATCCGCACTTACTCCCTGAGCTACTTTCGCAGAAAAAATTGTGTTAATTACACCTGCAATAAGTCCCAGCACTGCGATTCCAATTAAATACACGCCTAATGACTGCATCTTATTGTTATCTTCTTTAATGATTGCTTCAAGCACCTGCTGCAGCAGCTTAGGCTGCCAGAGAGCAGACATGACCATAATAATCACTGTAAATAAAGCAATAATTGTTTCCTTCTTATACTTTTTTACGTGGTCCATAACAATGTTCATCAATTCCCCTACTTTCTTTTTAAACTCAGCCTATTTTCGCCTCATTTTCAGCAACGTTTTTATAAGAGAGGGAATGTGTTATTATAAATATGAATCGACTGCAGCGAGACACGGGCTGTTGCCAAACCATTTAATTTAACACTGTAAAATAGACTGCACAATAATTTACCATATTTTAAGGAGTAAATACAAGCAGTTTACACAAAATTCATGCTAAAGGATGAAAAAAATGGAAAACAAGCTCTCCAAAGAAAAAATTATTGCAACAGCTTTTCAATTATTAGATGAAACACCAAATATTGAAAAGCTTTCTATGCGCAACATCGCGAAAAAAATGGGTGTTCAAGCTCCAGCTTTATACTGGTATTTTCAAAATAAGCAGGCCCTTCTTCAGAGCATGGCCGAAGAAGTGGACAGACACTTTCAGGATCCTGAGGAGCAGGAAGACTGGCGACACACCCTATTTTTATACATGGAAAATTATTATGAGCTGTATCAGAATTACCCTTGTGCGCTTGAAATCGAACTACATACCATACCATCCTACCCTTCACGTCTAATACGTTATGATAAAATGCTGGCAATCCTAAAAAAAGCAGGCTTCTCTATTGAAGACAGCTTTACAGCTGTGAATTCACTACAGCATTTATTGCTGGGATTATTGGTAGATGTTCAGGAGGAACAACAGCTTTATCATAAGATGGTTGATGGTGATGACTATTTAAATCAACAGGTTGTTTTAATGAAACAGTACCTTCACGAAAATCAATTGACAAACATAGCAGAAAGCCTTCAATTTCGACAAAAGCAATGCCAAAAGGATACCTTCAAAAAAATGATTACAATATTTCTAAATGGTTTGGCTGTCGAGTCAGGAGAACATTAAAAAAACGGGAATACAGCAGATTGCTGCTTTCCCGTTTTCTGATATGATAATAAAAGCCTGTCGGTAATTAGTTTCTGCCTAAGAAAAAGCTGACTACAGCTACTAAGATTACAGCTCCAACGATTGACGGAACTAATGCCATTCCTGCCAAGCTTGGTCCCCAGTGTCCCAGTATACTTTGTCCAATTGCTGAACCAATTAAACCAGCTGCAATATTCGCAATCCAGCCCATTGATTTTCCTTTATTCGTAATCGCTCCTGCAATCACACCAATTAACGCCCCTACTAAAAGTGACCATATTAATCCCATCTTAATTTCCTTCTTTCTATAAGTAAGTATCGACTCTAGTTTTTAATGATTACTCTACACGCGGTTCCATTTGTTCTTTGGCTTTATCTGCCCCTCTACCAATTGCCTTTTTGGCTTTATCTGTTTGGTTTGAAGCAAACTCACCAGTATTTTCAGCAAAATCGCCAACTCTGTCTTGAACCGTTACTGAATCTTTTTTGTATTGCTCTACTGTTTTAATATCAACAACATTCACATTAACTTCAATCACTTCAAGACTAGTCATTTTTTTCACTTCTTCAACAATTGTTGCTTGAATATCTTTGAATAGTTTAGAGATATCCTTACCATATTCTGCAACAATGTCTAAATCAACTGCAACTTGTTTCTTCCCTACTTCAACATCGATACCAGAGGTAACATTGTCAGTATTTACAAGCTTCTCAGCAATATTTGAAAAGAAACCGCCGTTCACTGTTAGAAGTCCATCAATATTTTCCAAAGCGATGCCGATGATTTTTTGAATAACCTTATCATCATACGTCAATTCACCTTTAATTGTTTGTTGATTTGTCATTACTGTTTTTTGAGTGTCCATTCTTTTTACCTCCCAATTTTTTTGTTCTAATATATAAATTTAATATTATAACCTAGTGATAATTAGCCTTGTTACGGCTTTTGTTTAAACAAGCGGTCCGCTAAACCCGTAGCTTTCAAGTAAAATCCTGCATAGACTCCAACTACCATCAGGATAAGGATTAAAAGTGTTTTAAAAAAGCCCAGAGTCATCAGCAATACTGCTAAAATCAGACCACCAATACCGCCAATAATCGGCCATTTGTATTCGTCAAAAATCTCTTTCATCTTGATCACCTCTCTACTCAACTCTGGATTTCTTCGATTCTTCTGGAACATAATCGACAAACTCAATCACTATATCAATCGACCTGTCAGTTACGCCCAGAAGAGTCTGCAGCTCTTCTTTCATTTGAACCATTGCCTGTTCCGCGCTGGGAACAATTCCCTGATATTCACCGAATCTGCCTAAAACCTTAATTACTATTTTATTCTTTGTCATATTAACCTTTATCTTCGGCTTTTCAATGAACTGTCTTTGATCTAGATTTGCGGCGACATAGCTTTCAATACTTTTCTGTTCAATTTTTAATTGCCCATTCAAGTCCTTCACTATCACAGATTTTTCCTTTTTAGGCCAGAACAGAACAACAAAGAAAGATGCTACAAGTAATACAAACAAAACTACACTAGCCCAAAACAGATAGCCATTCAGCACTGGTCCAATAAACAATGAATAAGTCAGTTTCTGTTCGGGAAATGCTAAGATACCAACCTGATCGTTATAAATAATTAAGGGGATCAAAAGTGATAGCCCAATAATGATGATCAAGCCTAGAATGACCTTTTTGCTTCGATTCAATTTCTCTCCCTCCATTCCAACTTTCTAAAAAACTTTACATTTTCATTGTAGAGTCACTTTTTGCTTTTTTCAAAAATAACGACTTACATTTCAAAAAAAAAAACAACAAGCAAATATATAAATATCTGCCTGCTGTTGTTCAAATAGCCATTATATCAATGTTTATCTTCGTTTTTTAAACTGAATTCTTCAAAAGAAATTAGGTTAGTCTTTTCAATTTTTTTCTTTCTCTCAGCCGTAAACTGCTTTTCATAGCTTGCCAGCATCGACTCGTTAAGCTGTCGAGTCTCCTCTAGAACGCTTTTTAGTCCTTCGAACTGCTTTTGAATATCATCAACCTGAAGCAGTGCGTTTCTAACCTCTTTTGGTTTTGTTGGATTTTCTTTCATCAACTGTTGTCCAAACTCACTTCGCCATTTTCGATAATTTTTTTCATCCATTTCAAAATCTCCTTCTTAAAATACGATTATTATTTTTCAGTTCTACATTATCTATACATCCATTCTATAAGTTAATTTTAAAATGAATATAAAAACATTTTCACTTAATGACAAAAATAACAATTATACTTCAATCATAAAAAGATATGCCACGGATGTCAACTTTAATTAACAAATAATCTGAATTAAAAATTTCAATAACTATGAATACAAGTTAAGCTAACGGTAGCCAGGAGATAACGGTTTGCAGCCATTTATCCCAAAAAATCCAGTCATGGCCTCCAGGGGAAGTCTCAAAGAAATGGTCATAATTATCTGATTTCAACATATTTGCCACGTACTGACTAGCCGGTAGTAACGGATCTTCTTCACCGCAAGTGATAAAAAACTTGGGAAGCTCTTCTTTGTTTTGAATTTTTTTATTCAGCAGATAAACTAAATCATGTTCAGAATCTTTCAGTTTTTCCAATGGACCAAAAACACCTTCCCAATAAGCTTTACTTCGTATCGAAAGAAGGCTGTCTACTCCAGCAGCAATATGAAGCGGTCCCGACAAAGAGGCAACTGCGGCGAATTTTTCCGGCTGCATCAACCCTAGCTTCATAGCCCCATAACCACCCATAGACAATCCAGCAGCAAATGTTTTTTCTCTTTTTCGGCTAAGCTGTGGGAAAAGCTCCCGACAAATTTCCGGAAGTTCTTCCGAAAGAAATGTCCAATAATTCATGTCATAGGTTGTGTCTGCATACCAGCCTAAATCAGTGGAAGGCATCACTACAGCCATTCCATAATCAGCTACATAGCGTTCAATATTTGACTTTCTTTCCCAAACACTATGGTTGCCCCCCATCCCGTGAAGCAGATACAATACAGGAACATCTTTTCTGTTTCCCACACTGTCTGTTCCGAAAATCTTCTTCGTCTGCTGAGGTAAAATTACATTCATCATTACTTCCATACCTAATACATTTGAATAAATATTTGCTTGTAAAAATGCCATTACAATCCCTCACTTTTTCAATGTTACTTTATTTTAACACTGTTTGCGCTTTTTTTCGCTGCAAAAATAAAACCATTGAGAGGGCCGCAACAACTAAAACAATCCCCGTCAGAAAAACCGAATGAAGACCACTATACAAAATTGTGCGCAAAGGCTGCAGCAGTTTCGCAGGAATTTGATGCGCCGTATGAGGATTTACCAGCTGGTTCATCACACTGGAATCAACATCCAAACTACTGTTTTTTAGATTAACTGCCATTGCCGCATTAAGCAAGACACCAAAGATAGAAATCATTACAGTCTGTCCAATAGTCCGTGATAATGTATTGAAGGAGGTTGCTACACCAACTTCATCGCTCGACACACTGTTTTGTGCAGTAACCGTCGTGGTTGTAATCGTTAACCCAAATCCTATTCCCAAAATTGAAGAAATAGCAAAGAATAAAAATACAGGTGTCTGAACAGGAACAATTGTCAAACTCAGTCCGCCAATCAAAATAATGGACAGACCTAGAACTAAGACATTTTTAACCGTTGTTTTTCCCATTAAGCTGCTGGCATAGAATGAACCAATCATCCAAAGGATAGACATAGGCGCCAATGCCAAGCCCCCAAGACCTGCGCTGGTTCCTAAAACTCCCTGAAGCCACATCGGAATATACACTTCGATACCCATTAGAAATCCGCTGATTAATGCTGCCACGAGATTAACCAGCATAAAGGTTTTATTTTTAAACAGATGAAGAGAAATAACCGGATCTGCAGCACGTTTTTCAGTTCTGACAAATAGAAGGCAGAAAATTATAGTCAATGCTAAAAACAGTAGAATATTGAGTGAGAAGCCGCCTTCCCCAATCATCTGAAAAGACAACAGCAGCGTCAACAATACCAACATAAGCAGACCACTGCCGAGAAGATCCATTGGCTGATTGGAGCTCTTTCTTTTTGGTTCAACAAGATATACACTGATTAATGCCAACAAAGCCAGACCAATTGGAACATTGATAAAAAATATCCAGTGCCAGCCAATTGTATCAACAATAAAACCACCGGCTAATGGTCCAAAGACACTCGCAACTCCCCATGCGGCACTGTTCAAGCCCAATATTTTCGCCCGCTGTTCCATCGGATAAATATCTGCAATTATCGTTAAGGCTACCGGCATTACAGCTCCCGCACCGATCCCTTGAATCGCCCGGGCAATAATTAGCGTCAGCATATTAGGGGCGAGACCGCAAAAAGAAGATCCGATAATGAATACAGTAATCCCAATCAGAAATACCGGTTTGCGGCCGATTTTATCAGCCAGCTTTCCATAGATTGGCGTCAGCATGGCATTCGTTAATAAATAAATAGAAAATACCCAGTTCATAATTTCCATGCCCTCTAAAGAACCGACAATCGTCGGCATCGCTGTTGAAACAATGGTTCCTTCGATTGCGGTCATGAAGGTTGCTGTAAAAACACCAAGTGTGACTAGTTTTATATTTGTTTGTCTTTCCATATTGTGCTCTCCTCGTTTTTTCAATTTCATCTTGCTGTCCAAGTCAGCCTATACCAATAAGAAGTTTGAGACATAATTAAATACCCAAATTTTTTTCTAAAAACTCCGAATAAAATGAAATTATCAATTTTTTTTAGTCAAAGAAAAAGAAGCGCTCTGTTAATCACTTAACAGAGCCGCCTCTTTATTCCCCCAAACTAGCTTTTAAAGCCTCGACTTTGTCTGTCTGCTCCCAAGGAAGTTCGATATCTGTACGACCAAAATGTCCGTATGCTGCTGTTTGTTTGTAAATCGGACGGCGTAAATCCAGCATTTCAATGATGCCCGCCGGACGTAAATCAAAATTCTCACGGACAGCTTTAATCAATCTACTTTCAGGAATTTCACTTGTACCAAAGGTATTAATCGAAATAGATACTGGCTGAGCCACACCAATTGCATAAGCAAGCTGTACTTCAGCCTTTTTAGCTAAACCAGCAGCAACAAGATTCTTAGCAATATAACGTGCAGCATAGCTTGCTGAACGATCAACTTTTGTTGCATCCTTCCCGGAGAAAGCACCGCCGCCATGACGAGCGTAGCCGCCATACGTATCAACGATAATTTTACGGCCAGTCAACCCGGCGTCTCCTTGAGGACCACCAATCACAAAACGTCCAGTTGGATTGATAAAATATTTCGTTTCTTCGTCTAACCATTTTTCCGGTATAACTTCTTTTATAACTAATTCTTTGACATCTTTTTGAATCTGCTCCAGTGTAACATTCTCATCATGCTGTGTGCTGATGACAACAGTATCTACCCGTTTCGGCTGTCCAGCTTCATCATACTCCACTGTCACTTGAGATTTTGCATCTGGCCGAAGATAAGGCAAGGTATCCGCTCTTCTCAGCTCTGCCAAACGACGTACTAAACGATGACTTAAAGAGATAGGCAATGGCATTAATTCGGGTGTTTCATCCACTGCAAAACCAAACATCAGTCCTTGATCTCCAGCACCAATCTCGTCCTTTTCGTCCGCATCACCGCGAACTTCCAAAGCTTCATCTACTCCCTGAGCAATATCTGGAGACTGCTCATCAATTGCTGCAAGAACAGCAACTGTTTCACCATCAAAGCCATATTTTGCTCTTGTATACCCAATATCCTTTACTGTTTGACGTACAATTTTCTGGATATCCACATAAGCTGTCGTTGATATCTCTCCGAAAACCAACACTAAACCTGTTGTAACAGATGTTTCACAAGCAACTCTTGCCATAGGATCCTGAGTCAGGATGGCATCCAGAATTGCATCGCTAATCTGATCCGCTACCTTGTCCGGATGTCCTTCTGAAACGGACTCCGATGTAAATAAATGTTTCTCTGCCATAATAAGTATTCCCCCTAATTAATATTCGGTTACAAGGCATCTTTACATAAAAAATCAACCGGTGTTCTCGGTTGTCTTTACACTGTAAATCCTTTCGGGAACTTGTAACGATACCAGTATAGCAAATAATTCTGAAAAAAGCTCATTTTAAATGAAAATAAATTCGATTCTATTATTTCTTATATAATTAATCAGATAATCCTTTAGATCATCGGTTCCCAAAATGCCTAATCACTAATCTATTCCCAAATCTGTCAGAAAATCAGAAATTAACAGCTATTTTCAAGACGCTTACATCAGCTTGATTCACTATAGGGCTTGTCAGACTAAAAAAGCGACGCCAAATGGCTCAGCAGACACGAAACGACTTGGCAAAGTTTATTTCTTCAAAATAAAAAAGCCTGAAACAAAATCAGAAACTTCCTGTTTTTTTGTTCCAAGCTCTATAAATTTCTTCATTTTACCACTTTTTATCTACTTTAATTAAGGACTACAAAAAATAATTACAATCATCGTTATTACGATACACTTTTCAAAAAAATAAGGTCTACATTTTGTGTACACTGTGGGCGCTCTCTATTCCGCCACAAGCTTCTTTACACGCCTGATTGATTAATTCAAACGACGTTCTAATCCGATCTAAACCATGAGCAAATTTGTCATCATCCACAATCATACAACTATCATCCATTGCATCAATCCAATAATAGACACCACGTTTATAGGCATCCAATCCTTTACATAAAAGCTGAGTAGCAGCTTTTTCTCCATAAGGAACAAGTACTTTTCTAAAATTCTCATCCTCGATAAACAAACGATTCACGTTATTCCTGCAAAAGACGTAAGTATCCTTCTTCTTTCTATTTACAGTTTGTTCATAGCCTTCTTGCTGAATCTCTTTGGAAATCGTTGTGAAAATTTCATTGTATACCTCAACTCTCTGCATTACTGATAGCACTGTATCTGTATAATCAAACATCAAACTCTCCCCTTCCAAGCAAGTCAAACGAACTGCTCATATTGTCATTATAATAGCGAAGGGGTCATTCTATCAAGTAATATGGTATGACAGAAACATAATGTTCTTTATAAAATACTTAAAAGCTTCTATTTTAGGTAACGTCCGTTATTTTTATTTAAAGCTATAAAATCAGTCTTTCTCAGTTTTTTTCATTTCTTCCAGCTGTTCCTGCAGCTCTCCTAAAAGGGTCAGTTGAATATTCTGAATTTTGACCATCTGCTGCCACTGATCATTAATCATATAATCCATTTTTTCGTGCAAAACGTTGACTTCTATTTCCGCTTTCAAATTAACCTTATAGTCTTTCTTTGCTTGTTCTCGATCTCTGTCTTCTTGTCGGTTTTGACTCATCATAATAATCGGTGCCTGAATAGCTGCCAAACAAGATAGCATCAAATTTAACAGGATAAACGGGTATTTATCAAATGGCTGAAAAATCAAAGCTGTGCTATTTAGTACAATCCAAGCAAATAGAACAAAAAGAAATATAAAAATAAATGGCCAGCTTCCTCCAAATTTAGCAATTGCATCAGCTGTTCGCTGCCCTAGACTAAGCTTTTCACCTGTTCTTTTATTTAGTTTTTCTACAATCACTTCATTCTCTTGAAGATGTTTATGAATCAAATGGTTTAGCTGTTCATTTTTCAATGATTCATCCGATAATAGTTCCCGAATATAGTTCATTCTGTAATTTAAAAGCTCTGGATAAGTAATAACCGATTTCATCGTCAGTTTGGGGTTGTGCTTCAGGATAAAGCTGCTGATTTCTTCTTCTACATCCGCCATTGGAATAGTTTCCAGCTTATTTTTATCTTTTTTATTCATACTATTTCAACTCCTTATCTTTACTCACATAATACCTTTTCTCTTTATTTTTCAATACTATTTTGATTTAGTCATGGGTTTGGGAATGTTTTAAGAAGATTACAGGTAAAAGGCCATTTATTGATGACTGGGGCGCATACAAGCAAATAACGGAGATTCAGATTCGAAGAAAATCGGCCTCTTGAAGAGGATGCAAGATGGGTATCGAGGAGGGTTCATTGTTCTTTTTTCAACGGAATAACAAATGAACAAAACTAGAATGTCTCTGATTTTTTCTTAACGACACAAATTGCATAAAACAAAAAAAACGGCATCTTTCTTGGAAAGATACCGTCTTCAACCCTATCTAATAGAATTATTTTAATGTTTTAATACGCCCCATATTTAACCTTTTCTGATAGTTCTTAGATACTGATATAATAGTGAATTTTCTTTTTTCTTTCTATTATATATATCTAATCTTCGTTCATTAGTATGGTCAATGTATGGTCAAATTTGCCCGCCAGCTTATAGGAGATTTTCTTAATTTCCGATGACGTCATATAAAAATAACCCTACCTCATCAGAAGTGGGATATTTTTATTATTATTTTACCAATGTCTCTTTCAATCGAGCAAACCAGGGAGCACTCTTATTACTCCAGTCAAAGCTAGGTAATTCACGATTGTTGTTTTTCCGATAGATTTCTTGTAAAACCTTCACTTGGTCAGGGTGTGTTAACTTCTTAATTGTAATCCCATTATAATAATATTGTGCCTTCCCATCGCTATAAATACATACCATTTTTACTTCCTCCAATTCTGTTTTAGGTTCTTCTTTTTGTGGTGCTGTAATCACTGGTGCTTCTTCATTAGGTATCTTACCAAATCCGTTCATCAAGTCATTGACTAACCGTTCTTTCGTCACACCTCTTTTACTCAAATAAGGGTATGGGTCTATATGGTCGCTTCCGTTATTAGGTTGATTATACGTACAATAGTGGTGTGTTTTAATCCCTTCCAAATCACTTGAATCGAGTGTCTTAGGTATTGCAGCTTCATCTGCTAATTTTCTAGCCAGTTCAATGTATAATTTATAATCAATGTCAAACTCAGCTTGTGTTTTATGACTTTCAATTATTTCGATAGCAGCATATGTTTCATAGTTCCAACCACCGCCAACATCGTAGGCTCCTTGACGAACAGGTGCAGTTTGAATAATACGCCCATTACCGACCACGTGAGTATAATAGCCTGAATTGATATCTTTGCGGGTCATGTAGTCGGCTTCATTTTGTGCTGTACTGTTAGGATTACCCGTACTATGCAAATGAATTTGTCGGTATGGATTTATCCCTACGATTGGTAAATCTTGTCTAACCTGCAGTTCAACATTAACCATCTTTGTCATCCTTCCCTTTTAATTTATCAATAAACCCTTGGAATAATTCGGTACCTATACCTAACTTCTCATAGTTCTCCAATATTGATTTTAGTTCCATTAATAAATAGCCAATATAGAGGACATAAACTAATCCTACTCCGACACCTGACGGGATAAGTGGAGCTAAAGGAATAAAAAAAAGCAGCAAGACAATGCTGGCTACTTTTCTTAGAATTCCATTTATACCTAATTTACTTTGAAACTCAATACTAGGATTAATCTTCGCAGCCAATGTTCCGCTGAGAAAATCAATAGCCATCGCTCCACAAATTAAAGCCAATACGTAAATCGCTTTGTGATCCGCATCTATAATAAATCTCTCTAAATAATCAAACATTTCCATAATTACCACCTAACTTTTTATTTTATCTTTCCTATGCAGTTCTTTTCCAAATATAAACTGTCTGATAAGGTTGTAAACTCGAAGCTGATGTTGCCTTACCAGATATATTAACACCTTGGTCTTTAGCAGCAGTTTCGGCGATACCTGAAAAACTTGTGGCTTTTACATTTGCAGTATAAGTCCCAGTCCTAGTTTTTGCACCCAGGTAAGTAGACGAAATTTGCATTTGGGCATACGCGTCCAAATCATGGGTATGTGTCTTACTCCCGCCAGTTTTATTTGCTACAAAATCACTATCACCTTCATTAACACCAACCAACGTTCTTCCATTTGCAAATCTTTCCCAGGTCCCACCCAGAAATGTTTCTGGATTAACATCATTTATACTCATAAATACTGCGCCTAACGGATACACTGCATTTAATAGTGTTTCTTTAAATCCTTCAATAGCACTAGCATGTGTTTCCGGATATAAAACTTCATCTTTTTCTTTAAGTCTAATAATTTTACTCATTCATTAAACCTCCCCGATTTCTTCAAAAGTAAATACAGGTAAATTATCAACTTTCTTTTTGTCTGTTGCTGACATCAGCCCATTTACAGTTTGAGTTGCCACTGCGGTTGTTGTTGCATTTGTACCAGCATCACCCTTTACACCTTGAGGACCAGTATCTCCTTTTGGACCAGTTGCACCTGTATCCCCTTTTAGCCCCTGAACACCTTGTGGTCCAACTGGTCCAATATCTCCCTTATCACCCTTATCACCCGTTTCACCTTTAACAGTTGTTAGACCAACAACCGCGTCAGCATGTGTTTGTGGATACACCTGGTCATTATTTAGATTAATTTTTACAATTTTAGTCATTCGCTAGTCTCCTCGATTTCTTCTAATGTAATGTTGCTACCTAACGCCCCGTTTTCAAACGCTTCTATCATATTCTTTAAAGTTTGAAGTGTCGGTGAATCTCCTAAATCGTCAATCGTTAAATGTACGCTTCCTGTTTTTCCATTGACAGATTGAACCGGTGAGTCAATCATTCCACCTTCACTTATCCCTATAATTGCATTGACGTGTGTTTCGGGATAAATTTGTCTCTTAACCCCGTCACCATCTGTTTCCATTACTTTTTTTATAGCAGTATCCATTATTTTGCCTCCTCAAAGTAAAAGACATTTCCCTTTTTTACTTCAGTAATAACTAACGCTGAATCTTTCATTACATCATTAACATTAGTTATCACTTCAACAGTTCTATTCTTGCTAAAATTGTCATCTTGAATCGTGCGTAATATCCCAACTTCTCCACTTTCCAAAGTGAAATGTGATTCTTTCATCTCTTTCTCTAATGCTTCAATTAACAGCAATAGATTACCAGCGGCGTTTTCATCTAAGATATCTCGAATCGAATCAAACCAATCAAGAAAATTATTTTTATTTTCATTAAGCCATTCATCGTAAATATCTTGATTTGATGAAATCCAAGACTGAAATTCCTTAATGATTCGCTGCAATTCTGTTTTTGCTTCCTCATACCAACCGTCATAGGTGTTTTGAGATTCTTTAATCCATTCCATGAAATACCGCAACATTTCTTCAAAGGTCCAGATATAGTTGCTGTCATGAATGCCGTCCGAAAAAGCGTTCTTTATCACTTCGAAAGAAAAATCCTTTGTTGAATACTGAAAGGTTCGCTCAAATTTTTCTTTTACATCACCATCTTCTTTTAAATCCAGAAATGCAAAATAACCTTTATTCTTACCAAGATTTTGCATGTCATAATGAGAAAGTGTATAACGTAGCTTTCCATTTTTAGCATCCACAATTTCAGTAACCTTTTGTTCAGATATCCAATTGGATGTATTTGGATTCCCTCGGACATAAAAAAGCGGCGTTAATCCTGTAAAATCAACAGGTACACCGTTCTCAGTAATCGTTACATCAAATGTTTGTGATTCAGTATCATACTGCCGAACTCTAATAATACCTACGTAGTTGTTTGGTTCAGTCGTACTTAGATTCATTTGATACGTTGTCATTGACTCGCTCCTTTCTAAAAATTAATAACATCGCGCGGGTTAATACGATTCCATTGCGAACCTTTCCAAACCTCAAAATGTAAATGAACACCGGAAGCCAATCCAGTTGCACCCATTATTCCAATTACATCCGCATTGGTCACCTTCTGACCTTGCGAAACGTTAACACTGTCAAAGTGACCATAATAACTCCAATATCCATCACCATGGTCAATAACTACATAATTACCACCCTCCGGGTGATTGTAAACTATCTCGATAACAGTTCCGTTTTTAGCTGCATAAATAGGTGGCTTACTTCCTGCTGGCACACTCGCTAAATCAATACCACCATGAATTACAGTAGTTCCCCATCCTATATGGTCCCATTCTTGGGTAACCACATAATCGGAACGAACTGGATTTTGCCAACCTTCAGTACCTGAACCTAAATTCTTAAACTTATCGTACCAACGTTGCGCCATCCCTATTCTTTCAGGGTGGGTATCCATAGGGCGTTCAAAGTTCGCCTCAAATGCAGGTGTAGCGACTGATATATCGGTTAACTGTTTGAACTGTTCAACACTATATGGATAAGCACTTGTAGGAATATACTGACCGTTGTGCATGTGCCATTCTAGTAATTGCAATTGAACATTTAAACTTCGATAATCACCAGTAATCCCTGCTTGCTGAAGCAATCTTTGAACATATGCCCGACCACTTTCGCCCGCGAGCGGTGAAGTCCATTGAACAAGTCCGTAACCAGGTCCTCCGCTTCCTTCATCTTTGTCGGGAATTATTCCGGATTCTTGTTCCACATTCCCTAAAATGGCTGCGGCAGCTTGTTCAGTGTATCCTTTTGATTTCAGAAATTGCCACACTTGCCACGCATTTTTTTCCTGCTCAGTTGTTAGCTCCGGCGGTGTAACTCCTCCGCCGCTGCCACCTGGTTTAATTTCTTGTCCGTTAACAATTAGCTTCCCGTGAATATTAAGATTTCCGACAATTGTTGTATCTCTCATGATATGAACGGATGACTTTCCATCTCCGTCCGATCTAATGAGAAAAATTTGCTTTTTCTCTCCACTTTTCGTCTGCATACTAATTTGAAATCTATATGATTCATGTTGAATAATTTCTAGCCCGGCGCTTCCTGAACCTTCTCGTGTCGATTTGATTGTGCCAATGCTCTTTCCTTCGATATCTTTAAAATCAAGAACACCTTTGAATAATTCTATATCGTATTCATTATTTTTCGAATGAATTTCGACACCTTCGAGTGTGCCGGATTTTATAAAATCCGCAACAAATACACCATCTAAAGTCCATGCAGTATTAAATGGTCCTTTCCATCCTTTTGATGAAAAACCAATACCTGATTTATTTATTCGAAGTACCTTTTTTGCTGTTTCTAAGTCGTCTGTATCTATAAAAAATAAATCACTCGGTCTATTTTTAGGCCACCAAACGACATTTCCACCATCATTTCCACTGATTACTTGAGTAACATATTCAATAAATGTACTAGCATATTGTTTGTTGGGTATCTGTTTTAACGTCTCCATAATTTGATTGTTCTGCGCTTGGAAAAAAGTATATTGTTCGCTGCCAGCCGTAAACTCTTCGACTTGTTCTAACAAACTGTTGTATCTGATTTTGTTTACCTTCGCAGAAATTTTTATATCAAAGCGTTTATAATAAATCGTGACTGTGTCACACAGCCCAATTTTCCTCAGGTTTTCAAATTTTCCCGTTTTGCTTGATTCTTGTATTTGGGAAATGTTCGCTTTGATTATACATTTCGGCAAATCGATTCCCGGATTTAATGAGGTAAAGTATTTACTAGCTACCTTCTCTAATGTGGCTAAATCCGTTACACCTTGCTCTTCTGTGAATTGAACATGGTCTGTCCTTATATCATCATAGTTATTGATATACTGGCTATCAACTTGTTTTCCCCATATTCGTTCTGTTTCTCCTTCTTTGTTCTGTAAATCGGCGTAAGGGAAAATTCTTGTCAGCAAACTATCAAAATCAGTCTCTATTGATAACCCAGCTAAATTCTTTCCGTAACGAATTGTTGTGACATTTTCTCGACCACGATTCTTCAGTAAAGAGATTTTAAACGGCTCATGTTTAATTTCTCCACCCCAATTTTGCAATAACGAGCCTTGGGAACCGCCGATGCAGTTCAACGGGTTCGTGATTTCAAATTCCGAGCTCGATACAGTGCTAATATCAGAAAAGAAGTCAATATCTGTATCTTTATCCATAGCGCCACGGATCATATGCATCGCTTGCGCACCTGTTTTTCCTTCGATTACCAATCGCTTAATTGATCGACCTTTCAGTTTCGAGACAGCTCGGCTAATTCCTCGAACAGTAAGAACTCCAGTAGACATGTCTTTATCAAACTTGTAAATGACATAAACATTCGGTTCATCCAAATCATTCGCTTTCGCTTTGATTTGGTAGCCCGCTTCCTGTAAGTACTCGCTTTTCTTTGTTGTGATAGGAAACGTGAGTACAGCTTCATTTTGTCCGTTTCTCTCTTCTTCCACAAAGCAGCTGATGCAATCGGGTAACTTTCCTAGCCCGTTATGAGAGAAGTCTGTTTCTTTCGGCTTGTATAAAATCGGAATCATGCTCTTGCCCGCCACCTACCTTTCACTTCTATTTTTTCTACATTTCCTTTCCAAGAAATTTCGTTCCATCCAGGAATAAAAATCGGGAAATCATCGGAAATCATTTTATGATTCTGGTTGATAATCTTTCCGCCTTCTTCTTTGTACACCTCTAGAATATCGGGATTGCTATCAACCTCAATAAATTTCTCTATATTGTTTATTACGAACGGTTCCTCATTCACATAAATAGTGATATTGCCAGAAGCGTAAATCTTCATGTATGGTTCTGAGTAATATTTCTCTGGATTTTCAAGTTTAAAAGCGTCAGAAAATTCTTGAGTATGCAATCCAGTCATACGGTATTTAAACGGAGCAACAGATAATTCAAAAGAAAAAGGAACAGCAAGCTTACTTCCTCGCGTCCCTTCAAAACTAATTTCATTATTATTGATTACCTCGTATACATAATGAGGATCATAAAATGGTATAAACGGTACATACTCCCCTGCACTATCTAAAAGTGCTGACACTTCATTTTCTATAAAATAGAGATCACTATACGAAGAAAGCAAACAGAAACATGAGAGTGAGAGAATCGAATTTGTATAGTATCCCTTATCAATCGGAACAAGTTTATTCTTTCCATGAACCTCTTTCATCTCAACCATTCTTTTTCCTTTAATTCTTTTTGGGCGTTCTCTGATATAACAACCTATTTCTTCACTCGATTTGCCATTAAAAACAAAAGTTCCTTCCTGCATGATTTCAAGCATTATACCCACCCCGAATCATAAGGACTTTTCTGTTTCTTTATATCCGTAAATTTGTAAACTAAATACTCAGCCATTTCATCCATGACAGATTTCGGCAAACTTCCAAACGCACTTAAATGTAAATGTATTTCATCTCCGCCTCCATTAGCTTCGGATACAGCAGTTCTAATATACCCCATCAATTTATCCAACGGCGCGATTGCTTCTTGTCCAGCTTCTCCTCCACCTAATAATTGCCCGCCAGCTTGACCAAAAATAGTAGGTTTGGTTAAAATCCCACCTTTAGCAAACCATTTTACATCTAGCCCACTCGGATAAGAAATCTCTTTTCCAAAAATCTTTTTTGAACTCATTTTCAATCCAAAATGAGGAAGTTTAGGCAACTCTATACTTGGAAATTTTAATTTTAGAAACTTAAAAAAGTCTCTAATTTTTTGGATTTTATCATTTACTCCGTTAACAATTCCGTCCATTTTCTCTTTGAAAAAGTCAGACATTCCCTGAATTGCTCCGGATGCTCCTTTTGATAAACCATCCCAAAAATTCCCCATCCATTTACCAAATGCGTCCCATTTTTCTCCCAACCACTCGGAAATAGCACCCCAATTTTGGAAAATGGCGATTGCTGCTGTTATTGCAGCAGCTACGCCAACAACACCCGCAATTAGTGGTAATATCGCTCCCCCAAGTCCGGCAGTTATTACGGCCATGACGGCTGTAATTATTGGTGCTAAAGATGAAACAAGAACAATCATACCACCCAAAATAACCATAAATTGTTTGACTGGTCCTGGTAGATTAGTAAACCATTCTGCAACCTGTTGAACAATCGGGATCAATACTTCCAAGATTGGTAATACTGCTTCTGCAATCATCCCGCCAAATTCAGCCATGATATTCGTTACATTCTGCATCGCTACTTGTTGCATATCGATTGGATCTAAGGTATCTTCAAATGTTTGTCCTACTACTTCATTTGCATTAGCTGCTGCAGCTGCCAACCCATCCAAATTCAAAGCACCTCTTTTGAATGCGTCCTCCATTACACCAGCGCCTTTACTTCCGAATATCTCAGTAGCTATTTGCAATGCTTCTGTTTCACTTGTAGCATTATTCATTTGCCTACTGGTTTCTTCTAAGCCTTCCAGTAAGGTCTTATTATCTTTGGCATAGACTGTCCGGGCTTTTGATAGGTACGAAAGCATTTTTCCACTATCAATCCCTGATTGTTCGAACTTTCCCATCAAAGCGGTGCTTTCTCCAAAAGATAAGCCTAACGATTTAAGTTGTGGTCCCCCTTTAATCGTTTTATCGAATAAACTATCAACTGATTGCCCTGTTGCCTGAGCAGTTTGTGTAACTGAATCTAAAACAGAACCAAAATCACTACTTTCAAGTTTATAAGCTTCTATTGCTTGCTTTGCATAAATTGCGGATTGGCTGACATCCGCTTCATTAATGTTTGCAAACTTCAAAAGGTATTCGGTGGTGTTCTCTAGCTGATCATCCATGAAACCGAACTGTGTATTCATCTCCCCGACTGCCGACCCTACATCAGCAAATGAATCAACTGGTAAATTATTAGTAATATTCTTATAGGTTTCTGACATACTATCAATAGCCTCAGCGCTTGCTCCAGTTTTAGTAACAATAATATCAGCCCCTTCATCCACCTCGCGAAAGGCGTCTTGAGCGTTACCAGCAAAATCTTTTAGCTTATCACCAACCACAGAAAGCTTGTCCACTGCATCTATCAAATTTCCAGATGCAATTCCATCCCCCATGTTGTTCAGTGCTTCGCCCGTTGTATCTGCTGTTGTAGACAGCCCTTCCAATTCGTTTCGTACAGCTTCAATAGAGTCGCCATCATCTACTTTATCTAGTGCCTCTTTCATGGCACCGATATCTACTTCACTTCCAAGTGCACTCTTACCAATTTTATTTATTGCTACTTCTAAATCATCAGAGCTTGCTGTACCGTTCTTTATAGCATTTACTAAGCGTGAACCTAAAATATCTTGATAATCTTCAATAGATGAGCCGGTAGCTTGAAAAAGGGAATCAAGTCGACTAGTATTTTGCCCTAGTTTATCCTGCTCACCTTGCATATTCTGTAATTGACTTTTATATCCTTCTAATGCACCTTCTGTTGTCACAAGTTCCCGCTGAAAGGCCCGGTATTGCTCAGCTCCTATATCGCCATTTTGATAAGCCGCCGTGACATCTTCTTGCGCTCCTTTTAGTGCCTTCAACTTATCGCTTGTTGTCGCTACCTGTTCACTAAGTAGTTGCTGCTTTTGCGCTAATAGTTCTGTACTGTTAGGGTTCAATTTTAAAAGCCGTTCTACTTGTTTTAATTCCGCTGATACTTTTGTGGATCGAGTCGTGATTTCTTTTAGTCCACTAGTTATACCTTTTGTATCTGCATCCAACGCGATTGTGATACCGTTAATTTTTTTCCCTGCCATTTTCTCACCTACCTTTAAAACCTATCAAAATCTTTCTGTCCAGCTTTCCTTGAAATCCCAGTTGGATTTACTTCTAAGCTTTTTTCATCAATCCACTGTTGTATATAGTCTAAGCACTGACCTATATCCATTAGCTCTAATTCATTAAATGACAGACCGATTTCTTTGCAAATAAAAAGAAATGATTCCACAGTCAATACTTCATCACTGGAACTCATTTCATCATTTACTTTTTTCTTGTTTTAATGCTACTTTCCAATAAATCTTTTATCTCAGGCAATACAACTTCAATTGGTAGAACCTCAAAACTATCTAACCACTCAAAAGGATCAGGAACAGTCCGGTCAGCCATTCTAGCCATTGTCCAAAGAATATTGAAAATTACCATCATGTCCAAATTATCTAAATATTCAAAAGAGAGGTTTTGGATGTCAATTTTTTTGGGCTCCTCTTTTAGCAGAAGTTCTCTGATTAATTGCCCCTTATTCATTTTTGAGTATCCTTCTATGTTCAAGTCTTTCGCCTGTTCTTTTAACCCTTTCAGTGTTAACAGTTTCAATTCATCTTTTCTTTTTTCATCCACCGGAACATCAAAAATTTTTGCTAACTTCATTAAATCCGAAAAATAATCCGTGCCAAATTGATTTTTATAAACGATAGACATCGCTGCGCTCGTTCTTAATCGAATAGGGCGGTCAGCAACATAGATAGTCTTCTCCATATTTTAAACCCCTGGTGCTTTCTCGTATACTGCAGCGAACCAATTATCATAAACACCCGGCTTTGTTGTTCCTGTAGTTTTCGTCTTTACTGCCTTATCAATCGGTCGTGGTGTGGCGTTGAAATCTAATTCAGTCGCATTTACATTTTTTCCAGTCGAGCTTCCAATCGCCGGGCGATTTGCCGAGCAATGATATAGCACATGCCGAACTGCATTTTTATCCCCTTCGAATTGGAACATCAAAGCAAATGGCTTCGTCAACGCGTTGGATCGCTCTGTCTGTACACCGTCCTCTGTATCAATTTCTTCTCCTAAGCAGCTTGTAAGAAAATGATCATGAATCAACGCCATATTTAATTTTCCTGTGTATCCTTTGTTGTCTACTGATGTATAGTAAACAATATTATCTGCTTCAAACTCTAACAAATCGCCGTTGGCATCAAGAGTTAGGTCTACAGCACCGGGAAATGGCACCGGACTTTCGTAAGTCATTGTTCCATCTGGCAAAATAGTTGCCGGGGCGTAATGACAGTTTTCTAACCCGAAGGTTACTTTATTTTCGCTCATGCTTTTTTCCTCCTAAATGGTTATTTCATATAAAACCAAGTACATTTTTTCAGATTCTATATAGGTTTCAGATGCTTCCCATTCCAATCTATTATCATCAAATATTTTTTCAATCATTTGTTCAGCAAGGATGTTTTTCAAATTGGAATAGAGTTCAACAGATACCTGTGTCCCTTTATGGAAAACATGATTATCTGCCGTGAAGTTGTCTGTATTTTCTTGATAATAAATAATATAGGGAAGGTTCGGGACCTTCCCTCTTTCCCACTGACGGTACGCGACTTGTAAACCTGTAAAATCCAATATTTTTTTCAATTCATCCAATGTCATCGGCGTATTGCTCCTTCTACCGCTTCGATAAATTTTTGAACAGCCTCTTCCTCTGCTGGCGCAATATGCGGCTGAGAAGTAGACCGTCCACCGTTTCTTAAAGCGTGGTCACGCTCTAAAAGATGGGTCAACTGATACCGCGTCGCATTGTGAACAATCCATGAGAAGCTGTTCTCTCTGCCAGTCGATACTTTTTTTACTCGCCAATCCTTTGAATACTTTTTTGTCCGCTTCGGGCTGCTTGCTTTTACCTGCTCAGCAGCTTCCTTGGTAATTCTTTCTGCAGCTGTATTAATATCTTGTTGTACTTCGTCTGTATACAAACTCAATTCTTGCACAATAGCTTGTGATAATTTCCCTGTCGCTGTTCGAATAGCCATTATGGATCACCTAACTTTTCAATGCATGTCAGCTCTAATTCTTCCGCATTCATCAAATAGGTTTTCTCAATGTGCAGTCGCCGTCCATCGTAAATGACTGCCGTTTCTCCTTCATATTCATAAGGATGAATAATCAGCAAGCAAAGAACTTGAATGTCGTTTTGCCCAGCGGCATAATGTTCAGAGCGACCAACTGGTTTTTCATAACAACAAATCGGTTCTTCCTTGTCTGCTTCTCTGATTGGTTGACCAATTGCATCATAAACCGTTTGACCTTCTGCATCCTGTTTATAAATCTCAGTTATTAGTGTGACTTCATCATCCCAAGTATTATCCATCATTCACACCACCATATTTAACAATTAAATTATGCTTTCTAAATTGTAGGTTTCGTGGAAGTACCCCCTCACCTCGTGACCGATAACGCCACGCAGCGAAATCTACTAAAAACATTAAGTGATCAGGATTTTCATCGCTAAGAGTAACTCCTTTATCTAACAATTCAGCCTTGATTCCTTCGGTGATTGCCGACAAATAGGAATCTCTATTGTCTTTAGAGATTCCTAAATTCATTTTAAGAAGCATTAATACTGTATCTGCTTTCTTTTCCATTATTCAGCACCATCTTTTGCTTCGTCAATTGATAAATCCGTTTCCGCTGCTCCTTCTTCAATCTTTTCAATTACTGGCGAACCTTTCAATGCTTCCGCGCGACCTTTATTGTCATTCGCTAACAGCTGCTTGATTCGTACTGCTTTTGGTTCATGGCCTTCTCGTGGATAAGATTCATCCCGCTTATAAATATAATTATCATCTGTCAAATCTCGAAATGTATGGAGTACTTTATACATTATTCTCCCTCTCTTTCTTATGCTTCCGGCACAGTTTCGACATCCAATGTTACCTCTACGAAAGCTTTCGGAAGAACTGGCTTTCCGTCATAGCGTCCAATGCCTCGAATGGCTGTTTGATATTCTCTGAATTTATAATCAGTTGACGCATCGATTCGCGCAGCTTCTCGCTCAACTAATGTATAATTTTCAAATACCCCAAAAATCAGTTTATTTTTCGGAATATAGTTATTGAAAGTAACAGGAAGTCCCAAGAAATTCGGTTCTTTTAGGTTTGGTAATTGTACAACATCATGTCCGTTGCTATCGACATGCAATGTCAATGCAGCAATTCTTTCGTAATAGGTTTGCCGGTGCATCACCACAGTGATTTCTCCTGTTGCATCTTCTCCAGTATCAATTTTGCCTAAATGTGGGATAATTTCCGCGTAGGCCGGTTTTGCTGTCACTTTATTTTCAGTCGGAATTTGCGGAATGATTCCTTCTGGTTGTTTTTTTGTAGGTCCTTCGCCTATAGCGATCCCTTTATCAATTCCTTTTGCGATAGAACGAGCAATTCGCTTGGTCAGATAATCATCCAGATTAATAATTGGCTGCGCATCTTCAAGCAATGAATTATCAATATAAACAATCCGTCCCAATAGGAATCCTTCAAATTCTACTGCTGTCAACTCAGAATCATCATCTTCTGGTAGACTAACGCCGCGCATCTCCATCCAAGTTGCTTCTTTTGTGTCGACATCCAGAACTAATTTCACTCTACCTTTAGCCATTACCAAATCAACCAGCGGATAAAGAGTCGTATAATCACCGATTCGTTCACGAATACGATTCATAACTAAATCCGGAATGATAACTTCGTTGTCTCCAGTTGGCGGCAGCACGTTCCCATTCGCTCTCATATTCAATTTTGAACGCAAGTCAGAATAGAAGTCCGTTACCTCTCTAGTGAAATAGTTTTCTCCCATTCCTACTGTTCGTACTTGTTGATTTCTTGGCATATTTCTCTTCTCTCCTTTTCCTAACACGGCACGTTGCTGGTCTTCAAGTTCTTCTAATTCTTCCTCCAACTGCTCAATTTCTTCGACCAGCGCGGTTTCTTCCGCTTTTTTATCTTTAATTTCTTTTTCTAATTCTTCGACTTCTTCTTCCACCGTTTTCATTTCTTCATCGGTTGATGCTTCTTCGATTGCAGATTCCAGCTCACCTTCGCGCTTAGCAAAGTTCGCCAGCCCTTTTCTTACCTCTGCCAATGCTGGTTTCAATTCTCTTAATTTCTTTCCGATAACTAATTTTCTTAATGCCATTTTTTTAGTCTCTCCTTCAGTTGTTTTTTTAGGTCATTTCTTCTTGATTCATTTATTTTATTGAACTGCTGTTGCCGAGCTTCTACTGCTGTATCCGCATAAGCCGGAAACGTCACAACAGAGACTTCATAAAGAATGATTTCTTTAATGATCCATTTGATTGAACCATCTTCTCTGTGCTCTGTTTCTTCTTTCAGAATTTCAAAGCCGAAACTACACTGGTCAATATCGCCACGTTTTACACGCTCATACAAATTGACTGCGTCAGAATCATTTTCATTAATGATGATTTCACCATACAGCCCTTTTTCATCAATCGACAACGTCAAGGTGCCCGCTTTCGTCCGCCCTAACACTTTTGATGTGTCGTGATCAAATAGCGCTCGTACATCGTCTGGTATATTTGTTAAAGCTTCTGGCGATATTTCTTCGTAGGCTCCCGGCCATAATTCCGTCTCAGAATTAAAAACAACAAAATAACCAGCGATTCTTTTTTCTCCGCTGGCTTCATCACTCCTGGTATTCAACTCAATATTAAGACTTCGGTATTGCCGAACCTTTTCTCTCTTCTTCACTCCTCCACCTCGTTTCCTTTCAGTTTCTTTTGTTCACCAATCATTTCCTGGGGAATGAAATTTTCTAAGATGGTTAATGCATCCAGCCCATCTCGTGGATCAAAATCAACTAAACCTCTCACTTCATTCCCTGTCGCAATCCCTCTTATATAAAGATTCATCCCTAAGTTTCCTAATGTATCGACATCGTAGGCATACAGACTTTTCACATTGCATTTAAAATACCAATTCGGATTTACGAGTAATGATTTCGTGAGTGTTTGTTGTAATATTTGTGCGATTGACATGATTTTCGACGCAATAAAATTATTGTATTCGTCTTTATTGTATGAACCTACGCCCAAAAAGAAAGCAGGTACGCCAAGGATTCCCGCCACTGTTCTCTTGTCGAGTTCAACCGCTTCATTGATTGCAATGTCCTTTAATGTTAACGGTTTGACCTGTTGAACTTCCAGAAGATCAGCCGGAATAATCCAAGGCTTTCCAGCTTTTGATCGTTTCAAATAGCGATCTTCTAATTTTTCGCGCCCTTCCTCTGAATCTAGTTCATCTACATCGCTGTCAACCTTGATAATGACATTCGGCATATACTCACTACTCATAAAGGCCTTTTTAGTTGCTGTGGCTTGCCTCAAGTTACCAATTATATCTCGCAAAGTAACCCGATAGCCGGTACCTAACCACGGCTTATCCGAATCTGGATTAATCACAAAATGAAGAACATCTTCTGGATTGAGTTGCTGATTGCCGTTATAAAGAATTTTATAGCTTTCTGCTCCTTCAGTGAAACTAATCTTTGAAGGGGATAACGGAATTAGGTTTTTTATGATATTCCCTTCAACAGAAGGAAAAACAATACAATTTCCATCTCCTTCTAAAAGTAACGTTTTTACAATCCAATAGACCCAATTTTTACGCGTCATATTCTGGCAAGGATTGATATCAATCTTTTTAGATAACTCATTTTTTACTCTGACATCGCCCTTATCTGTATTTTCCATTAAATGGATCGTCATATTGGAAACAAGATCAGCAATTTTATCAATAGCTATCCGTACCTCGGGGTTATCACTCAATCTGGTATATCCAGGGACAAGCAAACTTTTTGCCTCTTCTGATAAAAAGTAACCAACCGGTGCATTTTCTTCTCCAGTACTTTTCTTAGGCTCAGATCGAATTCTAGCCTTTCCTCTAATGCGGTCAAAAAATCCCATGTTCATCTTTCCTTTCCTAACTTTCTAAGTAATCAGACATTCCGGATTTTCCAGTATCCTCTAGCATTTGGCAACAAGCAAAAACAGCAGCATCAAATATATCAATCCGCATATTTCCGTCATCACCATCTACTTTTTCATATTGGATCATGTCGTCTGTCTTCTCTATCGCTCGGACATTCTGTACACAATACTCAAATGATTCATTGCTTAAATAATAGAACTCAGTATTTTTCGCCTTTAGCTCAATGCGCCGGAAGCCTTCTGACTTTCGCCAGAAATACTGAGGTTGATCCACAATTTTAAATTTCGCCTTCTTCATTTTTTGGAAAAACTCACGACCAAATTTTCTATCAAAACCGACCTTCGCTATTTTAAATCCTCTTTTTCTCATCGCGATAAACCAGTTGACAATATCATCATAGCTCGTAGTCGGTGTATTCGACATCGTAAGAAATCCGTCTTGTTTCCATGCAAAAAGTGGTATTGCATCTTCTTCTGCTTTCTTTGTGGCGTTTACAATCGGGAAGAATGCATGAGTGATTACAATATCGATTTCCTTCCCGTCATGATCAAATGAACCGTACAAAGCAGCTGCCGTTAAATCGTGCATTTTTGATAAATCAGCACCGCCGTACCATTTGATTTTTTTCTTCAACAATTCATCCAATGACCACTCGTATTGCTCATTGCTGTAAATAAATTCATTAATATTAAAGTAAGCCAACATAGACGAAGTGAAAATATTCAATGTCTTATTAAAAAATTCCCCTCGCGTTTGCGGATCATTCAAGGCAAGTTCTGCATCCCTTTTCAAATCCTCTAAAGAAACGGATACACCCATTGAAGGATTTGCCATTTCCAAAATATCTGGATTAGTATATTCCCTCACCTCTCCTCTTTCATCCTGATCAGCTTTACAAATAAAAATGAAGTATTCATCATCAGCAATCGTTCCGTTTAACACATTTTGACAATATTTCAGACGGTTCGCTAAGAAGCCGGAAGGAATATCTCCAGCGGTACTGATGGCAATCAACAATTTATTTCGATACGCCTTTTGACTGTTCTTCATCAAAATATACTGTTTTGCGGATTTCCAAGTATGGACCTCGTCCAATATCAACAAATTACTGTTAAGAGAATCAAGCCTCTTTGGATCATTCGCCAACGCTCGGATATAAAAAGAACCATCCTCGCCAAAATCGGCAGTGATGGAGTGTTCTTGATTATTGTCTCGAACTTGAAATGCCGGATCATCGAATCTTTCGATATTGTATTTTAGAAAACCGAATGACTCCATGGTTTGGGTCAAGCTATTCGCAAGGATATACAGCTTGCTTCCAGATTTTGCTTCAAGAACAGAAAGCGCCTCGCCCAACGCACTAGCAAACGCCGTCTTGCCATTTTTTCGAGCAATCATCAACAATGATTCTTTAAAACGTCGGATACTCGTACCGGGTAAAAAGAATCCCAGTAGATTAACAATGATGAATTTCTGCCATGGTTGTAAATATAACGGTGTACCTCTCAAGGATTTTCCGGATAAATCTTCTCCTTGTTGATGCGTGATTCCTTTTTCAATAAAATTAATGACAAAATCAAATTGATTCTGTCTGAATTCCAAATCATCCCGTTTTAAATCATCGAGAAATCTTTGTGCCGCTTGGCGGTTTTCTTGGCAAGCCGTCTTCTTTCCTTCGACGATTGCCGTCGCATATTCTATAGCAACCGAAAAATGAGGAGAATTGATTTTACTGATATCCATTATAGATTTTTCAACAGCGCATTAAAAGGCGATGAGCCAGCGGGTGCCGTCTTTTTCGCTTCGTTCAGGGCTTTAGGATTTAAACAAAGACGATCAGAGTAGTTCAAGATATCCTTTCTCAGTGTTTCTAGCGCGGTCACTAACGGTACTTTTCTTTCGTTTATCGCCCCAGCATTGTTTGTATATTCCTCTGTAATTTGATACGAACTGCCCTCAAACTGCTCATATAAATGCTGATATTGGTCCAATAAATCAACAAAAATTTCAATAATTATATCGTATTCTTTCTTATATTTTCCTAGCTCTTCCATCGACTTAACCACGCTATTCTTAATGGTTCGTCTGCTTTTCAGCTTCGCCATTTCATCACCTCAATTCTGCAATTTATTTCATACTCCACACCCCTTTTTCTCAAATCTGCCTCGTGGGGGGAAGAAATTCTCATCCTCGGTTCTCATTGCTTAATTTTTATTTTTTAATTAGAGGGGGGCTATTATTTTTCCTCCATTCTTCAAATTCTTTTTTTCTTTTTCTTTGCCAATACTCTCCAGCTTTAGTTACCGAGTGGTCTTTTCTGCTGTGAAAAGAATTATGTTTCTCGTTTGTTAATGGCAATAGATTCCATTCGGTTAAGGCAAGTTCTGGATATAATTCCAATGGGTAAATGTGATGCACGACATCAGCAAGTATGTTATTGCCGAACCTTGCAGACTCTTGACATTCATATTTAAATTTCCGCAATACTTTATTTTTCTTTTTTATCCATTTCTTTGACTGATAGAATGGATTTACTTTCTTCATAATCTTTCCTTTCTAAAACTAGGGAACCGCTAATCGCTCAGCCGATTAACGTCTTATAACACGATACTGAGTCGTTCGCTATCTTATTCTGTTTCCGCAGACAATAGCTTTCTAGAGAGAAGCTTTATTAGACGTCTTTTTATTTTAGTTGTGAGTAGACTATTAAATAGAGCTCTCACCTATTGTTGCTTTTGGGTTACAAGATTTCCGGAATCTGCCTTACATTGTTCCGAACAGATCGATTTGATGTCCATATTCAAAATAATAATTAATCTTATCTCTAATTCGCTGAGACATTGATTTTACTGTTCCTAAAGCTATACTCATTTTTTCGGCACATTCTTCTTCTGTTAAAAATGCTGTATGCCTTAAATAGAAAAGTTCACGCTCTCTTTCGGACAATGTACTTATAATTTCTTTTACCTGTTCTATCTGACCTTGCTTTTTACTATCATTCTGCTCCTTTCCATCTATATCTTTATATTGCAGCTGTACCGGAGTTGAAATTCCTCTAGATTCAATCATTTCTATTTGTGCCCACAACTGATCTCTTTTATAGATGGGCAATCTTGATATAGTGGTTGTTGTGTATGGCTGTTCATATCCCTTAATTAACCAGAACAATGAATACTCAGTTGATGAGATAGATTCAGCAAGTATTCTCTGTTTGGTTACTTCTTCAGCAGTCCGATCATCGTGAATCTTAGAACATTGTTTTCCATTAATTTTTACTTTGTATGTATATCTTTTACAGGCTATTTGCCTATGTTGTCTTTTTAAGTCCTTTAAATCGTTTTTGTATTCAGCTATCAGCTTCTTCCTATTCTCCCAATCCAACATGATAAATCCTCCTTATTTGATAAAAATAAAAAGAGGACATAAGCTAGGAGAATTTTCCTGCTTACGTCCTCTGGTTTTTCCAGTCAGACTAATTTTTTATATCCATGATTTCTTTTTTCGTCGTTTCTATCATCGTCACTTTTCCATCACTAACTCTGATTGTGACAATTCCGAAATCAGGCAAATCATAACCTTTTGCTTTTTCATCTCGGACAATCATTAATTTATCCTTCATCCTTTATACCTCCTATTTTCAATATAGTATTTGCATCCTCACTTTGGTATCATTAAAAGAAAAGGAGGTTTTTATTTTTATGTCCGATTATGATCGTGGTATGTTTATTGTAAATGATTTCAACAGATACTTAGGAGCCAAGCGGGATGGTGGTTTAAAGATGTCTGTTTTTGATGAAATTGGAAATCAAATTTCTTCTATTGGTAGTGTATTTGATGGCAATCTCATAGAATTAAAACTAAAGAATGGTACTTCGAGAATTATCCACCATTCGAATTTTGATTTAACAATTAAGTTTGTCTAGTTCCCTTATGGGAACTTTTTTATTTACAATAATTTTATCTGTTTAGTGATATCCTCAACACGTTCAATCGATTTCTGATAATATTCCTTCTCTTTTTCAAAGCAGATATATTTTCTATTAGTATTCAAGCAAGCGACTGCAGTAGTTCCTGAGCCGCTACAATTATCAAGAACAGTGTCACCTTGAATTGTGTACGTTTTAATCAGGTACTCAAAAAGGCTGACTGGCTTCTGTGTTGGATGTAGTTTTGATTTCTGTTTATCTGTACCAAATTTCAAAACACTGCGTGGATAACGTTCCGTACTATCGTAAGACGTCAATTGGTAGTCGTTATAGTTTGTTGATTTTTTACTATTCCTCTTATGCTCAGCAGAAGACACCTTTCTGGTATGACCTTGTGTCATTTGTGGGATATACTGTGGCAGTTTCTTGTAAAATACAAGGATATTTTCATGTACTCTTAAAGGCATTCTTTTTGCATTCAGATGTCCAGTAGCAGTTGTTTTTTCCCAAATCCATTCATAACGAAATAATTTTGGGTTACTCATGATAAGCTGGCTTGTGAAGGGCTGACATCCTGTCAAAACTATTGCACCATTATCCTTGATGATTCTTTCATACTGCTCCCATAGTGGCTCTAATGGAATAATTGAATCCCACTTATTCTGCGTAGTCCCATAAGGTAAATCCGTTAATATCATATCTACTGACTTATCAGCTATACTCTGCATACCTATCAAACAGTCTTCGTTATAAATTTTGTTTAGTTCTATTGTCATATTTGAAAGGAGTAAAGAGCTCTTTGTTCCTGCAGTAAACCTCCCGCCCCTTTCTGTTTAGTTAATTACCGTACTTCGCACTTTGCAATTTTTGGTAATCGGTTATTATTTTTCTAAATCCTTTATTTCGTCTTTTGCGTTCTTCTAATGGCATTGTTTTGTATGGTATATTTTGTGCTCTTAGATAAGTAATAAGTGATCCCATAGTCAAATTTAACTTTTCACTCACATCTATTAGGTAGCAGCCACTTGCTAGCATTTCCCTAATCTCTTTATCATAGATTTTAATGTCTTTTCTTTTCCTTATTCCTAAACGACTTGCTCGCCTTTGAACTGCTCCTTCTGTTCTACCTAATCTGATACTAATAGCTTCAGGGGTTAACATGGGATAATTATTTTTTAAATAAGCATCTTCTTTGTCCGTCCAAGGTTTAGACATTAATTTCATTTCAGGGTTTTCTTTACGTAGTGCCCACAATCGATAACTAATCGATTTTTCTGATCTATTTAAAAAAAGTGCGGCTTCTTTTAATGGTGTATCATTCCCAAACACAAAATATTCTAAATAAATATCGTCTTCCTCAGTCCAAAGTCTACCTCCAGCCATCATTACCACCTCTTTAAGCTATCTGCATTAAAACAGCCATCATCTTTTGATCGTCTTTTTTCTGCAGCTCATCAAGAACATGAGCATATGTTTCTTGCGTGACTCCAACATCGGCGTGTCCAAGTCTAGCTGAAATTGTGTGGATAGACACGCCTTCAGCAAGCAAAACACTAGCATGGGTATGTCGTAAGGCGTGTATGTTAATTTCTGTAATATTAATAGAACGACACTTTGAAGCAAGAAAATTGTTGTAAGTTGAATTGAACTGCCGCTTGTACGCTCCATTCTCTAATCGCTTGATGAAAATCGGTTCATCTCCTGGCAAATCCTGAATAAGCGTCTTGAACTGTCCGACAATCTGCCAGTCTATTTTTATTTTCCTAACAGAGCCGGCAGTTTTAGTGGCTTTAAATCCTCCAGCTGCTGATTTATAGTTCCATGTTTTGCTGATTGAAAGGGTATTTTCTTGCCAATCGAAGTCAGCGGGAGTTACAGCCAATGTTTCTGCAAACCTCATACCAGTCTTGGCCGTTAGGAAAATAAACCAGTCAATATTGATTCCTTTAGAAAGATTGAGCGACTGTAACAATCGTTTCAATTCATCAACCTGCAAAAACTTCTGTTTCTTTTTCTTGCTAGGTTCCTTACCCTTCAGTACAATTCGATAAGTAGGGTCTTTATCTAATAGCCCTTCATGAAATAAATCCTTTATGCAGCCTTTTATAATGTGATGAAAATCAATAGTCGTCTGTTTCTCATGTGTCTTGGCATACTCATTGATGATTCGCTGATACTCTTTTCTATCAAAATCAGATAAAAATAAACGAGGACAAACTTCTCTAAGAACTTTAGCTGCTGTGTAATATTTGTTCAATGTGACATCAGCAATCGCACCGACTTTATAAATTTCAATCCATTCTTCAAAATAATCACAAAAGAGAATTTCTTTCTTTTTAGCCATTAAGATACCTCCAATTGTGGCATAATAGGGCTCTCGACATGTTGAATCGGATCTTCTATCCATTTTTCCACTTCGAATTCTTTAGTAACTGTGTCGCTCTGTGGCATAACGTTCAAACTACTAAAGTACATAAAATCGTCATTATCATTCTGAACAAAGTAAACTTGCTTTACTTCTCTGCTGATAGAATCTCCATGAACGACTAGAGCGTTCATCCCTCTAATCATTAAATTGAACAACAGAAAGGGAATGGCCCTATCTGATAACTCTTCACATTGATATAAAAACATCGATGGCTTATAGGTTGCGATTGTTTCATTCATGCGATCCTGTTCCCATTTTTGTATCGTTAAGCCGCCAGTCCCCGCAGCGATGTCCAAGCTTGATGATTTATTGCCTGTCAACTTAGATAGCAGCTGACTAATGGAATCGGGAGTAAAATCTTGCTTCTTGTTTTTTCTATCAGCATGCTCATTTTCAAAGTAAGATTGAAACCACTCATAATCTAACCGATTTTCTATTGCTAAGAATTGGCGAAATAGTTCTTCTCGTTGCTCTTTATCAAAAAGGAATTTCATGAGTGCAGCTGGAGCTTTGTAAGAATCGTCAATCTGTAGTAGCTGATTGATGATTTCAGTCGTTAGCTTCATCCTTCTACCTCCTGCGCCTTTAAAGCTAGTTCTTCGGCTGTCATGATTAAGTTAACTTCTGCCATTTCTGCTATTGTACGCTTAAAATTAGAAATTTTTACACGCACATAACCAGACGATGTATTATGACCAGCGATAATGAATTGATTATCATATTCGATTAAATCACCTGCTTTGATTTCATCCAACTTTCTACCTTTGCTGCGAAAATGCTCGGCACGTTTGAAGAGTGCTATTTCGTCAGTAGTTGCTATTTTCGAATCAGTAACAGCAATAGCGTTCCCATCTGTATATGATGAATATTCGTTAAACATATCTAGATTTACTCTATATGAGTTAACAATCATCCTGCCATTATTGATTTCCAACACTTTGAATATTTCCTTTTTATTTTCATTATTAAACGAGTAATACTCCCCGACCTTGAAAGCCGACTGAACTGGTTCATCTTTTACAGCTTCAAAATCCTTTATGGTATATCTGTACTCAACATCCAAACCCTCGTTTATTTCAGAAAGCGAAACTCTTGTACAATAGCCGATTAGCTTATCTTCTTGATAAATCGGGGTCTTTTCTACTTGTTCTTTCTGTTCTGTCATTGCCAGTCCTCCTTAGTACCTTCCCCAAAGTTCTTTGGGTACTTCTCTTAGTTCAATCAAGACTACTTTGTCAAGACTTGAAGCGTTTTTCTCTGCAGCACCCTTATTGACAAATAAGCAGCTCTTATTAAGTTCTGTATTATAATTCTCTTGAGGGAAATGTTTAAACTTGCCATCACGTTTTATTGCATAGTGTTTTTTCATTGTTATTCCTCCCATTCGGCAGATGACGCCATTTCAGAAAGTTCATTTTCATAAATTTCCTCTGGATCATCATCAGGATAATCTTTCAACATGTCATCTAGTTGCTTTTCAGAATAACCAGCACGAATTAGTTTTTGACGAGGTGATAATTGTAGCCATTCTTTTTTTGTCATTTTTTCTTCAAATAGCGTATCTTTATCGACCTCACACCAGAATTCTAGCGCTGCGTACTCATCTGTAACATCCACAAAATCACCAACGATATATCCATCTACGTAGTAACCGTGAATATATCCTTCCGCATCAAGTTTTTGACCAGTCATATCTTCTACAATTTTTTTATTTTCAATTGGTATAGCTTTAAATTTCTTCATTCCTGTTCCTCCTATTGCCAATTTATTTTTTACATATTATACTTATCTAAAAATGAAAGCTGGTGCTTTATGTCATACAATGTTCAAATACATATTGAAAATAGAGATATCACAACTTATCATAATGATTGTTTTTCTATAATTCCTCGCCGTGGAGATTATATCCAACTCACTAGACTGGAAACAGATAATTCAGATGCTGAACTGTTCAATGAGTACAGTGAGTATTTAGTCAGACGAGTTGATTTACAATCATCACGTAATCCTGATACTTTCGATGCTCTTCTAACAGTGATTAAGATTGAGAGATAGCTTTTAGCTATCCCTGCTTTTTCAGCATTAATCCCTCTTCTTTCAGAAATTCTAGCGGGGAATCATATGCCTCTTTATTTACGTATTTGATACTTTTGACATCGCCATCCTTGATACCCAAATCGTTAATTTTTTTCATTAGCTCATCAGCAACAAACTGTGCGATTTTCAATCTATCTTCGTTGCCATTCATCGCTTCTGCCATAAAACTATGAATATCTTGTTTTATATTTAGAAAATCTAAAAAATCAATCAAAGCTGCTTGGAACATTTCCTCTTTTATTTCTTCAAAATTCAAATCAGAGACTGTAAAGTTTTTTAGTTGTATTTTTCCATTTTTGATTTGATGTTTGATTTGTTTTATCCTTTTCTTTGAGAAACTCATCCCTGCTCCTCCTCGCCATACTTCACACGTACACACAGAATTCCTTCTAAATCCGTTACTATACTCTCTATTTCTAGTTCATCGAATGGAAATTCACTTATTTCATTTACTGGAACTTCTGCCATGGGATAACCATTAGAATTCATAACTCTAACAACTACATACTCGTCTAGTACTTTACATAAATCTTTGAATTTCATCGCTTCGCTCTCCGTTCTCAGTCCAGAATCTTTTAAATCATCATTTGTGATTTTCAGATGATTCCTCAAACTTACTAATGCCTCTCTCTCGCTATCAGCAGCAATCCGAATATTTTCCCCTTTATCAGCATCGCCACATTCATACGAAATTGACATTTCTGTTTCTAAATCGAATAGTTTTTCGTCTATTTTTTCTGCCAGCAATATTTTTAGCTGTTTTTCGCTTTCAACTATAGATGACAAAGCTTCTAGTTCAGTCCAGTTCATTTTCATTTCGTTTCCTCCTCAACTGGCACCGCAAACGCCCAGTATCGCTCGTCTATAGCTTTGATTTCTGATTCAGTGAATTTTGAAACACATTCTTTGTTATTTGTATGTGACACAGTTCCATCTTTATTTAAAAATACATATTTAAAGCCGCCTTTGTTTTCTGCCAAAACGACATAATACAGCGGTTCCTGCTTCACTGCGTAGCCATTAGCCAAACTCAACAAGTCTTCCATCGATACTTCTCTGAGCCATTGCTTGAGCTCACCCTCTCTTATATCAGATAGAGACAGATTGTACTTGTTTGCTACTAAGAATGCTATATTTAGTGATTTATCGCCTATGCTTAAGTAATTAGCGACGACGGGCGGAACCTCAACACGCTTTTTCTGTTTTTCATGCTCCGCTTTTATTTCTCCTAAATCAGTTAGCATTGCCCTGATTAATACATCTTGACTCTGCTCTTCACCTCTATAAAACCGTCGAAGGCAATTTGTCCAATCTGATATCTTTTCATCTAACTTACTCATATTCTGCCTCCTTAAATTTTCAAATCATAACAACGTCCAGCACAATCCGCTGTCCCTCTTCGAATATGTAGGCTTATTGTATTGGTAGATATTTTAAGTATCTGAGCTGCTTGTTGTTTGGATACAAAAGTTCTTGAAGTACCGTCTTTAAAAATTACAAGTATTTCTCCTGTGCGATCCAAGGGCTCGTCATATATTGAATGCCCTACAGCTTCAGCAACTTTCATTGCATCTTTATTTCCAAAGTCAGCAGCTGCAAACAACTTCACTAATACTTTTTGACGATACCTCCGCTGCTCTACTCGGTTCATCTCGTTACTCCTATCTCTAAGTAATTATCAATTTGAATCCATCGCTTACGGTCTGTCGACATAGTGTATAATTCGCGATTTTTTGTTAGTTTCATCTCAAATCTACCTTTCGAACCAAAACAAACAATTTTAGTTACTTGTTGGCCGTTCTCGTTAGCGATGTATGAACCTTCGAATAATAATCCTTTTGCTTCGAAAAAATTTGCAAGAAACATCTTTACTTCTGATTGATTCATCATATTCGATTGCTCCATTCATTTATAAAATCAGTACTGGTTGTCTGGTCAATGTAGTTAAGAAAAAGAATTGCTGAAAATGTCTCAACTTGAAAAAGCGCGGCTTCCTCTTCAGTCATGTACTTTCTTCCGAATAGTTGTTTCATGTGCTTCCATACTGCTAATGGAATAAATGCTGCCGTTTTATTGATAAGAACACAGACACCCGCAACAGCTCCCATTTGTTCATACTCATCCAGCTGCTTCATTTGAGTATCGGTAATTCTATTTTGATTAATTCGATTTCTTCCATCCATTGATACTTTTGCTTCAAAAATGATTGCCCTGCCATCGTTTAGAACTCCTTTGAAATCCGGCTGCGCTTTTTTATGTTTCTGAAATTGTCCAGTGAATTGTCCTTGTTTCGTTTTAGATAAACTAAGGACCTTAAATGGTTCTGGCGTTTTTTCAATCGATGCTCTGCCTTTTTGCCTATAAACTTCACAACCTTTCAGAATAAGGTCTTCAAACATGGCTCCTTGTTTATTATTGAGAGCGCTTTGTTGACTCTTAATTGGATTCTTTTGTTTTGTGGTCATCTCCTTCTCCTTTCGTTTTCCTCAAAAATCTTAATTCTATTTTTCTGAATCATTTCTTTCTGTATCGTTGTTTTCCAAGGAACAGCAGTTTTTTTCCACATTCGAATATAAATATGCCAGCCTGTCTCTTCAAATTTCTTCGGTTCAATTTCACTAATAAAATAGTTGTTATAGATTTTCTCTAATCGTTCGATACCGTAGTTTTGAGATAGGGCTAGTTGTGTAAGTTGTGTTGGTGTATATTTGTAGTCATTAGTTTTTGAAAAAGGCCGCTTTAGGTTTCTTGAGCTGGACCACTTCTTTCTGCCGCGTTGACCATAACGGCCTTTATTTACATAGTGGGCGATTCCTGCGATACCATTTTCATCGAACTGAAGAACCCGGCAATGCGTACGCCCCAATTTTTGCTTGTTCTTACCTCTACCTATAGACCAGGTATCTTCTATCTCGTCTCTACCGATTCCTTTGCTCAATAAAATATGATGGTGGAAGTGGCTTTGTTCTCCCGTCTCCTCATTAAAACGATATTCAGTGACTAGAATGTACCTCAGCTCTTTTGAGACTTTTTTATATTTTGGCTTTAACCTGCGAATGAAATTCTTAGCTTGTCTATTTGCTTGTTCGAAGGTAGTCGGCATGTTTTCTGTAGTATATGTGCCTGTAAACCAGAAATCCTTGTTGTTTTCAAAATTGCCGTTTGCTAGTAAAGTGAAATATCTCGCAGAGTTTTTATCGTTCAAATCATCCTGTGCCGGCTTGGACAACTTTACTTTCTTTCCTCTTTTTCCTCTGACTGCTCGGTCTGCTTTATTTGTCCGGGGAATTAGATCCGCTTCAAAATAATTTCCACACTGCATTATTTTCTCTCTGATAAACAGCTCGCTAATCATTCTTTTCCCTGCTTTCATTTTCGTTCCGTCACAATGTTAATACACTATACAAGGACGATAAACGCCGACATAGCAGCGTTTTAAATTGAAAAAACTTTCCAAGAATGATATAATAATTGTATTGAGTAGTTGTTTTTCATTCTTGGAAGGCAATCGGAAACCTTGTTTGCTGACAAGGTTTTAATTTTGGCATCATGAGTGGCTGCTCATGGTGTCTTTTTCTTTTACTAAGTTCGCCGCTGCGAATTCAGCTGCTAAACTTTTTTCTCTTTTCCTGCGAGGGAGATTTGCTTGAGGAATTGGACGCCAATCCCAATTTTTCCATACCCAAAGGCGATCATAGTCAATTTTTATCCGTTCATTTCTTCCGAATAGCTTCACCTGGTATACATAATTTCCCGAAGGCTTTTCTTCTTCAGATAGAATGGTTCCACTTTCGGACTGGAAATAAGCTGTTGCAGCTTCTTTTTGTTCTTCCGAATATCTCAAGATTCTTATTCCTCCTTCGGAGGCTTCTTGAAGATAATGATTTTCTCAATAGGTACTTCAAATACTTCCGCAATATCATGAGCTATCAGCAAGGACGGATTGTACTGATTTTTTTCCAGCTGAATAATTGTCTGCCGGGATACTCCTACTTTGTCGGCTAGCTGCTGCTGGGTCATCCGATGCATTGCCCGGTATACATGAATTTGACTATCCATAATAGTTCCTGTTTTTGAGGTTGCTTGTTTTTTCATTTTTGAATCTTCCTTTCAATTTATGATTTTTCGTTTTCTGCTGTTCCCTTCGGTGGTCTTGTTTAAATCATTGGTGATTCCTATCGTTGCCCAGACAACGACAGTTAGTAATCCTAACAACAACGAAGCCCTAAAGGATAAACCAGAGACAACCATCAGGGCTACATCCGGCAAGGCCTTAATAATTTTTTTCTTCATTCTGATCATCTGCCATCTCCTGCCTCTCTTTTGGAGGTAATACTATCCAGTCATCTTTTTCTTTTCGATAGCAAAATCTATCTGTTCGAATTTCTTCGTGATTTTCATCGTAAACTACCATAACAACTACATCAGAGAATGGCTCCTGGTACAGTAGCAGCTCCATCCCGCTATCGTTTTGGGTAACTGTAATTCCGTTTAGAAATAACCCCATTTTTTTGACTATAGGATTTTCTAGTCTGCTCATTTGCATTTCGAAATACTTTTCAACCATGTTCACTTCTTCTCCAGCTCCCTTCTATAAATAATTGACATTGTAATCCACATTAGAAGATAGATTGTAGCAGCTGTTAATTGATTGTTTTTGATGTAAGCGAGCGAAACAACGAAGAATATTATGCTTACTGCTATGAAGAATGGTTTCATTGGCTATTCCTAGATTGTTTTCTACGAACTGAGAACATGGTTTTCCCGTCTGTTGCACCGTCTAAAGCAATGCGCTCAAATTCTGGAGCCTTCTTTTGAACCTCTACTTCAGCTAGAAATTTCAAATACTCGTTTGTTTGCTTTTGTTCTTCAAGAATTTTAGTTAGTAATTGATTGCAGTTCATTGGTTTATCTCCTTATACGCTGGCGGGCATATTTTATATTTTCATTTTTTGGATGTGTGCTTTTATATCCTCTCGGTCAAACCTGTTTTCCTTTTTACTCCATGGAATAATAGGTAATCCACCTTCAATCCATTGATTAACTTTTACATCACCGATTTTCAAAGTTCTTTTAAGCTCAGCTGCTGTTGGATACTCTGGTAAATCATGAGCTCTAACATATAGTTCTGCAATTTCTTTCATTGAATCCACCATTGCTTCTTGTACCTTTTTAAAGAATTCATCCGGTAATTCTACAGGAACCATTATTGTGACTGACATCGTTTCACCTCCATTTATTGTTAATATTGTTTATCAATTTATTCATCACCTCGTGTATAATTGACGTTAAGGAGGTGATAATAATGTATACTGCAGAAATTAAATTTAAAGACGGAACGATAACTGAAATTGAAAATTTGAAAACAATTCAAGATCACCATGGGAACGAGTTTTCTCCTGAAGAATTTGCTTATTTTCTTGATTACCCATTCACTTTCATTTCTAAAAGTGACGACAAATTTTTGTCATTCTCATTTTCAAGTTCTGATGTCGAATCCATCATAATTAGAAGTAATTAGCTAATTTTTAATATCGCTGCAATGAACTCAACCATTGCGGCGTTTCCTCTTTCTGATCTGTGCCCTACATGCTCTGCCGCTAATCTTTTTATTTCATCAATAATTACCGAATCATGAAGATTTCCGTATTTATCCTTTCCCGTACCAACAATTTGTTTTTGTGCATCAATTAACAATCTCTCAAGCGCTTTGCTATTTCTGCGTAAAGTTTTACAACCTCTTTGATATGGATATTTCCTTCTCATCTTTTCCACCTCCTACGCTGATTGTTTATCTGCAACTTCATGAATCACTTCATCTATTTCCTTAGTGACAGCAGACTGACTTAACATCCCGACAATTACTCCAGCAGCAAACTCTTTTCCTCTTGTATCCAATAGAGAAATTTTGTTTGCAACTCTTTCTTTTTGTTCATTCGTAACTTTAGTCATTTTACTCACCTCCCTAAATTTTCTTGTCTATGCTCATATAATAATGCTCTAAGTTCATTTTGTCAATAAAATTATAATATTTTTCTTGACTATGCTCATTTTTCATCATATATTAAAACTGCGGAGGTGATATACGTGAATGATAGAATAGCTGAATTAATCACTGTATTAAAAAATAAGGGTATTAAACAATACGATTTTGCTGAAAGGCTTGGCGTTACTGAAACAGCTGTTTCATCTTGGAAAACAGGTAGACGTACAGTGACTGAACGAACTATCAAAGCTATCTGCAAGGAGTTTGATGTTGACTATATGTGGTTAACTACTGGTGAAGGCGAAATGTTTATAGAGGTAGACGAAGATGATGAGTTTACAAAATTTCTTGCAAAGGTAGCTTTTGGAGAAAATGAGTTCCACCAAAATCTTTTCCGAACTTTTGCAAAACTTGATACATCAGAATGGGATGCATTAGAAAGCATTATCGATAAATATATGATGGTTTCTGGAAACAAAAAAACAGAGACTGATTAATCAGTCTCTGTTATGTGGAAGTAGAGAAGTTTATATATGGTCTTGAGCACTTTTCTATTATTGACCATGTTTAATAAATAAATGATTTTTTCTTTTTCTCTTTCCATGCTGCCAACCCCTTATTATTTATGATAAAGGGCTTAGTTAAATAATAGGTTTATTTAATTATTTAGAAAATTAGTGTTGTGCCCTGTAGATTTCTGATATACTTAAATTTGTAGAGTTTCTACAGAGCGGGAGCAGCACTAGCTAGGTGCTTTTATACATTCGGACTAGTCATCTGAGAATGTATGCTCCTGTTTTTTTGTTACCCTCCAATTACCTGTACTAGTACGGTAATCATACTTGCGATAAATAACTCCAAAATGGCACCTCCTTTTTTCATTATATTAAAATTATAACACTGAAATTAGATAACACACTATATTAATTAGAAATGTCCAAAAAACGAGCATTTCCCCCTCATTTGTATTAAAATGACAATATTATTAACATTTTTTTGGTTAAAAGTACCTTATTTTGATTAGAGAAAAGAATAAAATAACTACTCCGAAAGGAAACACTGAATGATTAAAACCGGAGAGGTTCTTAGAAAATTTAGAAAGCGAAGAGGAATTATGCAAAATGATTTGTCGGTAGGCATTTCATCTCGGCAAACATACTCTAAAATAGAAACTAACCAGCAAGAACCAAATTTTGAGACTTTAAAGCTTCTGCTAAAAAGACTAGACTATGAAATATCAGATTTTGAAAGAGAAGTACGCTTAATAGATGAATCTCATGAATTTTATGCATTATTTTTAAATGCCGTTAACGGTGAGTCTAATCTAAAAGAAGTTACTTCACTTTTTTCTTATGCTGATCAACGAAAAAATCAGAGTAATAAGGATTTCCATTTCTATATGATTACTAAAGGACATTTGCATCGTAAATTCCCTTCAGTTGTGCCAAAATTTAGTAAATCAGATATAGCTAAGTTCAAGAAAATAGTTAATGGAAATATTGATTTTTTCAACCTTTATGATTTAAAGCTCGTTGCTGATTTTTCTCCCCAGCTGCTTAGTTACCAAGAATTGCTCAACTTATACCAAAGAATTCCTAGTTTTTCACCCTTTGATTTTAGCGAAGATACTCAAGTTTACAGAACGCAAATACATAAAATCTATAATAACTTCTGTGATATCGCCGCATTTAGAAACGATTTGAAAACGGCAAAAGAAATTTTGGCAAAACACAAACATTTTGCAAAGATTCATCCTGAATTAAGATACTCTTTTTTTATTAAACTAAACGAAATTACTATTTCTTATATTGAAACTAAGGATAAAGAGAGGTTAGAAGGAATTAAGTTTTTGATAGAATCGATGGAATTTGTAGAAGATGAATCTATGAAAAAAGTCTTTGAATATCAATATTATGTATTAAAAAATCAAGAGGATTATAATACTCTTGATTCGGTTATTTATGATTAATCTAAAAAAATACACATCCCCGACCGACCAAAGCTGAGGATGTGACCAGACAAACAAACACTAAATAGAATAGGTTTATTCGTTATACCTATTCTATCATATGTAAGGAGACGAAAACAACATGATAGAATACGATGATTTTGATTTTGAAAGTACTGATTTAACGATACGGCAATGGGGAAATATTTGGCTGATGTATTATAATACGTTGTGTCTACAAGACCAAATAAGACAAGTTAAAATAGCTCTCATTGAAGACATCATTCCTACTTTGGGAAGTATCAAATGCCGGGAATTAAACAACGATATTTATAAAGAAAAGTTTGTTAAGTTATTGAATGAGAAGTATGACGCTGATAGGATAAAGTCTGTAGAGAATATTTTTTATACTATGATGGAATCAGCTGCAAAGCAGAGTATTATCCCGACTGAACAACTTAGCTTTATATCAAAGAAGTGAGCTAATCTCCTATACGCTGGCGGGCAATTTAGGAGGAATTTTTATGGCAAAGCCAACATCATATACAAAAGCAGACGGGAAAACGTATTGGATGTTCAAATCTTATTTAGGAACAGATCCAATTTCTGGAAAAAAGAAGTATACAACCAGACGAAATTTCCCTAGCGAACGGGCTGCTGCTCTAGCTCAGAAAAGATTGGAACTAGAAGCATCTGAAGGTAAATATATTCCCGAACAAAATTATAGTTTTAACAACGTTAAGGATATCTGGTTGCAACAATACAAAGGTACTGTTCGGCCAAGTACTTACCAACGTGTAGAATTCTTATTTCAAAAGAATATTTCAAAATCTTTTGGCGATATGAGAATTTCAAGATATACATCCTTGTATTGTCAGAAGGTAGTGAACGAATGGAAGGCAAATTATGCCACCTACCGGGCATTAAAATCCTACACTTCGCTTGTATTCGATTATGCTGTTCAACTGAAAGTTATTGCTACAAATCCTTTTGAGAATGTAAAATTTTCTAAAACTGTTGAAGTTGTAAAAGAAAAGAAGATTAAGTTTTATGAACTCGAAGAGTTAAAGAGGTTTCTGACTTATTGCGAAAAGGAAATAAATCCAATGGTATTCCCCGCGTTTCGGTTGTTAGCATTTTCCGGCATGCGTAAAGGTGAGCTAACAGCTTTACAGTGGAAAGATATTGATTTTGCTAATCAAACAATTAATATATCTAAAACAGTTACTCGAAATGAGAACAATGAGCTTCATCTCTCTGACCCAAAAACAATGACATCTAGCCGAATAATTTCTATAGATGAACGCACAATACAAGTCTTAAAAAAATGGCGGATGGATCAGAAAAAAAGATTGCTTGTTGCTGGTATTAATATTAATGCATTTGATGACAGCCAACTAATTTTCTCAACTCAAAAGAATGGTATTCTTGCTCAGACCACATTAAACCGTTGGAATAAGAGTGTATGTGCGAGTTCTGGTTTACACGATATAAGTGTTCACGGTTTTCGTCACACTCACTGCAGCTTACAATTTGAAGCTGGAGCCACCACAAAAGAAGTGCAGGATAGATTAGGGCATTCCAATGTTCAGACTACATTAAATATTTATGCTCATGTGTCTAAAAAGAAGAAGGACGCAAATGCTCAACGCTTTGCTGCCTACGCAGATTTTTAATTGTATGGTCAATAGTATGGTCAATCGAATTTTTTCGGAAATAAAAAAAGGCTATAACCCTTGTCCTATAAGGGTTATAGCCTCTAACTCTAATTAATAGAATTATTTTAATGTTACAGAAGCGCCAACTTCTTCTAAAGCAGCTTTTAATGCTTCAGCATCGTCTTTAGAAATGCCTTCTTTAACTGGTGCAGGAGCTCCGTCAACTACAGCTTTAGCTTCTTTCAAGCCAAGACCAGTCGCTTCACGAACTGCTTTGATAACTTTAACTTTTTGGTCGCCAGCTGCAGTCAATTCTACAGTGAATTCTGTTTGTTCTTCAGCTGCTCCACCTGCTGCTGGACCTGCTGCTGCTACAGGAGCTGCTGCAGATACGTCAAATTTTTCTTCAATAGCTTTAACTAATTCACTTAGTTCTAAGATAGTTGCTGTTTCTAGTTCAGCAATAATGTTTTCAATGTTCAATGCCATTTTTAATTTCCTCCATTTAAGTTTTCACTTATTAATTTTTTTATGATGCTAGGCTGCAATTAAGCAACTTCTTCTTTTTCTGCCACTGCTTTGACAACGTAGGCAACGTTGCGGACTGGTGCTTGTAGAACAGACAACAACATAGATAGTAAACCGTCGCGGCTTGGTAGTTTCGCAAGAGCAGTAATTTCTTCCAAAGAAGAAACTTTGCCTTCGATAACTCCCCCTTTGATTTCTAATGCTTTTGCGTCTTTAGCAAATTCATCCATAATCTTAGCTGGAGCAACTACATCTTCGTTACTGAATGCGATAGCAGTAGGACCTGTGAATACTTCATCAAGACCTTCTAAACCAGCTTTTTTAGCTGCACGTGAAAGGATAGAATTTTTAATAACTTTCATTTCAATGTCAGCGTCACGTAGTTGTTTACGTAAGTTCGTTACTTCTTCAACAGTTAAACCACGGTAGTCAACGATGACTACAGAAGCTGCTGCTTTGAATTTTTCAGTTACGTCATCAACTAGACCTGCTTTTTTAGCGATTGCTGCTTCACTCATTTATTTCACCTCCTGATTTTGATGGTGAAGTTTTGAGGCTTCAAACATATGGAAGCACTGTTATACAGCATTTTCTTCAAAAAGCTGTATAAACAACAAAAAACTCCATGCCACCGTAGACATAGAGGGACCTTTTGATATTGATAATTATCAATGCCAGCGTCCTCGGCAGGAAATTAAGACGTATGTCACCTGCTGTCTTCGGTACAGTTATTCATTAACCTCAACTACCTTACCATAGATAAGGCAGTTGAGTCAATAATTTTTTTAATTATTCAGCTTTTCTATCAATCTAGCTTCATAGTCCAGATTATTCGGTAAATAGACAAATTTCCTCACAATCTAAACGGGCTATTGCACTTTTCTAATTAGAAAGAAAATTGGTCAACGTGGATTCCAGGTCCAAATGTAGTTGTCACTGAAATATTTTTGATATATTGACCTTTTGCTGCTGAAGGTTTAGCTTTCAACAATACATCGTTAATTGTATTGAAGTTTTCAATCAGTTTGTCTGTATCAAATGATACTTTTCCGATTGGAACATGAATGTTACCAGCTTTATCAACACGGTAAGTTACTTTACCAGCTTTTACTTCGTTGATTGCTTTTGTTACGTCCATCGTTACAGTCCCAGTTTTAGGGTTAGGCATCAGACCTTTAGGACCCAATACGCGACCTAGTTTACCAACTTCAGCCATCATGTCTGGAGTTGCAACAACTACGTCGAAGTCAAACCAGCCTTGTTGGATTTTGTTAACCATGTCAGCATCGCCAACATAGTCAGCGCCAGCAGCTTCTGCTTCTTTCGCTTTTTCACCTTTAGCAAATACTAAAACAGTCTGTGTTTTACCAGTTCCGTTTGGCAGTACAACTGCTCCACGGATTTGTTGATCTGCTTTTTTAGGGTCTACATTTAGACGGTAAGCAACTTCAACAGTTGCGTCAAATTTAGCAATACTTGTATCTTTAGCCAAAGCTACCGCTTCTGCTACTGAGTAAGCTTTAGTACTATCAACTTTTTTCAATGCATCTTGCAATTTTTTGCTCTTTTTAGCCATTTTGTTTCCTCCTAGATTGTGGTTATAACGGTAGAACCTCCCACGTAATTCATATCTTTCAATATGAAACCGACTGAGAAGCTACTTCTTTAGGATGTCCTGTGTAAAAATTATTCTACAGTGATCCCCATGCTTCGTGCAGTTCCTTCAACCATGCGCATTGCTGACTCAACGTTAGCTGCGTTTAGGTCTGCCATTTTAAGTTCAGCGATTTCTTTTACTTGATCGCTAGTTACTTTAGCTACTTTATTTTTGTTTGGTTCGCCTGAACCTTTATCGATTTTTGCAGCTTTTTTCAACAATACTGCAGCCGGTGGTGTCTTTGTAATGAAAGTGAATGAACGGTCTTCATATACAGAGATTACTACTGGAATAATCAAACCTGCTTGATCAGCTGTACGAGCGTTGAATTCTTTAGTGAATCCCATAATGTTGATACCCGCTTGACCTAATGCTGGACCTACTGGCGGAGCTGGTGTTGCTTTACCTGCAGGAATTTGCAATTTAACTAATTTTTCTACTTTTTTTGCCACGAGACATACCTCCTTGAGTCCGTGATGTGGTTAATTGGAGATGAAGATTTCTCCTCCCACTGGTCTCTCCTGAAAACACCAGGAATAGACGTGTACAAAAATGCACACTTAGATAGTATACACGGTTTGCCTTTTTTTTTCAATGCTATTTCCAAGTATTTTTTCTCAATCAGCCTGCCATTACGTTTCCTATCAGCAGCTGATAAAGCGGCAACGGTAAAAATTTTCTAAGCTGAATCAGCTGCCGGCTTTTCCCTACACTATAGCGAAGCTTAGAACTTCGATCAATTGGCGCTTGATAGATGACTGCGGCTACTTCTTTCGATGCTGATCCCTTTTGACCATTTTGTTGAACACTTTCCTTCACTTATATAGTTTTTCAACTCTTTAAAAATATTTTCTATGTATTTTCTCAACACTTTTTTCTTTTTATCTCATGTGATAAACTACATGCGGTGCTATTCTATATAATAGTAGAAGTACGGACTAAGTTAAGGATAAAGGAGAGAAAACCATGGAACAGCAACGCTATAAAAGTGTTTTCGATATCATTGGACCCGTAATGATTGGTCCCAGCAGTTCACATACTGCCGGCGCAGCCCGAATTGGGAAAATCGTACGAACCATTTTCGGAGAGCAGCCTGACACTGTAGATATCTATTTATATGAATCATTTGCTAAAACCTACCGAGGTCACGGGACGGATATTGCCTTGGTTGGCGGACTTCTTGGGATGGAACCGGATGATCCCAGGCTGGCCGATTCGCTGAAAATCGCGCATGAGCAAGGATTGGAAGTGTTATTCGTTCCTAAAAACGAGAAAGCAGATCATCCTAATTCTGTTCAGCTGTTAGTTTCCAAGGGAAAACGCAAGCTATCTGTGACAGGCATTTCCATAGGCGGCGGAAATATTCAGATTTCTGAGCTGGATGGTTTTAAAATTTCTTTGAATATGGGAATCCCTACTTTTATTATTGTTCATCAGGATGTTCCTGGGATGATTGCCAAAGTGACAAATCAGCTTTCCGAGCTGGGAATCAACATCGGTACGATGACTGTGACCAGAGAATCTAAAGGTGAAAAAGCCATCATGATTATTGAGGTTGACCAGCGTTCTGCCGGGATTGTTGTCGAAAAACTAACCGAGATTCCTGATATTCACAACGTAAACTATTTTGACTAATGTCTTAAAACGTTAAAGCAGCGCAATGCTGCAGGAATAAAATATAGAACAGTCATTTTGACTAGTTAAATAGAGGAAGGTGATAGGATGTTTTTTTCTATAAAAGAGCTTGTGGAGCAAGCGCAAAGCTTCTCTTCTGTAGCTGAATTAATGATTACAGTTGAAATGGAAACACATGAATGTCCTCGTGAGCGGATTATCGAAACAATGAATAAGAATCTAACTGTAATGAAGCAGTCCATCGTTGAAGGGGTGAATGGTGTAACCTCTGTCACCGGCATCACTGGCGGAGATGCTGCTCGTCTAAACAATTACATAGCGGAAGGAAAGTTTCTAAGTGGTGAGACGATTCTTACTGCCGTCCGCAATGCAGTCGCCGTTAATGAGGTTAATGCAAATATGGGCTTGATATGCGCAACGCCTACTGCCGGTAGTGCCGGTGTTGTCCCGGGTGTTCTAATGGCTGCCATCCACCGTCTACAGCTGACTCACGAACAACAGCTTGATTTTTTGTTTACTGCGGGTGCGTTCGGACTGGTCATCGCAAATAATGCTTCTATCAGCGGTGCTGAGGGAGGCTGTCAGGCGGAGGTAGGTTCTGCCAGTGCTATGGCAAGTGCAGCATTAGTTTGTGCGGCTGGCGGCTCCCCAGAACAAGCTGCTCAAGCGGTTGCCATTACACTTAAAAATATGATGGGGCTTATCTGTGATCCGGTAGCTGGACTGGTGGAGGTTCCTTGTGTAAAACGCAATGCACTTGGCTCCTCTCAGGCATTCATCTCTGCTGATATGGCTTTAGCTGGTATCAACAGTGTGATTCCTCCTGATGAGGTAATAGCGGCTATGTATCAGGTTGGCCGTCAAATGCCAAGTATTTTCAAAGAAACCGCAGAAGGCGGTCTAGCTGCGACACCAACCGCAAAACGATTAACTGACAACTTAAAATAGCAGTTAGGTATTTCATCAAAATCCTATTAAGGGATTCAGCTTTAATGAGTATACTAAAATTCATACAAAGTGCATTACAATATTTCGAATGAATTTCGGTATATTCTTAAAGCAACTGCTTCTTCTCCATGCTTTAATTTTATGTAGATAATTCAAGAAGTTTAGGATTTTATTTTATCCTAAACTTTTTTTATTCCAAAAAAATGAACATACTCTCATTTTTATATTGCCATCTCCGGAACAGTCTGTTATTATAATAAATGAGATATGTCTCATTTTTAAAAACAGGAGGAATTTATTATGCCCAAAGTAACTGAAGAGTATATTCAAACAAAGAAACAGGCTATCATTAATGCCTTTCTAGCCGTTTGTAAAAAAAAAGTATTGTATGAAATAACCATGACGGATGTAATCAAGGAAATAAACATCAGTAAAGGAGGAATTTACCGGTATTTTGAAGATTTAGACGATCTTTTAGTAAGCTCCTTGAATCAGCAAAGCAGCAACGAAAATTTTTATACAATTTTAGATAAAATAATCAAACCAGAAACTTCTTCGTCTGACAATCTTCAAAAGCTATTTGTATTTCTAGGTGAATATGTTGAAAGCAACGTTTCAGTAATTGGAAAAATCCAATATGAACTGACAGCAATGCTTGCTAGTCAGCCTGATCGGCAAAAAAAGATTTTAGGCCGATTAAATGAACAGGCGCAAGGACAATATTGGATGAAGCAAGTCATGATCCAAATTTCTAAAGGAATAGAATCCGGAGAATTTACCCCTCTATTTTCAATTGAAGTAATCCTATCGTTTATGAGTGGTGCAATTGACGGTATCACCGGTTCTATCATCAATCAATGCTATTACCAAAAAATAAAGAAGGAAACACTCAATATTCCAAAGCTGTTTGAAGCATTGAATATATCTGTATTATCATTATTAACGGGAGGAAAATCAAATGAATCATAAGCGAAGTATTTCACATTTTTTAGCTTTCACATTTACTTTATCATGGAGCCTATGGGGAGGGGCAATCTTCTTGACCCAATGTCTGCATATGCCCTTTCAACATCCAATTGTCATGATTTTATTCATTTTTGGTGGGATTTCACCAGCTATTAGTGAATTAATCATGCATAAAAAAAGCAGCAGCAAAGATGAGTGGCAGCAATTTTTAGGGAATATCCTCAATTTTCGTCATTCAGTATCTATTTATTTAGTTATAATCCTTTTAGCTTTTAGCTTTGCCTTTTTACCTGTTTTACTTGGCGGAGCTGTCCAAAAGCTGCCGATTTATCTTGCGTTTCTTGAGTTTCCTATTATGATTATTGGGGGAGGAATCGAAGAAATAGGGTGGCGGGGTTTCCTGCAGCCTGCACTCCAGAAAAAATATTCAGTTTTTGCTAGCGATACGATTGTTGCTGTTATCTGGACCTTATGGCATGTACCCTTATGGTTTATTGCTGGCTCCAATCAATCAACAATGAATTTTCTTTATTTCTCTGTCGCTTGTCTTTCTCTTTCTTATTTACTGGGTGGTCTTTATAACTATACCAACAGTATCTATCTATGCATTGTCTTTCATGCTCTAATCAATGCCTTTTGGGATGTGTACGTGTTAAATGGACAGATGTTCTCAGCTTTTGTACTGCTGATAGTGTCAATAGCGTTTGCTTTATTTTTAAAAAAGACCAGAGAACAGCAAGTTCACTCAAAAAAACAGGAGCAAAAAGCGGACATATAGTTTTCTTCTCTCAACTAACTTTTTAGAGTTTTTCAAACTCAAGCAAGAAGCACCTATGCTGAATTCACTATATGATGAGTTCAGCACAGGTGCCTTTAGTGAGCGAAAAAATATTTTTCCTTCAAAGCCACAGAAAAACCTGTACACTGAAAATTGAATGAAAAACAATGAAAGAGATTATACTCCTCAATGGCAAAAATTACCAACTCGTGGAGCTGATCATAACAGAGGAGAAGTTTATTTCTTTCCACAGATTCTCAGATTGTGGATGAACCTTTTCAAGAGTCACTTTATTCTTATTTATTCTTTCTATCCGCTTTCCTACATTCTTTTTTTAGCTTCTACTACAAAACCGCTCATTTGCTCATATAGCTTTGCCTTAATCTCCCTCAAGTCATGATTAACAAGCTGATGATTTTTCACCAGCTGCTTTCCATTTACCCAGACATGCTGAACATTTGAGGCATTCGCCGAATACACCAGCACAGAATATGGATCAAACAACGGGAACATATTGATTGACTGTGTTTCAACTATGATAAAATCCGCTTTCTTACCAATTGAAATTATACCAGTATCTTTGAGATTCAGTACCTCAGCACCTCCTCTAGTCGCCAGCCGAACAATATCTTTCGCTGGAAATAGCGCCCGGTCCAGCTCCCAGGTTTTATGAAAATTGGCAAATAACTTCATTTGTGTAAACAAATCCAACGTATTCCCACTGCTGGGGCCATCTGTTCCTAACCCAACGCTTAGACCGGCTGCCAGCATCTTTTTAACAGGAGCGACACCTTTTGCTGATTTCGTATTTGCGCCAATACAATGCGCGACTTTCACATTCTCCCTATAGCCTGCTGTCAGCAGAATATCTTCATCCGTTGCATGAATACAATGCGCCATGATAAAAGGACGGTTCATAAAGCCAATTTGCTCTAAAAGTTCAAATGGAGTCTGTTGATAACGATCACTTAGTTCTTTTAGCTCATAATCCATTTCAGCCACATGCATTGTTATAGGAACTTGATGCTGCTCGCTCATAGCGACAATTTTTTCCAATCCTTTATAGGTATTCGTGTTTGGTGCATGGGGAGCAATTACAGGCGTAACCAACGGATGATTTTTCCACCTTGGCAGAAATTCCCTGCAATACTCTATACCGCCAGACGGCTGTTCGCTATCGCAGGTAGGCATATCAATGACTGTTTCCCCAACTAGCGCTCGTACTTGAAAGCTATCACAAACCTCAGCAACTTGATTTTCAAAATAATACATATCACAAAAACTGGTTACACCGCTTAATAGCATTTCACTGATAGCATAAGCACTGCTGGCTCCAACAAGCTCTTTTGTCATATAAGCTTCTAAAGGAAACAAGAAACGGCGCAGCCGGTCCGGCACATCATCTCCTAATGAACGGAAAGGAATCATTCCAACATGTGTATGGGTATTAACAAATCCTGGGAGAAGCAGTCCTCCATTGCCGTCGACCACCTCGTCCGCATCCAAGGGCTGATGCTGCCAGTCTCCTATCGCGACAATTTGCTCCTTTTCTACCAAAACATAGCCGTTTTTATACTCTTTCATCTGGTTATCCATTGTCAGTATATGAACGTTTGTGATTAGCGTACTCATCCTATTACACCGTCTTCCGGGAACACTAATGGATAGAATTCCTGTGTTCTAGTATTCATCATTCCTTTATCTGTCATTTTGATTGCTGGTGAAACTGGTAAAGACAACGTAGAGAAGGACATAATTTCATTCATATTCTTGTAGCCCAGCTGCTGCATTGCTTGGCGAACGTTTTGAAGTGCCGTCCCTAATTCTTCAATGGGTACCTGGGATAAAATACCGCCGATAGGCAATGGACATACCGCCAGTGTTTCCTGTTCACCGACTACTACATAGCCCCCCTGCATAGCCAGCAGTTCATGCTGAGCTTTAAGAAGAGCCTCGCTGGTCGTTCCCATAACCATAACATTGTGATGGTCATGAGCCCAAGTTGTCCCGATACTGCCATTTTCCTTGATAGGTTCTTCCATCAAGGCATAGGCAATATTGCCATTCTTACCGTAACGTTCCATAACAACAAGCAATGCGCAGTCTGAATTTTCCCAATCTAAAAATCCATCCTTAACTGGCAGCTCTTTTGTGATGCGCTCTGTAAAGGTTCCAATCTCCTGCTTTTGAATGACATTGCAGCGAACGCTGCTTTTTTCTGTTTTAACCGGAATTTTCAAGTCTGCGGCAGTTAGCTTTCTACATTTGACTGATTTCAAATACGACGGCGGAAACTCCTCTATTTTAGCTGGATAACTAACTTTATCGCCTTTAGTATACATACGCTTCCCTGATTTATAAACCGACTCAATAGCAAAGCTTTCTAAATCCTCTAATAAGATAAAATCTGCCAATTTTCCAGGCGCAATCATTCCTCTATCATTAAAGCCCATTCGCCGAGCTGGTGTATAAGTCGTCATATAAATTGCCTGTTCCAGCGGCAAACCTGCTTGAACAGCCTTTTTCAAATTCTCATTTAGATGACCTTTTAAAAGATCATCCGCCATTACATCATCGGTAATGATACAAGCAAACTCATAATAATTGTTGTCAACAATCACTGCCATATTTTCTGGTGTAATGGACTTATTTTGAAATTGAATAAACATGCCGCTTTCAATTTTTTCAGCCAAAGAGTCAGGAAACTGGTGGGTATGATCGGAAGAAATACCGCTATAAAGAAATGCTGCCAAATCTTCACCATAAATTTTAGGACAATGTCCTTCTAGAGGCATTGTTGGTCGTTTTTCACGACAAAGATCGATAATTTGCCGAATCAAAGACTCCGGCTCATTCGCAATCCCTTTGAAATTCATTGCTTCTCCAAGACAAACAATTTTAGGATTTTCCAACAGCTCAGCAGTTTCCGCAAGCCCGATGATTCCTCCAGTGGTTTCCAGCTCAGGAGTGGTGGAAGGAACAGAAGATGGAATTGCATGAAAAATATCCACCTCCGTGTCTGCTGCCATAAACTCAGTTAAGCCGTCAATACCAAAAACGTTAGCCATCTCATGTGCATCGGCTACAACCGTTGTTACGCCAAACGGTAGAACGGACTTTGAGAAAATAGTCGGCGTTGTCATTGAGCTTTCAATGTGCATATGGATATCAATTAGTCCCGGTATCATGTAGCGGCCGTTTCCTTCAATAACCTGTTCCGGATTCAGCGAATCCAGCTCTTGAGCACTTATGTAGTAAAATTTCTCTCCGCTAATGGCAACATTCTTTTTTTCAAATTTCTGTTTTATGGTATTAAAAGCCTGTACATTTTTAACTAATAGATCTATGTTCATTTTTTTCTACGCCTCACTTTATTGTCGGTTTATCAATTATAACTTTTTTCGAAACGTTTTTTCAGTAGATTCTTCCTTGAGGTGCTGCAGTAAATCATTTTAATTTTTTCGTTCCCTAGAGCTGTATTCATTCTAAAAAAATGACTGGAACTTCACTTCCGTCCCAGTCATTTCATATTTTTATTGATTAATCAATCGATTCCACTGGTCAATCCAATTTGTCAGCTGGCCATTAACAAAATCAAAATCCACTGTTTTGGCACGGTCTGCAATTGCTCCATACGTCATATTGCCTGCTTCTTCCTCTGTCAGCTCAACACCTTTGACAGTTGGTGCCTCGTTCAGCGACAACGCTTTAGCCTTTTGTGAATCCGCACTAATTCTATAGTTTACAAACTCGTATGCCAGCTCTTTGTTGGCAGCTTCTTTAGGAATATTAATTGTGTTGTAGTTTGCATAGGTGCCGCTTTCCGGTACCACATACTCAATCGTATCAGATTCTCCCTTGATAATATCATAGGCAAAGTCCATTACAACTGCCGCTTCAATTTCTCCTGCCTGAAACATGTTCGCCAAATCAGAAGATTTTGCATAAGTTTTAACAATGTTTGGCTTCAGCTCTTCCAATGCATCAAAGGCTGCTTTCCCATCATCCTTCGTGATGTCCTGGCTGCTGTAGTCACTGGCAATATACATCATCAATGGACCGGCAGTTGTTGTAATTTCAGGAATAGAGATTTTTCCTTTCAAAGATGCATCCCATAAATCTGACCAGTCTTTGATTTCTTTACCGACCTTCTCCTTATCATAAACAATTCCTACACTGTTAACAGCTATGGGAACACCTGCACCGCTGTCGAACACTTCCTTAGCTCCATCGGTCAATTCCGCTACATTCGGAATTTTTTTCTCATCAAGCTTTTCAAACAACTCTTTAGAGGCACCATCTGCAGAATTTGCCTGCGCCAACTCAATCACATCAATGCCTGTCGGATTACTTACCAGCTTGTTGAAACGGTCTCCGCTATTTCCTACATCCATTGTGATTTTAGCGTCAAACTCTTTTTCAAAAGGCGCCATTACATCACTTTTTACGATATCTTCACTTAAGCCGAAGGTTGATACAACTAAATCTTTGGATGCCTTTTTGTCTGTTGAAGAGCCGTCTGAGCTGCCCCCACCGCAGGCTGCTAAAGTTAATACACTCGCCAATACCAATGAACCTAATGCAAAACGTTTTTTCACAACTTTTTCCTCTTTTCACTTTTAATTTTTTTATTTATCTTCCAAAAGAACAATTTTTTCCTTTGGAAAGTGCAGTACGATTGTATCGCCTGCTTCATAAATTTGTTTATCCGTACCGTTAACTAGAAACTTACCTAGAGAAGTGACAACTTCATATTGATAGCTTTTTCCCAAAAATGTTCGTACTTCTACTTGTCCATCAACACAATTGACTTCAGCTTCCGAAGCAATTTCAATATCCTCCGGGCGAATGGTTGCAACGATTTTGTCAGCTGGCTGCTGTTTATAACTAGTTTCAAAAACATTGCCTTTTGCCTGATAGCGACCTTCTGCTACCCAATCTACAGCAAAGAAATTTTCAAAGCCTATAAAATGAGCCACAAATTTCGTCTTAGGGCTGCGGTAAATTATTTCCGGCGTATCGTATTGTTCGATAACCCCATTATTCATTACCGCTACTTTATCAGAGATTGAAAAGCACTCTTCTTGATCATGTGTAACAAAAACCGTTGTAATTCCCAGCTGCTGTTGAATTCTCTTAATTTCAATCCGCATCTGCACACGCAGCTTCGCATCCAGATTACTCAGGGGTTCATCCAGTAAAAGCAGCTTAGGTTCAATTACCAAGGCACGTGCTAAGGCTACCCGTTGACGCTGACCGCCCGACAACTGTTTAGGATAGCGGTCACCCAAATGACCCAACCCGCATATTTCCAGCATAGCTGCTACTTTTTCGTTTATTGTTTCTTTCTTTTCTTTGCGAAGCTTCAAACCAAAAGCCACATTTTCTGTAATCGTCAAATGAGGAAATAACGCATAGCTTTGAAAAACCATGCCAAAATTCCGCTTATGCACCGGTACTTTTACAAGCTCTTGATCATCCAGCTTAAACGAACCGTCATTCGGTGAAATCAAACCGGCAATTACCCGCAGCGTAGTTGTTTTCCCACAGCCGCTAGGTCCTAGCAAAGAAACCAGCTCACCTTTTTCCATCGAAATATTTAAGTCTTCCAATATATTTTGTTTCCCATCATAACTGACACGAATCTTATTTAAATTTACAAAGCTCACATTCTTCCTCCTATATTCAGTAATCATCCATTTTATTTATAAAGGCATAAAGCTTTTTTACTAGGCGATAGAGGCCAGCCCCAAGGTTTTTTCAATAACAAACATCAGCAAAATCGTCAGCAGCATAATCATTACTGATATAGCTGATACCGTTGGATCATAGGTGTATTCAATATAGCTCAGTAATGAAGTCGGCAGCATTGTCACACCTGGACCTGATAAGAACATCGAGACAGGAACATTATTGAAGGAATTCACAAAAGCCAACATAAATGCTGCAAAAATTCCAGAAGATACATTTGGCAAAACAACCTGTAGAAACGCCCTAGCCCTAGTACATCCTAGCGTCCACGCCACTTCTTCAATAGAAAAATCCAGTTGCTCCATGCTTGAACCTACTACGCGGATAATATACGGCAGACTGATTAGAAAATGACCAATCAAAAGCCCCTGCATTACCGGTAGGCGAAGCTGAATTACTACAAACTGAAAGAGAGAGTAGCCCACTACAATACCGGGAATCATCGTCGGTGAAAGAAAGAAGCTCTTTAGAATATTCTTAGTTTTAAGGTTATAACGTGATAGTGCATACGAAGTTGGAACGCCAACCAGAAGCGCAAGAAGCGTAGCTCCAATACCAATTGTCAAACTCAGCTTAAAGCTGCCCATAAATGTGTCAGAGGTCAGCGCCTTTTGATACCAGTCCAGAGAAAATTCTTTAATTGGAAACTGGATGGTAGCTGATTTGCCAAAAGAAGTCACAACGATGACCACTAACGGTAGAAATAGAAAAGCAAAAACCAAAACCGCAATCAGAGTCATTCCTTTTTGTTTACGCATTCTTTAACTCCCTTCTATCTAAACGAGCCGCTATAATATTTAATCCCTTGTTCACAATCAACGTCGTCACAATCATAATCAAAGCAATTACACTTGCAGAGGTCCAGTCTCCCAGAGTTGACGCTTTTTGGTAAAGGAAGGTTGCCAGCAGCATATTTTTATTTCCGCCTAGCAGCTGTGGCGTTGTATAGGCTGTCATTGTTCCAGTGAAAACCAGTATGCTCCCAACAATCACGCCTGGTGTGCACAGCGGCAAAACTATTTTATAAAAGGCTTTAAACGGACTGGCACCTAATGTTTCAGCTGCTTCTAATGTCTCTGATTCAATATTCTCCATGACCCCAACTAAAGTCATAATCATTGTAGGCAGAAAAAGATAGACCGAACCGACAATAATTGAAAATTCTGTATACAATAAAGTTAGAGGCTGATCAATTATTCCCAAGCTTAACAATACATTGTTAACTACACCTGATTTCCCTAAAATATTTATCCAGGCAAAGCTGCGGATAACAGAATTCGTCAGCAAAGGAAACATCGTCATTGCCATTAAAATACTCTTCCATTTTTTACTGACTCCTGCAATATAATAGGCTGCTGGAATACCTAAAACTGCAGAAATTAAAGTCACGATTACCGATACCCGTATCGTACGAATAAAGATTTTCAGATTATAATCATCCGTCAAAAAATCCGTATAAGGTTTTACACTCGCTCCTGCATCTGTAAAAATGGTCGGCCAGATACTGTTTACCAATGGTACAATCATAAAAAATAATAGCAAAATAACACCTGGTGTTACGATTAAATACGGAACATTCCGTTTCATTTCATCTCTCCTTATTCGTTTTTCTATAATATTATAATTAAAAACACGAACATTTACAATAAAAAAATTATCTTTATTAGCAAAAATGCGTAATCTATTCAATTCACAAATATAACATAAATATTTTGTTCGCTTTTTCTATTAATAAGTTCAAATCCAAACAAAATTTTATCATTAAAAATTCATTTTTTTCAGATTCAGCCCCTATGCAAATCTAGTTTAACCAACTTTTAGCAACATATAACTAACTACATTTTTTTCGTTCACAATCATCTTGATATACAAAGGATAAACACGAACATTAATAACCAACTGAAATCATCTGACAAAAAATAGAAACTTCTTTTTTATATAGTTAAAAACCGTACATTATTCTACAAAATAATTTTATTGGTAAGTATCTGGAGATTTCTTTTGCATATTGAAAAAGAAATGGATAAACACTCTCAAAAAACGAGTACGAGTCAAACATATGATGCCCTTTTGTCAATAGGCCGACTCGACTTATTATTAAAAACAGCCGCTCGTGAAGCTAAATCCTCTCTCACTATTCCTTGATATTACTGAATTTATAACTCATAAAAATTTTATAATTACTTTACCAATAAAAAAGATGTCCACTTTATTTTAAGGGCACCCTTTTTACTCTATAACATTTTACACTGGTAAAAAATCCTGTCTCTGGGATTATCATAGCCAAAGCAACACTCGATTCCTCAGTTAAATGATACAGTTTTTCTAACGCTAGTAAAAAAGCTTGGAATAAAATCAGAAAATCTCTGATTTTATTCCAAGCTTTATGATTTTATTCAACTTAGATTTTATCTACCTGTTCAAAATCCAGCTCTGTGCTTGTTTCACGGCCAAACATATCAATATTAACTTTTAGTTTTTGTTTTTCTTCATCAATCTCTGTTACCTCTCCTTCTAATCCAGAGAAGGCTCCTTCAATGATTTGGACAGTTTCACCAATTGAAACTTCCAAATCATTTTGGCGAGTGCTCATGCCGATAGAACGTAAAATATGATTAATTTCTTCCTGCAGCAATGGCGCCGGCTTGCTTCCTGCACCATGGGAACCAACAAATCCTGTTACTCCTGGCGTATTACGTACAACATACCATGAATCATCCGTCATGACCATCTCAACAAGTACATAACCTGGGAACGTCTTATGGACAATTTCCTTACTTTTACCGTTTTTCACTTCAGTTTCTGTTTCTTCCGGAACAACGACACGAAAAATAAAATCCCCCATACCCATACTTTGAGCACGAGATTCAATATTCGCCTTTACTTTGTTTTCATAGCCGGAATACGTATGCAGCACGTACCAATTTTTTTCGTAGGATTCCATTCCTGTTCAAGCTCCTTTATATATAAATTCTGTTAAAGAAACGAGATATCTGGAGATGACCTTCACTATCTGTGATAGGCAAAGGTCACTCTATGTGCGCAGAATCTTTTACAGGATTTATATAGTTAAATTAATTGTTTTTAAGAAAAATAAAAAAACCTCAGCTTTCCCGAAGTTTTTCTTTACCACAACCAGTATACCATTCACCAATGAAAAATACCAGTTGGAATCAACGAAGAATCAAACCAAAAATAGCCTGAATCGCTGTATCCATCACGAAAAATAGCGCTGCAAAGATTGCTGTTGTTTCAATAACAATCAAGGTATCTTTACGCAGTTGTTTTTTTGACGGCCAAGTTACTTTCTTCATTTCATCTCTTACGCCTTTTAAAAACTTCATTTTTACCCCTCCAATACTTACTTTGTCTCTTTATGCAATGTATGCTGTCCACAATATTTACAGAATTTTTTGACCTCTAATCGCTCTCCGCGTTTTCCTTCGGTTACCGCCTTAGAATAATTACGGGAGCCGCAAACGGAACAGGCAAGTGCTGCTTTCTTTACCGCCATCAACTTTCCTCCTCTGTTCACAAAATCACTACTAAGAATAGCATCATTTCTCTCAAAAGTCAATCTTTCCTCTTTTAATCAGCAGGTACAGTTCTCTGTTTTTTTATCCACCTTAACTCTCTGTCTACTATTGTTTTTTTTCAAGATATGGTATTATTAATTTGTCCGAAACATACAATTTAAGGAGGTTTAGCTATGTTATTAAAATCTGTTGTTTTAAAAAAGAAAAATCTTACTACAGTAAATGAATCCTGTACGTTAGAAGAAGCTTTAAACATATTGGAAGAGTCCGGCTACCGCTGCGTACCAATTCTTGATGAATCAGGAAAAATCTTCCGTGGAAATATCTATAAAATGCATATCTATAGACATAAAGCAAACGGTGGCGACATGAGCCTGCCGGTTACCTATCTTTTGAAAAATGCAACAAAGTTCATTTATGTCAATACATCATTTTTCAAGGTTTTCTTTACTATTAAAGAATTACCGTATATTGCTGTTCTCGATGAAAACAATCACTTTTACGGTATTTTGACTCACAGCACACTACTGAATATTCTGGCACAGTCTTGGAATATTGAGACAGGCAGCTACGTTTTGACAATTGCTTCAACTGGCAAGCAGGGGGATTTAGCAGCTATCTCTAAAATTATCGCAAAGCACAGCAGCATTGCAAGCTGTATCACTTTAGATATTGGTAAGGGTGATTTTATCCGCAGAACATTGATTACTCTTCCTTCTGGCACAACAGAAGAAACCTGTGCGCTCATTGTTGAACAGCTGGAAAGAAAGAACTTCAAGGTCGTTGAGATGGAAGGTTTGAAAAACAACGAAAATTAAGAAACAACAATAGAACTAAAGAGTAGATAATACGCCTTCTAAAAAAGCAGGCCTGAGTTTGATGCACCTTATCAAACTCAGGCCTGCTTTTTTAACGTTTTAAAATCACTAGCGCGTGCCCGAGCATATGAGATTTCTACGGGTAATTGCGGTAGCCTAGAAAAGGATACTTATGCAGCACATCAGCGACTATTTCTGCCAACGAGTCCTGTCACACACTCGAATATTATCAACACTAGTGTTTTCAAACATACTCTAAAAAACTTTTTAAACTAAAAATAATTTCTTGCAATTTTAAGAATAAAATCTTTGGAATAAGCCTATTGCGGTGGTATTTAATCATTATTTAAACGTGTGTACAAAAAAATATGAATTTTTTGTTGACAAAATAAAAAATACAGTTTATTATAAAAGCATAAACAAACCGACAGTCAGTCTAAAATCAAAAAAGTTGATTACCCACCTAACCTCAACAGAAGTTGAGGAAAAAAATGCTCTTAAAACGACAGACAGTCGGTCTTGGAAATTAGGAGGAAAACATAATGAATTATGTACAAACAATGAACACTATCTCAGAAAGAAGTCAAATCGATTGGCAAACGTGCGAAGCCATTATCAAAAGCTACGAAAGATATTGTGAAAGAAATCTCACAAGAACATCAAGTAAAAATATGCAGGCAATTACCAGCTTCATTGTAGAGGATTCTTCAGTTGATATGCGGCAGGCAGAGACAGTGATGACAGAATTATTTGTGGTATTAAAAGAACAGATAAAGAAAAAAGTCCCATTTTTAAAATAAAAACAATGAGTTACAGTAACGAACAAAAACAAAACAATAGATAAGGGGAAAAAGAAAATGATGAAAACAAAAGTAATGGTAGGAATACTTGGAGCAGTAGCGTGTTTAGGATTAGTGTCTCAAGCAGCAGAAAAGGAACTAGATAAAGAAGAGATTAAAAGCTATGTAGTAAATAACTTCAAAGAACACGATGAGCGTGACGCATTGATTGACTTTGATAATGATGAAAAGGAAGAACATACATTTTTTGAATGGATAGGATTTTAAATAGGATTAGCCAAAAAATAAAACAATAGATGAGGAGAAAAAGAAAATGATGAAAACAAAAGTAATGGTAGGAATACTTGGAGCAGTAGCGTGTTTAGGATTAGTGTCTCAAGCAGCAGAAAAGGAACTAGATAAAGAAGAGATTAAAAGCTATGTAGTAAATAACTTCAAAGAACACGATGAGCGTGACGCATTGATTGACTTTGATAATGATGAAAAGGAAGAACATACATTTATGGAGTGGCTAGGTTTTTAAATAGGATTAACCAAAAAATAAAACAATATGATGAGGAGAAAAAAATGATGAAAACAAAAGTAATGGTAGGAATAATTGGAGCAATCGCATGTTTAGGAGTAGTGTCTCAAGCAGCAGAAAAGGAACTAAATAAAGAAGAGATCAAAAGTTATGTAGTAAGTAACTTTAAAGAACATGATGAGCATGACGCATTGATTGACTTTGATAATGATGAAAAGGAAGAACATACATTTATGGAGTGGCTAGGTTTTTAAATAGAAAGAAGCAAATAAGATAAAAGGGTTCATCTAAAAAAAATAAACAGAAATTCACGAAAATGACAGGGACACGAATAGAAGCCAGTCGAAGTTGACTGATTCCTACTAGGTACTTCTCACATTTTCGTGAATTTTTGCTTATTTTCGATGGGAATATTTTTGTTCTTACCGTTTTAGACTCTTGTTCATTGAATGGCGGCTTGCTCTCTGGTTCTATTTAGGAGCAAAGCTGTTCCTCTCCTACTTTGGTATCCTTCTAAAAAACGACTTGTAAAATACGTTTCAATCAATTATAGCCTGATTTACAGATCCTTTACAGAACTTCTTCACCAATAATCCGAACCTCTGTTTCTAAAACAACATCAAATTTTTCTTTGATTACTTCTTGGATATGAGCTATCAGCTCTACATAGTCTGTAGCGGTTGCCTGATCTATATTTACAATAAAGCCTGCATGCTTCTCTGAAATCTGAGCACCGCCCCATTTCAGCCCTTGTAAGCCAGCATCCTGAATCAGCTTCCCTGTGAAATGTCCTGCCGGGCGTTTAAACACGCTGCCGCATGAGGGATATTCCAACGGCTGCTTTGATTGCCTCAGCTCTGTCAACTCATCCATGCGCTGCTTAATCTGCGCATGATTGCCTTTTTCCAAAGAGAATTCTGCCTGTAAAATGATACAAGTCATGTCTTGTACAGCACTGTGTCTATAGGAAAAATTCATCTCTTCATTCCTCAGTGTACGGCATTCTCCGTCAGGCAGCAGAATATCAACTTTTTCAAAGACATCTTTGATTTCACCATCATAAGCGCCGGCATTCATATACACAGCTCCGCCGACACTTCCAGGAATACCGCAGGCAAACTCAAAACCGGTCAAATCGTTTTTTAATGCCTCATACGTTGTATCAATAAGTTTTGCTCCGGCATCAACAACTATCTTTTCTCCACTAACATTGATTTGATTCATCTCTGTAAGCATTAGAACAACACCACGAATACCTCCGTCGCGAACAATCAAATTACTAGCGTTGCCTAGTACTAGCCAGGGAATGTTATTCTCCTTACAAAAAAGAATGACCTGTCGTACTTCTTTTTTTGTTTTTGGAAAAACCAGCATATCCACCGGCCCGCCAGTCTTGGTGAAGGTGAAATTTTTTAAAGGCTCATCAAATAAAATTGTCGTCTCCGGCAGCGCCTGTTGAATCTTCCTTTTATCCATTAAACGTCGTTTCCTTTCTCACGAATATCTCTATTATTCTAGCATGACGATAAGAAACTTTCTATATAAATCCAGCTAGAACATTTGATTCAGTCTTTCAATCAGCAAAGCATCTTTTCAAATATGTCTTGCTTTTATAATAGTAGATTTTCTGTACGTTTTCATCCACTGAACGTTTCAGAGTATGTGACGCTGATGCTTCCTCAGCATCTCTCCGCACAGCTCGTGACTTAATAATACATCATTTTGCTTTAGTTCTGTGGTATCTTTTTGCTTGATTCCCTGAATAAATGCTCTGATCAAGGGAGCGAAGCCCCGTTTATCCAAGGTTGTTTCCCAGTCGCCAAATCCTTGTTTTCGAATTCCGGCAGTATTTTGAATCGTTAAATCGGTCAAATTATCCAAGGTATATGTCCCTTGGGGTGCGGTTACCTGATAGCTTTCCGTATTCGCTCCAGACCTTAAATCCATAGAACAGATAGCAGTGGTTGTCTCTGTTTCCAGATGTAAAAAGACCCGCTGCAGCTGTCCCTCTTCCTCAATAATTTTAGACTGTATCTGCTGAATTGGATTATCCAATAGATAGACAGCAGTATCCACAAGATGAAGAAATAGATCATAAATCATAAATCCAGTTTCTCCTGGCGCATCTATTCGATTTTTCTGCAGTAAAATTAGATTTTTATCTTCAATATCTTTCAATTCGGATACCAAAGGCGCAAAACGGCGGTTAAAGGCAATCATTAAAATCAGCTGTTGTTCATCTGCATATGCCTTTAACCGTTTAACCTCAGCAGGATGTTCGCTCAACGGCTTATCCACACATACATGAATTCCAGCTTTCAATAGCTTCTCTACGATTTCCACATGGACTTCTGTTGCTGCATGAACAAAACAAGCTTCAATTCCAGCTGTTATCAGCTCATCAATCGTTTCAACAACATGCTGAAAACCATATTTCTCTTTCAGTTTCAGTCTAGTCTTTTCATTTCTTGTTGCAAGGATAAATTCTCCTTCATCTCTTAGTTCGCTATAGACTGGTAGATAAGCCTTTTGAGCAATGTTTCCTAATCCAATTACACCGATTTTCATAAAATATCCTCCTCAATATATACTGTCACTGTTAGACAATCATTACACTTTTATACTAATATTACTATACTTGTTGAAAACACACCTTTCAATGGCGGGTATCAAAATAAAGGACTTACTACCTAACTGAAAAGTCTCCTGTTTTTAACTTCTCTTCTTATCTTAAAACAAACTTTCCTTTTCTACTACAATAATAGTGGTATAATCGGAATATATTGCTTATAAAGGAGCAGAAATTTGAGAAATAAAATGAATTATCGGATGTATTTTTTCGGTTCTTGGTTATTGTTGATGCTGGCAGCTGATATTTTTGTATTTGTGGTTAAGTCACAGTTACATAAGTATACTGGAAATTTGTCTGCCTTTCTGCAGCTAATGGATAAACCAGCTATTTTACTATTTGGAATGCTCGCTGCAGGACTTTCAATTACTTTCTTTTTTAAAGCTAGTTTCCTATTGATAAAAAACCGAAAAGCTAATAACACCGCTGTTCTTGGTTCAGCAGATAAATTGACTATTTAAAAGAATGAATATAAGGAGCGAAAAAAATGAAGTGTATCTCATGGAATGTTAACGGCTTGCGAGCTGTTGTGAAAAAGAATTTTATGGACGTTTTTCAGGAATTAGACGCAGACTTTTTCTGCTTGCAGGAAACAAAGCTTCAAGAAGGACAAATAGAGCTCGAACTGCCAGGCTACTATCAATATTGGAACTACGCCGAAAAAAAGGGTTACTCCGGGACTGCCATCTTTACAAAAAAAGAAGCTTTGTCTGCCTACTATGGAATCGGCATTGAAGAACACGACACTGAAGGTCGGGTGATTACACTTGAATATCCTGAATATTACGTGATTACCTGTTATACACCGAACTCTCAAAATGAATTAAAAAGATTAGATTACCGTATGACCTGGGAAGATGCTTTCCGCCGCTATTTAGATGAATTAAAAGAGAAAAAACCGGTTATCCTCTGCGGTGATTTAAATGTTGCCCATCAAAATATTGATTTGAAAAACTGGAAAACCAACCAAAAAAATGCTGGTTTTACACCTGAAGAACGACAAAAATTTTCAGACTTGCTCGCTGACGGCTTCATTGACACGTACCGCTATTTCTACCCTGACCAAGAAGGTGTCTACTCTTGGTGGAGCTATCGTTTTAACGCCCGAAAAAACAATGCCGGCTGGCGTATTGATTATTTTCTTGTTTCAGAAGATCTACAAGATTCTTTAGCTTCAGCTACAATTCACACCTCTATTACAGGAAGTGATCATTGCCCTGTAGAGGTTGTTATTAATGTTTAATTTTTCTATTCTTCTCATTTTTGAATGATTTTATTAACAAATAGGTTATAATATAGATATTACAACACAAGGAAAGGATCCTGAGCATGAATTTTTACGCAATTGATTTTGAAACGGCTAGTTATGCTAAGCATAGTGCCTGTTCAGTTGCCTTGATAAAAGTTGAAAATAGCCGCATCGTCGGTGAATACTATTCCCTAATTCAACCGGAAACAGATTTTTTCTGGAAAAATATTCAGATTCATGGCATTCGACCGGAAAACGTTGCCGATGCACCAAAATTTCCAGAGGTCTGGCAGCAGATTCATAATTGTTTTCAGTCAAATAGTCTTGTTGTTGCTCACAATGCCGGCTTCGACTGTGGTGTACTAGCAGGCTGTCTGGATTACTATCACTTGGAGCAGCCTAATTATTTATCCCTTTGTACGGTCAGAACCAGCCGGAAGCTGTTTCCTGAATTTCCAAACCACAAACTAAACACCGTTTGTGATAACCTTAATATTCAATTGAAAAATCATCATGATGCACTAGAGGACAGCAGAGCCTGTGCTGAAATCCTGCTCCATCAGGAAAAGATGTTTGGAACCGAACCTCTGAAAAAAATGATTACACTACGTTGATAAAAAAAGCGCGTCCTTTTGGGACGCGTCTTTTTATAATTGTATACTGTCTTTTTCTTTCGTAATCAAAATAACACCGTCTCCCAATGGTAAAAGCGTGGATGTTAAATCAGGATGTGTCATAACCGTTTCCAGAAACTCGTTGAGCTTGCGGTGAATAGCCCGCTTTCCTCGTGGAATCTCCTCTGTAGGTTCTAGGATTGTACCACCTTGAAACACATCATCCACCATCAGCACTCCGCCCGTTTTCAAAAGTCTAAGGCATTCCGGCAGAAATTCAATATATTTTGATTTTGCACTATCCATAAAAATAAAATCATATTGTTGATTCAATGTAGGTAGAATATCTGATGCCTGTCCTTCCAATAAAGTAACCTTATCAGTCAAACCTAAACGTTCATAAGTTTTCGTTGCTTTTCTTATCATGACATCAAAACGGTCAATCGTTGTTACATGCCCGTCTTCACCTACATATTGCGCCATCAGACTGGAAGAAAAACCAATTGCTGCGCCAATTTCCAAAATAGCCTGCGGTTTTAATTGTCCTAGTAGAAACTGCAGAAAAACAACCGTTTCATGAGGAATAACAGGGATTTCATCTTTGTGGGCTTCTTCTTCAATTACACCCAGCTCTCCTGTCAGCTTCTTTTGCTTTTCCCTCATAAATTCAAGCAGTTCTTTTTTTACGACTGGCCGGTGCATCATTTCATTCCGCATATTCTCCACTCCTTTTCCCGTCCACTATTATACGAATTCCGGGAATCAAAGTCAAAAGCTCTGGACAACTGCTGAACAAAACAGCGTACTGCTCAGCAACTGCCTGTCAAATACTAGTCTTCCGCTAATCGACAGCTGTCTGCTTAGGCATATGGAGCTTCCCTGCATTTAAATAAATAATACCCGCAAAAAGTGCTGGTGTTAGTATGAACCCAAATTGCGGTTTTAACATCATCAACAGCAGCATTAGAGAAAAGAGCACAATATTCAGTAGACTGGCATACCATTTCCGCAGTGTGTAGTAAAAGGCAATTCGCCCAACACTCTTGATGGAGGCGTCAGGATTTCTTACCTGAAAATATAAGCAATGGATACTCCAGCCAGTTAGAATCAAAAGCAGCAGCAAGAAAAAGGGAATCAGCCACTGACCATAAGAAAACTTTGCGAAAAATAAGCTGTCGGTAATAGTAATAATTGCTCCTAGCCAACACGGCAGCCAGAAAATCATGCCTCTTAATCCGAAAGTCTTATATGCTTTGAAAAATGAGCGGACTGGTTCAACTTCTTGTTCCTCTTTGAATGTATTAATGACAACGAAAAGTGCTGACAAAGCTGGACCAAAACACAATAAGCCAAGAAGAAAGAACGGTAAATTTCTGATGTCTATCGCTAGTAGGCAAGCTGCTAAGAAAAAGGGCAAAATTGCCACAAGAAAACATAGATTGCTAATCAAAAATAGATACGCCCAGCGAAACAGCTTCATGTAAATATTATTATCAAATGTCTGCTTTCGAAGCATAATCCTTCCTCTCCTTTCCTTATCCCTTCATTCCAGATGTCGCGATGCCTTCTACAAAATATTTCTGCATAGCAATAAAGACAATCCCTACTGGTAAAATGGATACAACCGAAGCCGCCATGATTAGCGCGTATTCTGCATCAAATAAACCGACAAACATTTTCAAACCTAATTGAATCGTTTTGTTTTCAGTAGAAGATAAGTAGATAAACGGTCCCATATAATCATTCCAAGTATTTACAAATGTGATAATTGTTAAACTAGCCAGCGCAGGCTTAGTTAACGGCAAAATGATTTTCCGGTAAATCCCCCACTCTGTCAGACCATCAATCCGAGCACTTTCACAGAGCTCATCTGGTATACTGCTGTAGTATTGCTTCAAAAGAAACACGCCAAAGGCACTGAAGGCCTGCAGCAGAACCAGTGACCATAAGGTATCAGTCAGTCCTAATTGCCGCATCATAATAAACTGAGGAATCATATAAGACTGCCATGGAACAGCGATGGTTCCGATGTATGCTAAAAACAGTATATCTCTTCCTTTAAAATGCATCTTTGAAAAACCATAGGCTGCAAAGCTGGAAGTCAACAGCTGAATCAGCGTAATGATGATACTTAAAAATGCTGTATTTTTGAAAAAAGTAACTAAAGGGATTCGTTCCCAAATAACTGAATAATTTTCTGGATGCCATTCTTTGGGTACCCATTGAATCGGAATTGCAAACACATCATTATTTGTTTTAAAAGAAGCAGATACCATCCAGATAAAAGGGACGAGTGTAATCAGCGCCAAGAGTATTAGAACAACAATCAGCAACACTCGGCCAATAGTTAGCCGGTCTTTCTTCTTTTTTTTATCTTTTGTTTCTGTCTTTTGAACAGTTGCTTCCATTCGTTGCTCCTCCTTATACTCGTTCTCTCATCTGATTCCATTTGAACTGAATGACTGTGATTGAAAGTACAATAACAAACAGCACCATAGCAATCGCCGAAGCATAGCCAAAATTGAATTTTACAAAGGCTTCGTTATAGATATTATAAACTAAAACGTTGGTCGCCCGTCCTGGGCCTCCGGCTGTCATCACCTGCACCAGGTCAAAAATTTTGAAGCAGTTAATAATCAGCATAATTGTGACAAAAAAGGTTGTTGAACGCAGGGATGGAATCGTCACATTCATGAACTGCTTCCATTTATTTGCGCCATCCATTGATGCTGCTTCATACAGCTCTTTCGGGATACTCTGCAGCCCAGCCAAGTATAAAATCATATAGTATCCCATCCCCCGCCACACACTTACTATAACAATAGCTGTCAGCGCCCAGTCTGAGCTGGAAGTCCAGCCTGGAGGATTAGCAATAAAATGCTGTAGAAACTGATTGATTGGACCCATCGTCGGATGAAACAGCATATTCCAGACAACAGCAATTGCAACCAGTGAAGTCACATAAGGAAAGAAGAACGCTGTTCTAAAAAACTTCATCCCGCGAATCTTCTGATTTAATAAAATTGCTAGTCCAAGGGAACAGATTAAGGTTAGTGGAACAACACCTATTGTATACAAAAATGTGTTTTTCAACGAAATCCAAAAAGTATCATCTTTTAGCATTTTAGCAAAATTCTTCAGCCCGACAAATTCCGGAGTAGAAAAAGAATCCCAGCTCATAAATGCCAAAATCAGTGAAAAAATGACAGGAATCAATGTAAATAAGAAAAATCCAATAAAGTTAGGTGCAATAAATGACCAGGCAACTAATGTATTTTTACGCTTCAGTCTACCGGCTTCTTTCGTTTTTGATGTAATCTCCATAGCTTAGTCTGTCAAGCGTTATCAACAAAAGCGCTCAACAGCGGTCCCCCTTTCTTACTCCGTCTGAAAATCAGCTATACTGATTTTCAGACGGCTCTCATTCTTTACTCGGTTTCAGATTTTACACGTTTTTCCATATTAGCAATTCCTTCTTTTGGTGTTTCATCATTCACCATAATTAAATCATGCTCTTCTTGAAGAATCTTATCAATTGCCGGTCCGTTTTTATCTACCGGAAATTCAATAGCTACATTTTCAGGATTAAATGCTTTTTTAGATACTTCATCAGAAGGCATTCCCTGACGTGAGAAATACAAATCATCAATAGCTGTTGTTTTATAAGACGGAACTACGCCCAACTCAGCCAGTACTTTTGCTCCTTCTTCTCCTGAACAGAAATCAAGAAACTTCTGAGCTGCCTCTTGGTGTTTTGAGTTTTTATTGATTGCAAAAGCTGTTGGCGATCCAAAGGTATCAATTGCTTCGCCGGCTTTCTTTTGAGGAATTTGAGCAATTCCCCATTCCACATCTGTTTTTCCTTCGTCTTTATTTGTCAATAATGCACCCATGTACCAGCTGCCCATATACATCATCGCTGTTTTAGAGTTTTCAAATTGAGACTGATAAGTTACTTTTGTTGATTTGGCTGTTCCAAATTCCATCTGTGACTTGCTTTCCTGCATTCTCAGCGCCCGATCATAGTAATCCTGCATATAGCTGTATTTCGGTTCAAGCAAGTCGCCGTCATTTTGAGCAGCAGCAATCGCTTGAATCGTTGAACGCCACGTGTGCTGATAAGAGCCATAAACCTGTTCTTCTGGTTTTGCTAGTTTTTCTGCAATCTCTTCATATTCATCCCATGTCAGGTTATCCGGATAGTCAATTCCTGCTTCGTCAAACATTTTTTTATTGTAATATAATACCCAGAAATCAGTTCGATACGGCTGTGCAAATGTCTGCCCCTCAATATCATACATTTCATAGCTGGCTGCTGCAGGCTCTGTATCTAAATCTTTAATATGATCACTTAAATCTACCAACTGATCACGCAGTGCGTAGTTTGAATAAGACAGCAGGTTCTTCATTGTCAGGATATCTGTTGTATCTCCTGAAGAAAGCATTGTTGTCAGTTTCGTATCGTAATCATCTGAAGCAATATCAACCTGAGTTACTTTAATTCCTGGATTTGCTTCCTCAAATGCCCGAAACAGTTTTTCAAATTCAGGTGTTGTATCATAATTCCAAGTCGTGACTTTTAACTCCACATCTCCGCTATCAGCTGAATCCTTACTTCCATCGGTTTTATCTGACCCACTGCCACAAGCAGTTAGCGCTGCTACAGTCCCTAATAATACTGCTGCAATCAAACTTTTTTTCCACATTTTCATCTCAAGACCTCCAAATATAATTTTTTATTTTATAGGGTTTCCCCTTTGTTTCCTTACCAGTAGCTGTACCAGCTGTTTTTCAACCGCATCAGCGCTTCCATGTAATAATAATCTCCCCAAATCATACATTCATCCACACCCTTTCCAGTGTTTTTGTCGTAAACACCGTGAAGGAGAAGACCATTTGACTGAGGCTGATTCACCGTAGTATAGTGCTGAGCGAGAGAGCTCATAATAGCTGCAGCGGTATTCTGATATACGGCACGGCGTTCTTCTGAAAGAGGAAGCTGATTAGCCAGTTCGAGTAAGCCGCAGGCGGCAATGGCTGCAGCAGAGCTGTCTCGTTCCTCGCCGCTCCCGTCATCAAACACTAGATCCCAGTATGGTATTAAATCCTCCGGCAGCTCTTCGATAAAATAATCTGCTAAGTGCTTTGCTGTATCAAGAAAGGATGTATCCCCTGTATGAAGGTAGCTTAGAGTAAATCCGTAAATTCCCCAAGCCTGTCCCCGTGCCCAGCAGGAACTGTCTGAATAGCCCTGCGCAGTCTTTCCTTCCAAAGGCGCTCCTGTTTCTGTATCAAAAAAATAGGTGTGATAGGTTGTATAATTAGGACGCACAATATAGCGCTGCGTTTGTTTAGCGTGGGCATAGGCTGCCTTTTTATACGAATCATCACCGGTAGCAGCTGAAGCAAAATAGAGCAGGGGAAGGTTCATTAGACAATCGATAATCATTCGACCTCCCTCAGCAGGATCGTTCAAATTGCCCCAGGCTTGAATAATCTGCGCTTTTTCAGAATAACGCGCCATTAACAAGTCCGCTGCCTGAATCGCCAGCTGTCTGGATGCCTCATTTTTGTTCACCTGATAATCTGCAATTGCTGATAATATATACAAAAAACCAATGTCATGTGTTTCCAGTTCAACTCTTTCTTCTAAACGTTTTGTAAAAGAATCCATTTGACTTTCTATCGTTTTATCGAAACCTTCTGAACCGCTCATTTCTTTAGCCAGAAACAGCATGCCTACCCAGAAACTGGCCGTCCAATCAATATTCTCTTCTGGTTCATAGATTTGCTGATTACTTGCTGCTGGGGGAACCAGCTTCTGAAATATCCTTTGATTTTCTTTTACTTTCTGCAAAACATAGGCAATCTCTTCTTCCAGCCATGAAAATCGGGCCTGTAATGATACTGATTCCATTATTTCCTCCTACTTTCTCAGCTCCACATATTTTTCTGAGGATTCCTGAGAGATCTTTATTTGATTTTCTTCTATAATAATTACCGGTTTCTCCAATACTTCATCTACTAGCCGACCGCTCACTAGAGACACCAGCAAATGCTTGCCTTTTTCCAACCTGCCTTTCACATGAGGCAGCATAGTCATTGGAAAGAAAAGACTGGTATTTGGTTCTGTACGAACAATATCGGCTTTGGTAAATCCAGCAATACCCTCCACACTTGAAGTTCCGACAGCCGTTTTATACACAGCATGCTGACCTGCAATCTGACAAACTGCTGATGCTTCCCCCTGTAAACTGAATCCTCCTTCATAAGCATTTAGCTCACGCTGTGTATCGATTTCATGAATACGTACGTGACAGTTTTCTAGAGGAACAATCGTGCTTTTTATGGATACATCCTGCCAGGGCTGCCAATAATGAATGATTCGATCAGCAGCTATTTCATACTTTGTATCCTGATCCTTGCTTCTAAAATAGTGATCATCCTCTGTTAACGCCAGACAACTGTCATAGGCTCCTTCGTAATATAAATAATTACTTTTTGGAACACTGAAACCAAAGTAGGAAGAATAAACAAATTTACTATACTTTGGTCCTGCATGATTTTGATAATGAAGAAATTGTCCCGCAGGAAACATTTGAAGATGGCTTCTATCCTGATTATATTGATAAAAATTACGGCTAACCGGCAGACTCAATGGATTGCTTTGTATGTTTAACGGCTGTACTTCTGCCTGCCAGTAAGGGTGCTCTTTAGGAACTGCTAAAAGAATAAATGTTTTAAAGGACCAATAAGGCGAACCCGGTGCATTGTATCCTTCGGCAAAGACTAGATTCTGGTAATGGTAGCCAACTGACAGCAAGCCTTCCGGTGTGAAAATATCCTGCTTCATCCAGTTTTGGAGATGTCTGCTGATCAATCCTTTGATTTCTCCCCAAGGCAATGCCTCTACATCCGCAAAGACAAGAGCACTAAAAAAAGAGACTTGAGCAAAACGATAGGTCAGACTACGTCCAAAAGGAACTGCTTCTCCCCGACTGTCAAACCAATATTTAAAGGTTTGAGCAAATTTTATTGCCCGGTCCTTCATAATTGCTGTCCGCTCCGAATCTTCATCAGACATAAAACGGCAATAGAGCAAGCTGTAATAATGAATAGCAAAGGATACATAATAATCAATCTGTGTTTCCTGACCATCATAGTACCAGCCGTCTTTTAAATAAAAGCTGTCAATAACAGCTAAATCACTATCAATCATGTCTTGAGAATAAGATTTACCACATTTCTTCATTGCTACATTGACTAATATTCGAAAGAAATGCCAGTTATTCTCAGGTATTGTATGGTCGTTCACTTGAATCAGCCAGGCATGCAGATTCTGCTGCTCCTGTTCATTTAAGCTGTCCCAGATTTTTTCCTGATTCAACAAGATTGCTGTACTAAGAGATGCCATTTCAACAATTAGCTGATCAAAATTTGTCACTTCACCCCAATACTGCGGATGTTTCGGATCGGTTCCAGCCTTGATGCCTTCAAGATAGCCCTCTAGAAACGGACTGTCTTTTTCTGTCAAATAAGGACCTAGCCCCCATAATGGTCTCAGAAATGCTTCAACCTCTTGCCGTTCATCATTATAAACAGTCCCGTGTGTACCAAGCCCTAGATGTCCTGGCTTTTCTGCTGTAAAAAAGGGAGCTAGCGGCTTAAATAATGCAGTAAATCCCTCAGTCATTTCCTGTTTTGTTTCAAATAAGTTCTCTCTAATACTCATATCCAGCACAATTATTCCCCCTGTTCAATGAATGTCCCTTTCAAAAAACCGTAATACTCACCATATACTGTGATGTTATCGCCAATTCTTAGTAACTCTTCCTGTTCATTAATCACCTGATATCTGCTGTCTCCACTTAAAAGCATAAAGCGGTCGCCTTTTTTTATCTTTTCTTCTTTACTGTCGCTTTTAATAATTTGACCATTTATACAAATAAATTCATTTAACGGAACATTTCCTTCCTGAAAATCTTCTTCAGAATAAGTTTTTGCTTTGTTTTTTAGTTCAGCAACCATTTTTTTACTAAAATTATTCTGTTTTATAGCTTCAGGTTCTTTTTGGTTAGCAAAGCTAACAAATCCAGTAAAACAGGCAATAACAAGAATAAATAATAGCAGAAACTTCTTTTTAATAATAACCACCTCTCGATTAAAACGCTTTCTTGATTAAAATTTTACTGTTTTTTAGCAAAAAAATCAAGGTTTTTGGTAAAATTTTTTTTATACTTGATTTTTTTTACTAAAAAGAAATATACTAGTAGTACGACTAGTTATCTATTAAGGAGGAGTGTGCATGGCAACAATTACTGATATTGCACAGGCGGCAAAGGTTTCTATATCCACTGTTTCCCGTGTATTAAACTATGATGCAACATTATCTGTGACGGAAGAAACCAAGCGAAAAATTTTCGAAGCAGCAGAAAATCTTAACTACACAAAATATAAATCAAAGAATAAAAATAAAGCACTTGAAAAAGCGGCTTCCGCTGCTGCAGCGAAAGCCTTGGCTGAACAGTCAATCGGTATTATCCAGTGGCGGACGGACGATGAAGAGCTGGAGGATATCTATTACATGGCTATTCGCTTAGGTGTGGAGAAACGGGCAGCAGAGCTGGGATACAACGTGCTGAAATTCTCACAGATTGACGAACAGTCTATTCAAGCGACCGACGGCTTACTCGCAATCGGCAAGTTTACCCAGGAGACCGTTCGACAGCTGCAGCAGCTACATGCCAACCTTTGCGTGATTGGCAGCAATTATCCATTAGAGGAATACGACTCAGTCAACACAGACTTTATTCAGGCAACTGAACTAGCCGTTAATCATCTGCTGACACTTGGTCACGAAAAAATTGCCTTTATTGGTGCTGAAGAGAGTCTTAACCTGCATGGATACCGGCGCTATAAGACTCCTACCGTCAATACGTATATTGATATGATGGAATCCAAGAAGCTATTTGATGAAAATTACTTTATCGTAAAAGAAAACAGCCGGCTAGATGTCCAGACTGGAGAAGAGCTAACCAAGCAGGCGTTAGCCAAATGGGGCGATGCGCTGCCTACAGCAATTCTTGCCGCGAATGATGCATTTGCAATCGGGGTTATTCATACTCTAACTGCCCATAAAGTTAAAATACCTGAAGAAGTCAGTGTTATGGGTATTAATGATTTATCAATTTCACGTTACGTAGCTCCTCCCTTATCTACAGTCCATGCATTCACGGAAGAAATGGGAGAAGCTGGTGTTAATCTGCTTCATGAAAGGCTGCAAAATCCTGGTGTTTCCCGCCGTGTTTTCCTCAGCACAGAGCTTACTGTGCGTGAATCTACTGCTCCGCCGCGCCCCCTGTAGCAGCTCCCTGAAGCTTGTTTGAAAACGCTAAAGGAAATGAGCGTTCAGAGATTTCAGTGAGAGCGAGATGGTCTGTTTTTCAAGGCAAAACACTTCTAACACAGCCTCAGATTTATCTGAAGATGAAATTCATAGAAATTAGGAACATACTCACTGCTATAATTTCCAGATAGGTCCTAGTTATTTACAAAAAAGGATGAGTTTGGGACATAAGAAAATGCCCGAACTCTTCTTTCTCTAAAATCCGAATAAACGGCGTTCCAAAAGTAGCTCACTACACTTCGTTCCGATAGCATCAACTTCTAAGTGCTAAAAGCACTAAGAGTTGAAGTTCTCGGAAATAAGCCGAACTATCTCAAAAATATGAAAAGCTCCAGGTAGGTATCAATCAACATCTACTCGGTTCCCTCGTAGTGTTTCTTGACAATTTCCGGATAATCCGTCTTATTGCTGTGAAACACAGTGAAGGATGAGCTGATGTTGAACAGTACCTACTTGGTTCTCGGAGCTAAACACTTTTGTCTCGACCTCATTCTTTTTAATTATTCTGCATCCGGATTTTTACCTCGATAACAGCTTCTTTACCTAGCTGGTAATCAGCTCCTATGATGTATGCTATTTGTTCGCATCCGCTATGATCTTTAAACTTCTTTTCCTTTACCCACAGCTGCTCTGTCTCAAAGTGGATTTCACAACGCCGCTCTCCTTTCAACAGCACATGATTATCCTGAATAATTGGCGGAATCTGAGTGATAAAGCGTTCGCTGATTTCATTTTTCTCCTGACTAAAAGAAAATGAATCGCTTAATTTAACCTGACCTGTCTGCTGATTAATGATAAACTTTCGTTCCCCACTTTTTAACTCACTGTTCTTCGAGTAAAACTCTTTCAATTCTAGCTGGAAGCAGTAACCTTCATTCATTTGACTGAAGACAGCTTTCTGGGAAGACTGGGTTTCCGGCTGTTGTCTTTGACCATTAATGACTGGAATACTGTGACTGTCGGCGCTAGGTGGAAAATAGTCATATCTTTTCTGTTCGACAAAGTAGTCTCGGGTGTACTCTCCAGCACCTAAATCAGTTAAGTATAACGCATCGATACTTCCTAAAACGAAATGACCTACATCCAGATGGTTGTGACTTTCCTGATTCGTTCCGCCTTTAGCAGCAAATAGAAAATCATTATCTGGTTCACGAATTACCAGCCATTCAGCATCTTGAAAATATTGGACTGCTGCAGTTTTTTCTGCTCCTTTTGTTTGATGACTCCAAACTAGATTTCGATAGATTTGAGCAAATCGATAACAATGGTCTGCATCTAATCCACTGGTTTGTGTTATCTCTGGAACAGCTGCACCAAATTGTTTCTGACAATAGCTTAACAGGCCGCTTGGTAATTCCGGCTGGGAATAATCAGAAAAAGGAATGTAATTTTGCTGATTCATCATCATATAATAGGGAAATTTTGCAATCGCTTTTGTTTTTGGTAAATCCAAATACCGGGTATCCCCCTTCACTTCAGCCAAACATTGCGCATAATAGAGAAAGTAGCCGAAGCCATATCCCCAGTAGCCCACTCCTTCTACACAAGCACCATCCGAGCCAAAGCCATTCAAATAGCTCTGCATTGATTGATCCAGCCGTTTGATAAAGCGAGCGAGCCGTCGACTTTCAGGCGGCATTAGGCTAAGGGCAGTCATTCCCACACAACCGCCAACAACTGAGCTCCAGTTATTTTCTTTGTACTCCCAGTCCCAGCTATGGGATTCAAAAGAAGTAAAGATTCGTCGTTCGATTTCATCTGTAACCCGTTGATAAACCAACGGAGAGATTCTGTTTCCCGTCAGCTTAAGAATTTCAGCCAACGCTTGACCAGTTTCGGCTGCAAAAAGATCTAGATAGACTGAACTTTCCCGACCGTATTCATTTCCCGTAACAGGCAAATGAGCAGGCAGCGCCCAAGTGTACTCATTACAAATTTCCCACAAGATTTGCTCCAACAGTTCACTAAACTCCTGTCTATCCTCCAAATAAGCTGCCAATCCTATAACCGCCAATTGGCGACGGCGTTCAAAATAACTCTTTTCAAACTTAATTCTATTTCCGCTTGCTAAGTATTCCTCATAGCCTGAAACTGGCAGAACAGCAATTTGACCGGAAAGCAGATAGGTTTCCCCAGCCGCGATGATTTCTTTTTCGAGTGAATTCACCATGAATCTATTCCTCCTTATCTCTGTATCATGTAATTAGTCAACACTTCTTACACTCAGTTTTTCCCAAATCTGGTGTATCGGTCAAGAGAATCTGATTGCCGGCTTTTCCTTCCGACTCAAAAATAATCAGCTCATTCTGTCCTTTTTTCAGCAGCGGACCAGGAATATAGAGTCTTTTTTGAGGGCCAATTTCCCAATAACGCCCGATATTGAATCCGTTAACTACCACAAATCCTTTTCCCCAGCCAGTCAAATCGATAAAGGTGTCGCCTATCTTTTCTATCATCACTTGAACTCGATAAAATGCCGGCTGTCCAGCCTGCCAAGCCAAGGCAAAATCCAGCTGCTCCAAGTTATCCATAGGCAGACGGTACATAGACCATTCACTTTGAAAAGCGCCATTAATAACTACTCCATCAGAAATCCCTTTCTTTTGATGATTCATTTTCACTGAGTAGTTCACTCTCCCCATATTTTCAACAAGGATTCCTAAATCATTTACTGGCTCTGCCAGCTCAAAGGACAGTGATTCACCTAATTCCTGATCATACTGAATGGCTTGAAGCTGATTGTTTACAAAAATATGTGCCCGGTCCATACAGCCAATCAGCCGAAAATCTTCAACTGTCCGAGCTTTCCCAATACTGCTTTGATAAAAAACATAGCCAAATCCCTGATCCAGCTCCTCCATTGATAAAGGATAATTATGTGTCTTTTTTTCTGCTAGACATGCTAAATTTGCTATCAAAGAGGTTTTTGCCTCTACCTGAAACATGCCGTAATGAATTCGACTAATTTTTTGAGAAAGCTCCAGCTTAGGAATTTCTGTATAGTTTGCAATCACTTGCTGGAAGGCTCGGTATTTAGGGGTAATTTCACCCCATTCCGTCAATAAAGCATCATAATCATAGCTGGTTACATCAGGTGCCAGCTTCTCATAGTAATTAGCACCATTAGTAAATGCAAAATTTGTGCCGCCATGAAACATATAGATATTTACCGAACCTTCAGCCAAAATATCATTTAGCTCAGCAGCAGCCAGCTCGGCATCTGTCGTATGGTGCTGCTTATCTCCCCAAGCATCAAACCAACCAATCCAAAACTCCATGACCATTAAGGGCCGCTTTTTTTCATGAAAGGCTCGTAAACGCTTGAAATGTTCCTTTACTTTCGATCCGCAATTAATCGTAGGCAGCGCTTCTGACTGCACCGAACCGTTTTCCAACATATCTCCCCACGGACCATCAGAAGTAACTAAGGGAACGGTTACATTTTTCTCTTTCATTAATTTAATCATTTTTTTTAGATAGGTTTTATCGTTTGCATATCCTCCATACTCGTTTTCAACCTGAAACAAGATAATTGGTCCGTCGGAAGAAATCTGCAAATCACCAATTACTAAAAATAATTGGCTGAAATAACGGTCAACCTTCTCAATAAATTCCGGATTATCAAAACGAAGCTTGAGTCCAGCATCTTTCAACAGCCAGTAAGGTAAACCGCCAAACTCCCATTCAGCACAAATATAAGGGGCCGGTCTTACAATCACATACAACCCTAAGTCGGCAGCAGTTTGAATAAACTTTCTCAAGTCCAGCTGTCCTTCAAAACAATACTTCCCTTCGTCAGGCTCATGCAGATTCCAGGGAACATAGGTTTCTACTGTATTGCATCCCAAAGCTTTCAGCTTTTCAAGACGATCCTGCCAATACTCAGGTACTACTCTAAAATAGTGAATGGAACCTGAAATAATTTTAAACGGAGCGCCATTTAAGTAAAACTCATCTTTAATTTCAAACGTAGTCATTCTTTCCTCCTGTTTTTTACTAATTTTTACTAAAAATAATAACAGGTATTCCAAAATATATCAAATCAAAATTTTACAGCACTCTCTATTACTCTTTCTTGGCAGCTTTTAATTGGCTTATACGTAAACTGCGTTGACTCAACAGATTAGTTTTTTATCGTCACTAGGCTTGTCAAAATAGCTATTTGCGAGCTTTTTTGACAAATAAATGTCTGCTAGGTTCATCTTATTCACAAAAAAAGAGCTTGCAACAAAAACAGATATTTCCTGCTTTTCGTTCCAAACCCTAAAGTGTATTCAATTTTTTCAGAAGCTAAAAATCCTACTTTATTTCTCAGTAAAGTAACTCTACAAATTCTGATTTATCAATCGCACCAAAATATTTTTTTACATCAATTTTTTCCACCGCTTTTTCAATAGCCGCTTTGTCGTATTTCACGCCAGTCAACTGTTCTTCCACGTCCTTAATCTCACCAAGACCAAAGAAGTCGCCATAAATTTTCAGCTCCTTAATTGCTCCCTCTTCCACATCCATCCGAACCTCAATCGATCCGATTGGGAAACGATGTCTTCGTTCTAAGTTAAAGGAAGGTGATTTGCCGTAATTCCAGTCCCAGTTACGGTAATATTCTTCTGAAATCTGGTTTATACGCTGCCAGTCCTTTTCATTCAGTACATAAGTTTTCACTTGATCAACAGAATCAACACCAAAAATTTTCAACAAAATTTCCTGACGAAATTCTTCTGTTGTCATTCCTTGTTTATCTGCCGGCAGGAAAGGCTTGATATTGGTTACACGAGAGCGAATTGATTTGATGCCTTTGGATTCAATCTTATCTTTTCTCACCTTTAGTGCATTCACAACCTCATCGATGTCACTGTCAAACATCAGAGTCCCATGAGCAAACATCCGTCCTTCAGTAGCGTACATAGCATTTCCGGAAAACTTCATACCGTCAATAACTAAGTCATTTCGTCCTTTTAACTCTGCTCCAGCAACTCCCAACTCATGCAGTGCTTGAATAATTGGTTTAGTCACTTTCTCAAAGTCCCGGAAGGAATTACCGTCATCAGGCATAATAAAACTGAAATTCAAGTTTCCGTGATCATGATAAACAGCTCCGCCGCCGCTTAGTCTGCGGACAACATGGATACCGTGCTCTTCTACATATTCTTTATTGATTTCTTCAATTGTATTTTGATTTCTACCAATGATAATCGATGGTTCATTGATATAAAAAAGCAAAATCGGCTCATCCAAAGGCTTTTCTTTCAACAAATAGGTCTCAATCGCTAAATTGATGCGAGGATCATTATTTTCATTTGGTACAAATATCACTTGTTTTTCCTCCTATGCTTCTGCTTATATTTCAAGAACCAGATTTTTACTAGCTACTGTCACTGGCATTTGATAGTCTGCAGCCTGCTCAGCTTGCTCTCTCAACATATCCAATGATCCATGCTGAGGAAGATGAGTCAAAACTAGTTTCTTCACATCTGCTGCTTTTGCCAGCTCGCCAGCCTCTTTTGAAGTGAAGTGGGCATGATGGCGCTCATTCCCTTCAAACAAATACGTATCTGCTAAGAAAACATCGGCCTTGTCTGCGAAAGCAACAAAGCTTTCCAGATATCCTGAATCTCCAGTATATACCAATACTTTACCCGTTTTTTCTTCTACAAACCGCATAGCATAACAGGGAACTGGATGGATTGTTTTCATAAACGTAATGCGAAATGGTCCAACTTTCAGCTCTTCTGCTTCAAAATAAGGAATGCCCTGCGACACTCCATCTAAACCCAATGCAGAAAAATGAACAGCATCCTCCGTATGACCGTAAATCGGCAAAACAGGAACCGGCGTCAAACTAGGATACAACTGCCGATAATACTGCAGAACACCTAAATCAGCGATATGGTCATGGTGATAGTGGGACAATATAACTCCATCCAATGTTAACGGATCAAGGTGTTGCTCTAGATTCACAAGTGTTGTACTGCCAGCATCCAGCAGTAAATGAAAGCCGTTTGATTCCAATAGATACGAACTCGTTCCTTGTCCTTCATATGGATAGGCGCCTAGACAGCCAAGAACAGTGATTTTCATTTCCAGTTCCTCCAATCAGATAAATTGTGTATAGGGTCTAGTTAATGTTTAGTTATTATTCAGCAGCCTTATTTTACAGACTGTTTATTAAAACGGTGATTTTTCCCGCTGGGCACTATCATAAAAGCTCGCTACAGCTACATCATGATAAGGAATAACCCAAAATAGTCCTATACCTAAAGCCATAGCGCCCAGAATATACCAACCGACAAAAGACAGCTGCAGGAAGAAATACTGCTTGAAACGTCCTTTCATCAACCCAAAGGCGTCTCGTAAAATATCCCCTACACCAAGATTTGGCTGATCCAGCTTAATCCAAACTGCAAACTGGAAAACACCACTGATGAAAATTCCAACTAATAACAGAGCTAGAGAGAACAATAACATGACAACTGCAAGAAGCCCATCTGATGCCATCTCATTTTGAAACTGTGCAACTGAAACTGTATTGAACATCAAGCCAAGATACATAGTCAAACCAGCAGTCAAGAGTACCGGCAACAGCGTAATTAAATTGACAAGCAGCTGTACCAAATATTGAATAAAATTAATAATTAACATTGGCAGATAAAGCTCTTTACGGAAAATAGATGTCAGTAGCGAGATATCCACGGACCGTCCTCTGATTACCTGCAGTGCAGCATTATATGTTCCATAGGTAAATGCAAAAAACAGCAGGTTGTTCAGCAGAAAGCTGACTAAATTCTCACCATTGCTGCCGCTTTCCATAGGAAAGACACTGCCTACTAAGGTGCTGATTATCATCCGAACTAAAAAACCGCAAAAGATAAGCAGAGCCATTGTTCCCCACTTGCCGGACAGCGCTTTTCGAGCACGTTCTCTATGCTCTGCATTTGTTACCTGATTATTCATTGTTTATGCTCCTTTAAAATTCTTTGATTTTAAGAACTGTTTCTTGATCCAAACGTTTAACAACCTCTGTTACTAGCTTAACCGTATTCAAGTAATCGTCCTCATGAATAATTGATGTATGGGAGTGCAGATAGCGCACAGGTACTGTGATTGCCAGAGAAGGGACACCGTTTCTGGTTAAATGCATTCTTCCAGCATCTGTTCCGCCCCCTGCAATAACTGTATACTGGAAGGGAATATTATTTTCTTCAGCAACCTGTATAACAAAATCCTTTAGTTTTTTATGAGGAATCATCGAAGCATCATAAATCAGAATCTGCGGACCTTCGCCTAATTTTGAATCAGCTTCCTTTTCAGTCATTCCCGGTGTATCCCCAGCGGTTCCAGTATCTAAAGCAAACGCAATATCTGGATCAACTAGATAAGTACTTGTCTGAGCCCCTCTCAAGCCTACCTCTTCCTGAACATCGCTAGCTGCATAAAGAATATTTGGGTGACCCTCCTGTGCTAAATTTTCCAGTACTTTCAGAGAAACAGCAGTTCCAATACGGTTATCCCAAGCCTTAGCCAATAGGAATTTTGTATCATTCATTCGTCTGTACTCAATATATGGTGTAATCATATCACCAGGCTTAATTCCCCACTCTTTTACCATCTCTTCACTTGAAGCTCCAATATCGATGAACATATCGGACAACTCATAGGGTTTATTACGAACCTCAGGTGTTAGCACATGAGGCGGTTTTGAACCGATTACACCGTGGATAACATCTCCTGCTCCAGTAGTTATCTGCACCTGCTGAGCCAGCATAACCTGTCCCCACCAGCCGCCGAGTGTTTGAAATTTGATAAAACCTTTTTCCGTAATTTGAGTAACCATAAACCCAACTTCATCCATATGCCCGGAGAAAAAGATTTTAGGACCTTCTTTATCACCTGAGCGTTTAGCAATAATGCTGCCTAGACCATCATACATTATTTTATCTGCGAAAGGCTCTGCATATTTTTTGAAGATTGCCCGTACCTCTCCTTCATTTCCAGGAACCCCTTTTGCAGTTACAAGCTCAATCAATAATTTCTCATCATGTTTTTCCAATTGCCTTAGCTCCTCTCAAAAATCATTTCTAAAATATTATAACACTCATCGCAGGATTAAAAATAGAAAAAGCACAGAGTAGGACACATCCTTACTTTACAGTCTCGAAAAAATAGATTCTTTAAAAGTCCTGCTTTTGACTTACCCCCTTTTTTCTAATCCCCCTTGCTGACAATCCAATAATAAATTTTTGCAGTTATCATATAATAAATAACATAGATTAGTATAAGCAGTCCACAAGAAAGATATGCCAGCTGGTAGCCTGAACTTGGTACTACCTGATTGAACAGACGAACAGCAAAAAAGGCATGAAAAATCCCCAAAAGCATCGGCAAAAAGAAAATAATAATATTTTGCTGATAAACCAGCCGCTGGATTTGTCTGCGGGAAATTCCTAAACGCTCTAGCAGCTGGTATGTCGTTTTTTCCCGCTCTGCTTCTGAAAACTGCCGAACCATCAGTACACTCCCTGAAATAACCAGCGCTAAGATTCCTGCAAATAGAATAATATACAGAAAAATCCCCAGTTCTTTTCTAGTATGCTCCAGATTGGGCAGCCGGCTAGTATAATTTAAGCGCCATACCTCATGTTCTTCTGAGTCCTCCGAATTTTTTTTAGATACCGTGGAAACATAGCCTTTCACGCTTCCTGCGTCATTATTCAGTTCATAATAGATTGGTCCCTGCCATTCCTTGTTGATGCCCTTCAGCGCAGCATCTGTCAGCTGGCTGTCGTTATTCTTTTTAATATTAAATGCTGTCAGCTCATAAGCCGCGGCAGTCTTTACTTGATTAAACAGCTCATCTGACACAATCATGGTCCGCTGGTTATACCGGAGCATTGCATTTCCCAGATAATCCGGTACACTTCCCTCTGTTTCCAGCATTAGTCCATCTGTCAGCTTCACAACGGGATCATATGTAATAAGCTCGCGAAAGCCATTTTGCATATCATCAATCATCACCGCACTATCCTTTTTCTTCAAAACAATCGGTTTCAGATAAGGATTAATTTTTTGATACTCCCGATAATTTGACACCCCTAATAAATTGATTGGCTCTGTCAGAGTAGTTGTTTCCTGATTTTTAATCGTTTGCCGATACTGACCGCCGATAACTTTAAACTTTAACGGGACGGACTGCGTAATACTTGTTTTCTGCTCTATATTTTTTTGAATAGTACCATAAAGTTCACTGCTGACCAGAAAGTCTGTTGGATTTGTACGCGTTACTCCTTCTATTCCTAATGTATAAAACGAAGCTGAGCCACCGATAATTCCTAACGAACAGGCGATAAAAATTGTAATTGTAGTTAATGTATTGCTGCCCTTGAATAAATGCAGGCGAGTACTTCCGGCAACCAGCATGGTTAACCCCCGGTAATAGCGCTGCTTCCCTCGACTAAAAAGCCAAATTAAAATATGAATCGTATATTTGAAAAATAAATAGGTTCCTGCAGAACAAAGAGCGATTAACAAAAAAGGCAAACTCAATAGTATCACTGGGTTAAAATCATCTGCAGCTAAAGACAAAACATGAAAAGAGAGAATATAGCCTGCCAAAATAAGACCTACGCCTACACAGCCCAAGAACAGCTGTTTCTTAGTAAGCTGCTCTATCGTTACTGCCGCTTTCTCATCCCGTTTAAAGAAACTAGTCAGCTGATAAGAATAAAGCAAAAACCAGCTGTGAATAGAAATCAGCAGCAGGATAAAAATAAATGCGCTTATTGTTTCAAGCATTGCTGGAAAGGATAAGCGAATACTGCTTTCAATAGTTAAAAACATTACCTTTATCAGAATCATTGAGAACAGTTTGGAAAAAATAACTCCTAAAAGCAATCCAATCACCAATGCGGTGATGCCTAAAATAGATATTTCTGAGAAGAAGACCCCGGCAATTTGTCTTTTTCTCATGCCAATCAGCTGATAAATGCCAATCTCCTTTACTCTTCTGGAAAAAAAGAACTGGTTAACAGTCAACATAAAGCTGATTATCATAATGATAATTAGAAACCCGCCCCATTCCATCGTATTTTTGAGACGTATTTCACTACCCACACTATTAAGAAGAATCTGATCATAAGCAATCGCTCGGAAGCTATAATAAATCGTCACCGCAAAAATCATTCCGATTAGATATACCGCATAGTGATAGTATTGAGAGCGTACACTTTTCCATGCCAGTTTAGAAATGATCAAGACGATTCCCACCTCCAATCGTAGCCTGCATATCGATTACCTGATTAAAAAACTGTTCCCGGGATCCTTGACGAACAACTTCAGAGAAAAAAGAACCATCTTTAATAAACAGCACTCGATTGCAATAACTTGCTGTGTACGGATCATGAGTTACCATAACAATCGTTGCATGATCCTGCCGATTCATTTCCGACATATATTGCAGCAGCTCTGCAGCAGCTTTAGAATCAAGTGAACCCGTTGGCTCATCTGCAAAAATCAACATAGGATTGACAATTAAGGCTCTAGCAGCTGCCACCCGCTGCTTCTGACCAATTGAAACAGCTGCCGGATAGGCTGTAAGTATTTTTTCTATATTTAAAATTTCAGCCACATGCTGCAGCCGTTCCTCCATCGTATGTACTGGTATATGGTCAATTGCCAGCGGGAGCAAAATATTGTCTTTGACATTTAATGACTCCACTAGATTAAAATCTTGGAAAATGAAACCAATTTTTCTCCTGCGAAAGTCACTCAGCTGGCCGCTTCTCATTTCCAAAATATTTTTTCCACTAATCTTTACCAGTCCTGATGAGGGTGTATCGACTGTGGAAATAACATTTAACAACGTAGATTTTCCCGCACCGCTGGGGCCCATAATCCCAACAAACTCTCCTTTATTTACAGAAAAAGAAAGGTCATCGAGAACCTTAACCTTATTCAGCAAATAGCCATACGATTTACTTACATGCTGAATCTCAATAATTTTTTCCATTGTTCTTCCGCCCATCTTATGTATTACTGTCATTTTACCAATATTTTCAGCAACTGAACATTTTTACGTTGTATTTGTATCGTAGAAAATCAAATTTCTTAGTTTGGTTTGTTCTACCGATTATTCTACCTGGTTGTGTCGGAGTCTCTAAAGAAGTACACATAAACCGATACCAACTAAATCCAATACCCTTTATTTCATAAATAGAAGCAAACTAACCAAAATAAATAATTTATCCTGATTCTTGGTATAGATAACCATATTTCGTCATATTTTTTTGTGGAATCCAGAGATACTGTTTACTCTTTCACATATATTTCATACGGATGGTTCCTTCTTCTCCTTTTGCCGTAAATCTTCAAAATATCGTTTCATGTTTTCTCAGAATTTTTTTTTATTTCAGCTAACCTTCTCAAAGCATCGCTGTACTTGCTTTCACAGAATTTTCAAAACCTCCAAACACAACATATAGGCGTTCACCCCTGTTCTTTTTAAAAATAAACACTATATATTGTTGAAAGAAAAGAAAATTTGTTTTATGATATATGAGGAATAAGTCATCGAGGAGCTGGAAATTTATGATGGAAATAAGAGAAGAATCACCATTGAGTACTACTGCTTCATCACTGAACAAGATGAAAATAATCAAAAGAGACGGACGCCTTGTCGAATTTGACGATCAAAAAATATATGATGCTTTGATCAAGGCTGAACAAAAAATCAATGGTCCTTTAACCCCTCTTGCACATGAGCGTATCCAGGAAATTGTTGAACGTGTTGATCAGGAGATTTCAGAACGGTTTGTTTCGGATGTAAAAATTTATGAAATTCAAAATATCGTTGAACATATCTTACTGGAAAGAAATGAATACGAACTGGCAGAGGAATACATCAATTACCGTACCCGTCGTGATTTCGAACGTACCAAGTCAACCGATATCAACTTTACAATCGGTAAATTATTAAATAAAGATCAGGCAGTTGTTAATGAGAATGCGAATAAGGATAGTGATGTCTTTAATACTCAGCGTGATTTAACTGCTGGGATTGTCGGCAAGTCGATTGGCTTAAAAATGCTGCCGCCGCACGTAGCAAATGCCCATCAAAAAGGCGATATTCATTACCACGATTTGGATTATCATCCATATACGCCAATGACCAACTGCTGTCTAATTGACTTCAAAGGCATGCTGAACAACGGCTTCAAAATTGGAAACGCTGAAGTAGAATCACCAAAATCAATCCAAACTGCTACTGCACAAATTTCACAAATTATCGCCAACGTTGCCTCTAGTCAATATGGAGGCTGTTCTGCCGATCGTGTGGATGAATTACTGGCGCCTTTTGCTGAACTGAATTACTTTAAACATCTAGCTGATGCAAAAAAATGGATTGACGGCGAGGCAAAACAAGAAGAGTTCGCAAAAGAAAAAACAAGAAAAGATATCTATGATGCGATGCAGAGTCTTGAATATGAAATTAATACTTTATTCACGTCTAACGGCCAAACACCTTTCACTTCTTTAGGGTTTGGCCTAGGACTAAACTGGTTTGAGCGTGAGATTCAACGGGCAATTCTACAAATTAGAATCAACGGCTTAGGCAGTGAAAAACGAACAGCAATTTTTCCTAAACTGATTTTCACGTTAAAGCGCGGCACTAATTTAAATGCAGAAGATCCAAACTACGATATTAAGCAGTTAGCTTTAGAATGTGCTACAAAGCGGATGTATCCAGATGTTCTGAGCTATGACAAGCTGGTGGAATTAACAGGAAGCTTCAAAGTGCCAATGGGCTGCCGTTCTTTCCTTCAAGGGTGGAAAGATGAAAATGGTGAAGAAATTAACGTTGGCCGCATGAACTTAGGCGTTGTGACGTTGAACCTGCCTAGAATTGCTTTAGAAGCAAACGGCAATCTCGAAAAATTCTGGACGCTTCTTGAAGAACGTCTGGAAATTATGAAGGATGCTCTTGTTTATCGCGTAGAGCGTTGTAAAGAAGCGACTCCAGCCAATGCACCTATTCTTTATATGTATGGTGCCTTCGGCAAACGTCTTTCAAGAAAAGAGTCCGTCAACGAATTATTTAAAAATAAACGGGCGACTGTTTCTTTAGGTTATATCGGACTCTATGAAGTAGCTTCTGCCTTTTTCGGGGGCGAGTGGGAGTCCAATCCTGAAGCAAAGGACCTGACATTAGATGTAGTGAAACGTTTGAAGGCTTCTGCTGATCAATGGGGGAATGATTACGGTTACCACTTTAGTGTCTACTCTACGCCAAGCGAGAGCCTGACAGACCGTTTCTGCCGCCTGGATACAGAAAAATTCGGACTTGTAGATAACATTACAGATAAGGAATACTATACAAATAGCTTCCACTATGATGTACGGAAAAATCCAACACCGTTCGAGAAGCTGGATTTTGAAAAAGACTATCCAAAATATTGCTCCGGCGGCTTTATCCATTATTGTGAATACCCTGTTCTTCAGCAAAATCCAAAAGCTTTGGAGGCTGTTTGGGACTACGCATATGACCGTGTCGGCTATCTTGGTACAAACACACCAATCGATCATTGCTACGAATGTGACTATGAAGGCGACTTCCAGCCAACGGAGCGCGGATTCGAATGTCCGCAATGCGGCAACCATGATCCAAAATCATGTGATGTTGTAAAAAGAACCTGCGGCTACCTTGGCAATCCCCAAGCACGTCCAATGGTTCACGGACGTCACAAAGAAATTTCTTCCCGTGTCAAACATATGAAATAGCAGCTTTACTTCTAGTTTTTAATTAACAAACAGACTGATAGGTTTAAAGGGGTTGTGACATTCGTCAATTTGACGATGCTATAGCCCCTTAAATATGAAAAAATGATATTTCCATGTATCCCACGCTTCGTTGACTACAATAAAGTGCTGTATCATGAGAACCGTCAATCCTAAAGCTGCGTTTCTATTTTTTAAGTAAAATGCTTCTTCTCCCTTCTGCTTTACTTGCTTTGGTACAGCAGTCTTGTAGATAACTTCCCGCTTCAAGCCGTATGCCGCGACTTAAGAAGCCTTATTGAAAGGATGATTGTTATGAACAATCCAGCTCCAAAAGAATGGCGTGCTGAGGACTACAGTCAGAATTACATTGCAGACTATAAAGCATTTAACTTTGTAGACGGCGAAGGTGTCCGCAACAGCTTATACGTCAGCGGTTGTCTTTTTGCCTGCGAGGGCTGTTTTAATAAAGCTGTTCAAAATTTCAAGTATGGACAGCCTTTCACAGCTGAGTTAGAAGAAAAAATCATTGAAGATCTTTCTCATGATTATGTTCAAGGGATAACCCTGCTTGGCGGCGAACCCTTTCTAAATACAGAGGTCTGCTTAAAGGTTGTCAACCGAATCCATCAGGAGTTTGGGATTAAAAAGGATATTTGGTCATGGAGCGGCTATACTTTTGAAGAACTGCTTCTTGAAACCCCTGATAAGCTGGAGCTGCTTGGCAAGATAGATATTTTGGTAGACGGCCGCTTTGAACTTAGCAAAAGAAACCTAAATTTACAGTTTAGAGGCAGCAGTAATCAGCGAATTATTGATGTAAAAAAATCACTGGCAGCTGGAAAAGCAGTCATTTGGGATAAATGCCACGATGCAGAAACCGCTTATGAACAAATTAAACATACTAAGATTAGTGGGTAAGGTATTCGACGGAATATCTTACCCACTATTTTCTATTTATAGCGTATAGTGAGGGTGAAAGGAAGCTCGAACAAAACCTCAAGGACCACGAGTCCGAAATATAAACCGAGCTCCTTCACTATCCTTTTAGAATCAGGTTTAAGTATGTTGGGACTTCGAGTCCGTGTAAAGGAAAGTAGAATCGGAAGGAATCAGTGAAGGTCTTTCAATAAAAAAGAAAAGGAGAAGAAAACAATGACAGTTATTCTAGCTCTTGATGTATCAAAAGGAGAAAGCTACAAAGTGCTCTATCATGGGACTCGTTGTTTATCGGAAGGGAAAATCCAACATAATCAAGTTGGTTTCCAACAGTTGCTTCAAGAAATCAATGCGCTGTCCGAAACACCCGAAATTGTTTTTGAAGCGACGGGTGTCTACTCTCGTCCTTTAGAAAAATTCTGTCAGGACAATCAGTTGTCCTACTGCCTCTTGAATCCTTTGGAAGCAAAAAAACAGATGGAGGAAGGTTCCCTACGTAGCTGGAAAACCGATAAAATCGATGCACACAAACTCGCTCAAACACACCAAAAAAATCAACGAGAAGTAAAACAGCACCAGCAGGTGCCTTATCTTAAACTACGTGATCTTTCACGCTTTTATCAAGAGATAGAAGGAAAAATCAGCCAAGTTCGTATGGATCTTCACAACGGACTTCAATCGACATTCCCTGAACTGGAGCTGTTTTTTTCTAGTCGTATCACACCTTACGCTCTATCGTTGATTGAACTGTTTCCTCATCCGGTGTTCGTTCTCGCTTCCAGTCGAACGAAAATCAAGAACCGTTTAATGAAAACGACCAGAAAACGAATCTCCGAAAACAGGGCTTGGCAGAAAGCCGACCAGATTTTAGACTATGCGACCAACTCTTATCCTGCCGTAGAAGCGGACAGTATCCATTGTCAGAAAGTCGCTTACTATGCCAAACTTCTTCAAGACCTATTAGAACAAAAGGAACAAATAATGGCGCAGATGATTGAAGTCGCTCAGTCTCTTGAAGCGTTTGAATTATTTCAGAGTATTCCGGGTATCGGCGCGCCAACGGCGGCTCTTCTACTTGGAGAGCTAGGCGATATTCGACGGTTCTCTACTTCCAACAAACTGAATGCATTTGTCGGAATTGATATTCGGCGTTTTCAGTCTGGAAAGTATAGGGGGAAGGATCACATTAATAAAAGAGGAAACCCAAAGGAACGCAAGATTCTCTACTTCACCATTCGAAACATGATTCGTCAGCAGCACGCAGTCTCCAATCATATCGTTGATTATTATTACAAACTAAAAAAGCAACCCCTCCCAAAAAAGGAAAAGGTTGCCACAGTTGCCTGTATGAACAAGCTTCTGAAATGTATGCATTCCATGGTTAAGAATCATACAAGATACGCGTATGCGTATACGGTCTCCAACGACCAATAAGGACGAATCCTTATACCATAATTATATCAAAGCCTAGGTAAAAATTTCAGCGATTCACCTGGGTTATTTAGTTTACTCTTCATTGGACTAGTTCTCGTTTAACGATGATCTACAAAAATTATTTTTCTATTTTCCTCTTGACTAATCGTAGGAAGAGGTTGTGACAGAAGGGCACTGACCCCCAAGAATGAGAATATAAAAAAGAGGCACCTCCGTTGAATTTATTTTATATAATAAATTTAGCGGAGGTGCTTTTGATGAAGAAAAAAATGGCGTATTCTCTTGAAGTCAAAGAGAAAGTAATTGAATTGAAAATTGAAGGAAAGACAACAAAAGAGATACTAGAGCTGACAGGGGTTAA